>DASRJA010000731.1:0-10726 GCA_035649695.1 Mycobacterium sp. | reverse complement strand
CTTCACCGTGGCCGCAACCCCGCGGACCTTCGACCGGAATTCCAATGAATGGAAAGACGGCGAGGCGCTGTTCATGCGCTGCAACATCTGGCGCGAGGCCGCGGAGAATGTCGCCGAAAGCCTGACGCGCGGCGCCCGGGTGATCGTCACCGGCCGGCTCAAGCAGCGTTCCTTCGAGACCCGTGAGGGCGAGAAGCGCACCGTGGTCGAGGTCGAGGTCGACGAGATCGGCCCGTCGTTGCGCTACGCGACCGCCAAGGTGAACAAGGCGAGCCGCAGCGGCGGCGGTGGCGGCGGATTCGGCAGCGGTGGCGGCGGAGGTTCCCGTGGGGGAGGCTCCGGGGGCGGCTCCGAACAGCCCAAGCAGGACGACCCGTGGGGCAGTGCGCCCGCGTCCGGTTCGTTCTCCGGCAGCGACGACGAACCGCCCTTCTGACTTACAACTAATCAGCAATTCCAGAAAGAGATACACACATGGCCAAGGCCACCAAACGGCGCCCGGCGCCCGAGAAGCCGATCAAGACGCGCAAGTGCGTGTTCTGCTCCAAGAAGGGGCAGACGATCGATTACAAGGACACCCAGCTGTTGCGCACCTACATCAGCGAGCGCGGCAAGATCCGTGCCCGCCGTGTGACGGGAAACTGCGTGCAGCACCAGCGCGACATCGCCATCGCGGTCAAGAACGCCCGCGAGGTGGCGCTCCTGCCGTTCAGCGCGTCGACGCGGTAGGGAGGGACGAAAAAAAATGAAACTGATTCTCACTGCAGAGGTCGACCACCTCGGGACGTCTGGCGACATCGTGGAGGTCAAGGACGGCTACGGCCGCAACTTCCTGCTGCCGCGTGGACTGGCGATCGTCGCGTCACGGGGCGCGGAGCGGCAGGCCGAGGAGATCCGTCGGGCCCGCGAGGCCAAGGCGGTGCAGGGCCTCGAGCACGCCAAGGAGCTCAAGAGCGCGATCGAGGGCCTGGGCTCGGTCGAGCTGTCGGTGAAGGCGGCGGGCGACAGCGGCAAGCTGTTCGGTTCGGTGACGGCGGCGGACGTCGTTGCGGCGATCAAGAAGGCCGGCGGACCGAATCTGGACAAGCGGACGGTTCAGTTGTCCAAGGCGCACATCAAGTTCGTCGGTACGCACCCGGTCGTCATCCGGCTGCACCCGGATGTGGACGCTTCGGTGTCCCTGAGCGTCGTCGCGAGTTAGTTACCGCAGCGTCAATTCGACCGGGTGAAGGCCATGATCGATCTCCACCCGGTCGTTGCTGTACCCTCTGGCGAACTTTGCCCCACATTCGGGTCGCAGCGAAGCTAACGAGCTGTTAACCTGTTCGGCCCTTACCCGAAACACAACACGCCCGAGATCGCAACCTCGGCCGACACGCCGAGGGAATTGTCATCCACAGATACGCACGTAGTTTGTGGTGCGCTTATCTGCGGGGATGCACCAAAGAAAGTCGTTAGTCCACAGGTTCTCCCCAACGCCTCAACATGGCTGCCCACGGATATCCACACCCCATACACAAGTCCATTAACAAGGCCGTTTTGTAGGGCTCCCAGCAACGTCTAGCGTTGGCCGTCGCAAGGCAGTCTTGCGGTTCGCGAGGTGGCAGATGTCGGTCGTCTGACTTACGCTCGAAAGAGCGTAGACGAACATACGTTCGATCAGGTGAGGGGAGGTGGAACGCGCAATGGCTGTCGTGGACGACCTCGGCCATTCGGGTATGGACGTTCCGCCACCCAGTGAGGACTTCGGTCGTCAGCCACCCCAGGACGCGGCGGCCGAACAGGCGGTCCTCGGAGGCATGCTGCTGAGCAAGGACGCCATCGCGGACGTATTGGAGCGGCTGCGTCCCGGTGACTTCTACCGGCCCGCGCATCAGAACGTCTACGACGCGATCCTCGATCTGTACGGCCGCGGCGAGCCCGCGGATGCGGTGACAGTGGCCGCCGAGTTGGATCGTCGAGGGTTGCTCCGCCGGATTGGCGGGGCGCCGTATCTGCACACGCTGATCTCCACGGTGCCGACCGCGGCGAACGCGGGCTTTTACGCGGGCATCGTCGCGGAGAAGGCGCTGCTGCGCCGGTTGGTCGAGGCGGGCACCCGGGTGGTGCAGTACGGCTACGCGGGCGCAGAGGGCGCGGACGTCACCGAGATCGTCGATCGCGCGCAGGCCGAGATCTACGACGTCACCGAGGGACGCACGTCGGAAGACTTTGTGGCCCTGGAAGACCTGCTGCAGCCGACGATGGACGAGATCGACGCCATCGCGTCGAACGGAGGTATCGCGCGCGGCGTTCCGACAGGCTTTGTTGAACTCGACGAGGTGACCAATGGTCTGCACGCGGGTCAGATGATCATCATCGCGGCGCGACCTGGTGTTGGGAAGGCGTTGGCACTCAATACGCCCCTTCCGACGCCGACGGGTTGGACCACCATGGGTGATGTTGCGGTCGGGGATTGGCTGTTGGGCGCCGATGGAGAGCCGACGCAGGTGGTGGCTGCGACGGACATTATGTTCGGACGGCCGTGCTATGAGGTCGAGTTCTCCGATGGCACAGTGATCGTCGCGGACGCGCTGCATCAATGGCCGACAGGCTACGGGGTCCGGACTACCGCAGAACTGCGTTGGGGCATGGACACAATCGCGGCGGCAGGGTCGATGGCGCGGTACGACGGGCGGGGTGCCACGACGTTGATGGCACCGGTGCTGCAGATCGAGGCGGTACATCGGGTGCGCACGGTTCCGGTGCGCTGCGTGCAGGTGGACAACGGGGCGCACCTCTATCTGGCCGGTCCGGGGATGGTGCCGACGCACAACTCGACGTTGGGTCTCGACTTCCTGCGGTCGTGCTCGATCAAGAACCAGATGGCAAGCGTCATTTTCAGCCTGGAGATGAGCAAGTCGGAGATCGTCATGCGGCTGCTGTCAGCCGAGGCGAAGATCAAGCTGTCCGACATGCGATCGGGTCGCATGAGCGACGACGACTGGACGCGATTGGCGCGGCGGATGAGCGAAATCAGCGAAGCGCCGCTGTACATCGACGACTCGCCGAACCTGACGATGATGGAGATCCGCGCGAAGGCGCGCCGGCTTTCTCAGAAGGCTGGGCTGAAGCTGATCGTCGTCGATTACATGCAGCTGATGACCTCGGGCAAGAAGTACGAGTCGCGCCAGCAAGAGGTGTCGGACTTCTCGCGAAGCCTCAAGCTGATGGCCAAGGAACTCGACGTACCCGTGGTCGCGATCAGCCAGCTGAACCGGGGGCCGGAACAGCGCACGGACAAGAAGCCGATGATCTCGGACCTTCGTGAGTCGGGCTGCTTGACGGCGAATACGCGAATCTTGCGGGCGGACAACGGTGCTGAGGTGACGTTTGGCGAGCTGATGCGCACGGGTGAGCGGCCGTTGGTGTGGTCGCTGGACGAGCGCAAGCGGCTGGTCGCTCGGCCGATGACGAATGTGTTCCCGAGCGGACACAAGGAAGTCTTCAAACTTCGACTGGCCTCGGGCCGAGAGGTGGAGGCCACCGCCAACCATCCGTTCATGACGTTTGATGGCTGGACTCCGTTGGGCGAGTTGAAGGTTGGCGATCGTCTGGCGGTGCCGCGGCGGGTGCCGGAGCCCGTTCATACGGAGCGGATGGACGAGTCCGAGATCATATTGCTAGCCCACATGATTGGCGACGGCTCATGTGTGAAGCGGCAGCCGATCAGGTACGCGAGCATCGACGAAGAAAACTTGGCAGCGGTGGCTACGGCGGCCAAGCACTTCGGGGTGACCGCGATCCGCGACGATTACCCCGCCGCGCGAGCGACAACGATGCGGTTGCCAGCGCCATATCGCCTGACACATGGGAAGCGCAACCCGATCGCGGCATGGCTTGATGGACTAGGTCTCTTCGGCAAGAGAAGCTACGAAAAGTTTGTGCCACAAAAAGTTTTCGCGTTGTCGAACGATCAGATCGCATTGTTCCTGCGCCACTTGTGGGCGACCGACGGCTCAGTGCGCTGGGACGCCAAGGTCCAGCAAGGGCGCGTCTACTATGCCTCGAGCAGTCGTCAGTTGATCGACGACGTCATGCAGTTGCTGCTGCGGTTGGGAATCAACAGTCGGATCTATCGTGCCCGCAAGGCCGGATACCGCGACTCCTGGCACCTTAATATCTTCGGCTGCGAAAATCAGCGCAAGTTCCTCAAGTTCGTAGACGTCAACGGGGAGAAGTTCTTTGCGGCTCGGGAAGTGTTGTCGCACCTGAAGCAGGTAGAGCCAAAGGCAAACTCTGACACCATTCCGGCGGAGGTGTGGCGCCGAGTTCGAGATGCGTTGACCGAAAGTGATATGTCGCATAGGGATTTCGCCGAGTTGATGGGGACCAAGTTCTGTGGTTCAACGCTGTGGAAGCATGCAGTGGGTCGCAAACGCTTGCATAAGGCAGCCGCACTACTGGACGATTCAGAGCTCCACGAGCTCACCACAGATGACGTCTTCTGGGACAGAATCATCGGGATCACGAGCATCGGGGAGCACGACGTCTACGATGGAACCGTAAGCGGCACACACAATTTCGTCGGAAACTTAGTTAGTTTACATAACTCGCTGGAACAGGATGCGGACATGGTTATCCTGTTGCACCGTCCGGATGCGTTCGAGCGTGACGATCCGCGCGGTGGCGAAGCCGACCTGATCTTGGGCAAGCACCGCAACGGTCCGACGAAGACGATCACCGTTGCGCACCAACTGCATTTGTCGCGATTCACCAACATGGCCAAGGCATAGTCTCCTTAATTAATGCTAGCTGATGATGATGATAATTAACCTCAATAAAAGAAGTAAAAGGTGCCTGTCGAGATGCAGCGAAGATTAGCAAGCGGCACCCCGTTGTTTTAACTAGAGTTCGTAGTTGAATAATTTTTGGCCGCACCGACAGCTCCGATGACTGGCTTCCGGCCAGGATCGGGCCGGTGCGGGTGAGTCGTTCGACTCGTTGTGTCGCCGGCTCGCCGCAGCGAATGGCATCACGCCGACAGAGTTGCTGTGTGCGTGCTTGTCCAGGCAACCGGACGCTCAGACTCTGATGGTGGCGGTTGCCCGTTGCATCGGAGGTCGCGGCCTCGATGGGTGGCTCGTGGGGCACGTCGAAGCGCAGCGATTCGCGGGTGGGATCGCCGCCGTAGTCGGCGGGCGGACGGCCGGAGACCGCGATGTTGGATACCGGGTGGCGTCCCCAATACACATTCGACGAAGCGCTGCAAGACTATCTGAAGTGGCTTAGCGAATACCCTAGTGAGCCTTGCGCGCGAGGGTGCGAGCCTGCGTGAGCAGGGTCTCCATGTACTGAACCACCCGCGCCCTAATCTCGTTGTGGGTCAAGCCCTTCCAGTACTCGCTGGAAGACATCAGTCATGCTGGCGATCTCGTCGTCGTCGAGCAGGTCGATAAGGTATCGGCGAACGGCGTCGGTATGCGCGGGGGCAGCGTCAGTAATCGCTCGGCGCCCCTCGTGGGTGAGCTCGACCACGGATCCGCGGGCATCGTCGGCGCACCCGCTTCGGCGGACGAGTCCCCGCTGCTGCATTCTGGCAACCAAGTGTGACAACCGTGTCCGATCCCATCCGAGTTCTCGGCACAAATCTCTGGCCCGAAGTTTCTCCGCTGGTGTCTCCGACAGGGGTACGAGCACGGCAAACTCCGCGCTGGAAAGCCCGGAGCCCGTAAGTAACTCGCGGTGCAGTACCCCCTCCAGATGATGCTGGACATCCACGTACAGCCGCCAGAAGCGCTGTTGATTCTCATTGAGCCATCGCTCCTGCGCCATGGTGACAGCATACCGAATTTTGTTGACGCATCAACATCAAGGTGCTAGATTTGTTGACGCGTCTACATCCTGGGGGTTCGACCCTTGGAACGTGGCAACAACTATTCGATTCGAATCAGATTGGAAATGTAGAGATGGCGCGAACAGTGCAGTTCTCGGAATACGGCGGCACGGATGTGCTCGCTGCGGTCGATGCGCCCGCGCTGACCGCCGGGCCCGGGCAGGTCCGGATCGAGGTGCGGGCCGCCGGTATCAATCCCATCGACTGGAAGATCATGCGGGGCTTCATGCGCGAGATCATCCCGTTGACGCTGCCCGCGGGCCTGGGGTCCGATGTCGCCGGTGTGGTCGATCAGGTGGGTACGGGGGTCACCGAATTCCAGGTGGGCGATGAGGTGATGGGCCGCTCGCTGACGCCCGCCATCTCCGAGTCCGCCCTTGCAGATCCGGCCAACCTCATCACCAAACCCGCGGACATCGGCTGGGACGTGGCCGGCAGCGTGGCCGGCGCGGGCGGCACCGCGTGGGCGGTGCTTGACCAACTGGGCATTAAGGCGGGCGAGACGTTGCTCGTGCATGCCGCCGCCGGTGGGGTGGGTACGTTCGCGGTTCAGCTCGCGGTCGCGCGCGGGGCACGGGTAATTGGTACGGCGAGTGAGCGCAATTTCGAGTACCTGCGATCGATTGGCGCCGAGCCCGTCTGCTACGGCGACGGCCTCCTCGAACGTGTCCGCGCCGTTGCGCCAGACGGGGTCGATGCCGTCCTTGATGCGTCCGGCCGTGGCGAGATTCCGCTCTCGATTGAACTCGCCGGTGGCCCCGACCGTGTTCTGACACTCGTCGCGTTCGACGCCGCCGACACCGGAATTCAAGTCTTCGTCGGCGCAACAGAGGATGATTGGGACCCTGCGCTGCGCGAGATCGTCTCCCTTCTCGAGCAGCGGCGGCTTACCGTCCCCATCTGGCGGACCTTTCCTCTGGCAGAGACGGCAGCAGCACTCGATGCCAGCAGTGCCGGGCACCTCAACGGAAAGATCGTCGTCCTGCCGTGACCCCGACGTCGGGTACCCGTGATGCCAAACCACGGGTAACGGGCAAGCGCAAGGGCCGACGCTGACGAGCCGCATTGCCGGTGTAGCGCTGGCGTGCAGGCCGATTGCCACCACCGTTGCAGCGCCAGCCACGAATCCATCAACGCGCAGTTCAGATCAGGAGGAAGCTATGGGATTACTCGACGAGAAGGTCGTGCTGATCACCGGCACCGGAGGAGGTCTGGGCCGCGTCGCGGCACAGACCTTTGCGCGAGAAGGCGCCAAGGTTGTCGGGTGCGACATCAAGGTTGATGCCAACAACGAGACGGTCGAACTCATCGGTCGCGCCGGCGGTGAGATGACTGGCATCGCGCCGATCGACCTCACCGACCCCGACCAGGCGCAGAAGATGATTGAGGATGCCGTGGCCGCCTACGGCGGGATCGACGTGGTCTGCAACAACGCGGGCATCCAATACTTCGGTCCGATGCCCGATTTCTCCATCGATGACTGGCGGGCGACCATAACTGGCGAACTCGACATCCCCTTCTTCGTGTCGAAGTTCGCGTGGCCGCACCTGGTCCAGCGCGGTGGCGGTGTCATCATCAACATCGCGTCCCACGCAGGCATGATCGCCGCAGAGACTCCCCCGTGGGTCGGGCACGCCGCAGCGAAAGCCGGCGTCATCGCCATGACGCGACAATTAGCGCTTGAAGGCGCGCGGCATGGGATCCGCGCGGTGGCGATCAGCCCCGGGCCTTTCCTGACCCCGGCCAGCGACCGCGACCTCGGCAACAACCAGGCGGCCCGGGACGCGATAACCAGCAAGACGCTTCTCAAGCGGTTTGGTCAACCCGAGGAGATCGCGGAGCTCGCGGCCTTCCTCGCTTCTGACCGGGCGTCGTACATCACAGGCGCCAACTACCCGGTCGACGGCGGCGCGACCGCTTGGTAGGAGCCACAGGCACGGCCAATGCGAGGTGATGGCGCGTCCGAGCCTTGGGATCGTCGGTGACCAGATCTTGTCGAAGTGACGCGAACTCGGCAGCGATGGCGCGGGAATCGCGATCCTGGCGAATGCTGACTGCTCGCTGCGTGCACTGATGCGACTCAGCCGGCGCATCACCGTGACGTGGCGGCGAGCCGATGAACTGGCGGTTCTGCTTGCCCGCGCGATCACCCGCCGTTCGTCGTCGTCGCCGCTGGTTTTTGGCTGCCCGCGCCGACGGGCTGCCTAGATCGCGCGCATGCCGAGCGATCGACAGCAATGCGGGTCGATGACGTGGGCAGATGCCTACAATGACTGCACTGCAGTGGCAGTTCGGCGAACGGTAGACGGGACACCTCGTGGGGCCTTCAACCGGCCTTTTTGATGTCGGCGGCCAGCGGCTCGCAGCCCCGCCGGTTCGGGGCCGGGCGGGCGAGTTGAAGGTGATCGGCGCGTTGGTGGCGGCGCTGGCGCGGGGGCGCGGGGGCGTGCTGGTCATCGAGGGCCCGCCGGGTATCGGGAAGAGTCGGTTGCTGACCGAGGTGATGGCGCTGGCCGACAAGGGCGGGGTGCGCACCTTGTTCGGTGAGGCCTTCGAGTATCAGCAGACGGTGCCGTTTTTCGTGCTGTTCATGGCCACGCTGCGGGCCGATCCGCCGGTGGGCGACGCCGACGCGTTGCGCCGGCTGGGTGGCTCGGCGGATCTGCGCTATTGGGTGGTGCACGATCTGGCCGACGCGATTGATGCGGCGGCGGCGCAGACCCCGCTGGCGATTGTGCTGGAGGACATCCACTGGGCTGATAACAGCACGTTGTTGGCGCTGCGGTCGCTGGCCAGTCCGCGGCCGGATGTGGCGGTGCTGTGGGTGCTGACCGCCCGCAGCGGGGCCGGCGGGCCGGGGGTGCAGGAGACCTTGTCGGTGCTGCAACGCGCGGGTGCCGCCGTTGTGCGGGTGGCCGCGATGTCGGCGAGCGCGGTCGCCGACATGGTCTGCGACGCGGTGCGCGCGAACGCCGATGAGTCGCTGTTGAATCTGGCCGCCAAGGCGCACGGAAATCCCTTCCTGGTCAGCGAGCTGGTGGGGGGTCTGGACGAGGAGGGCCGGCTCACTGTCAGCGGCGGGCGTGCGGTGGCCAGCGGACACGGACTGCCGCGCCGGCTGGGCGCCGGTATGCAGCAGCGACTCGACGTGCTCTCCAGCGATGCGGGCGAGGTGGTGCGGGTGGCCTCGGTGCTGCCGGACCGGTTCTCGGCCGGCCTGCTGGCCGCGATGCTGCAACGCCAGCCCGCGTCGTTGATGTCGGCGCTCGCCGAGGCGGTGCGCGCGGATCTGCTCGTCGAAGACGGTGAGCAGTTGCGGTTTCGGCACGACTTGCTGCGCGAGGCCACCCGGCAGTCATTGTCGCAGTCGCTGCGCCGCGCCATGGAGCGCCAATCGGCGTCGATCATGCTCGGTATGGGCGCGGCGCCGGCCGAGGTGGCCGCGCAGCTGGTGCGCAGCGCCGAGCCCGGGGACCGGGAGGCGATCGACGCGCTGCGCCAAGCCGCCCAATCGGTTGGCCGCAGCGATGCCGGTGCGGCCGCGGACCTGAGCAAGCGAGCGTTGGAGTTGTTGCCCGCCGACGACGCTGAGCACGGGCCACTGGTCGCCGAGACGGTGGGGTTGCTCAACCGGGCCAGCCGCTATCAGGAGGCCGAAGGGTTGGCCGTTGCGGCGCTCTCGGAGGCGGCGTCGCCCCAAGAGGAGGCCGAGATTCGGCTGCGCCGCGCGACGCTCATCAAGCACAGTGCACAGTGGCGCGTCGAGGAGAATCGTCGAGCGCTGCAGTTGGGCGACATCAGCGAGGTCACCCGGGCCCGGCATCTGGGGTGGCTGGCCTACAACCTGACGTTCCACGACCAACGGGGGCAACGGCGCGCGGCGGCCACCGAGGCTGCCGCGGCGGCGGCATCCACCGGTGATCTCGAGGCCACGATCCTGGCCGATGTCACCCTCGCTGTGCTCGACGGTGGGGAGGGGTACGCGGGCCGCGCCGTAGGCCGCCTCGAGGAGCTTTGCGCGCTCGCCCGCGCGAGTGGTGTGACCGCAGCTCATGACTTGGCCGCACTCCACTACCCGCTCCTGCTGGCGGCGGTCGGCCGGTTGGACGACGCTGCGGCCCGGATCGCCGACGGAACACAGCAAGCCCGCCGGGAAGGCAACGCGATGGCCCTTGATATGTGGACGCTGTTTGACGGGATTGTCCACCTAACTGCGGGCCGGTTGTCCAGCGCCCGCGCCGCGACCGAATCCCTGCCGCCCCCACAGCCGACAGCCGTGACCGAGCTGAACATGATGCGCATGGTGATTCTGGCCGACGTGGCGGCGCGCACCGATGACCGAACGTTGTTGCTGCAGATGGTCAATGACGCGCGCGACGCCTATTCCACTGCCTCATCTACGGTAGGTCGGGGAACGGCGCACGTGCTGGCGCTGGCGGCGTGGCAGCGCGACGACGTCCATGACGCGATGCGCTGGCTGGGCGGCGACATCACGCTGTTCGGGACACCACTCTGGCCCCTGGTCTTGGATCGGGTGATCTTGGGTGCGCGGGTGGCGTCGGCCGGCGGTGATGCCGGCTTGCGCGCACGTGTCCTGCAGGCCGCCGACGTGCTCGAGCGTGAGCGGCCGGCGATCCCGCTGTTCTCGGGGGTGGCCGGGCATGCCCGCGGGATACTCGAACGTGATGTCCAGGCAGTGGTGGCTGCCGCCGACGTGCTGCACTCGTCGTCGCGGCCGCTTCTGTACGCCGCAGCTGCCGAGGACGCCGGCGATGAACTCGCACGCACCGACCGGGGTGATGAGGCGCTGGATCAGCTCAATGCCGCATTCGACACCTACCTGCGCCACGA
>DASRJA010000730.1:0-3383 GCA_035649695.1 Mycobacterium sp. | reverse complement strand
GATTTTGATCGCGACGACACGGTCGAGTGACGGTTGCCGACAGCGATAGACGACACCGAACCCGCCACGCCCCACGGGCTCAGCGTCGTGGTAGCCCTCCACCTCGAGCTCGGCGACGATTCCCGTAGCGAGACCGCGTTGTGTGTCGTCGGGATTGCTCATCGCTAGTCCACCCGCACACGAGGACCGCTGGCGGAGCGGATCGAATCCCACCGCCAGAGCAAACTATTCATGCCACCCGGTATCAGCGTTCCCATCGCCGTTGCCTTCGCTGCAGCTATCTCACCGTACTCCGGCCAATCGCGCCGGCAATGTCAATTCGACACCGGCGCTGCGGCTCGCTTTGCCCCTTTCGGGAGAGGAAAATCGTCCGATCGGGAGACGCACACACGGCCGGACCTCGAGACACTTAAGACACAACCGGATCACGGAAGGGACGCGGAGAGAGCGCCCCTTCGGATTCAAGTCTCAGCCCACCCGATTCATACAGAAATGTGAGTGCACCCATGTCGCAGTACCTAAGCGCTTTCGCCATCCTTCTCATGGTCGTGTCCCCGGTGCTCATCCCGGCGATCATCGCCTTGGTTCACCGCACCACCGCCGGAGTTCGCGCTGTCGCCAACCGGCGCCGGGCGCTCGCGGCCGCAGTTGCAGCCGATGCGGTGTAGATCGGCGAATGTCTTTGGCGATCTGATCGCAGCGCTTTGCGAGGGACGCAGCGAAAGATGTTGCGCAACAAGTGCAATACACACGTCCCTCGTTGGCGACCCGGACCCCTAATTCGGCGGGTACGCCGGCGGCGGGTAGACACCGCGCAGGATCCACGGGAACCAGTTGATGCCGTACTCGATCTCGTCGCTGCCGTCGTAGTCCGGATTGGGATCGAGCGGAGAGTTTTCCGCGAGGACCACCCCAGGTGGAAGCCCAATTTCCGGTCCAAACGGTCTGTTCTCGACGGACTGATCGGGCTGTCCGTATACGGCCACGACAACGGTGCGATCCAGGCTGTTTTCCGACCACACCCCCATCTGGGTGTTGGCGCAGTTGGCCATGATGGCGAAATAGGCTGGGTTGTAATACCACTGGTTGATGATGTCAACTCCGCTGATCGCCAACGCCGGATTGATCGCCACCGTTTCCGCCACTTTGCCCCGGTAGCCGGCCGCCTCGGCCCTGCTTTGCGGCGTTGACCCGTCCGACCCGATATCGCCGTCGAGGTTGCGGTTGTTCAGCACGTCCGTCGTGTGCCACTCAGCCGCCAGTCGCAGTTGCGGATTGATCTTGACGTCGTTGGTGCAGCCCGCCTGATGCTGAACGGTGTAAACGTTGGCGACCACGCCGTCGTTGAGCCGCTTGTTGTTGGGTACGAGCGTGTTGTCGTCGTTGTCGGCATGTGCGGCGGGCGTACCCAGCACCAGGGCGGCAGCAATCGCAAAGGCAGGCAGTGTCAGTGACCGGTACGCCATGTTCGTCTCCTTTCTGTCAGGGGGTCACGCCGGGGGGCGACTGGTAATGCGCTGCCGAGTTCCGCACCTGCCAGATCTGCGCGGGGCAAAGTTCGTTGACCGCCTGCGAGATCAGATACGAGGCCTGGTAGTCGTCGGACGTGTTGAAGTCGGCCCTCACGTCGGCCATGACGTCAGGGAAGCCGCGGCCAGCAGCCACCTTGTCGCAGATGCCGTAGCCATAGCCAAGGGCCGCATCAGCGTTGGGGAAGTTGTAGCCAGGTCGTACATGCACGTTGACGAGGTAGGCCACGACGTCGGCGCGAGCGTTCGGAGCCAGCCCCAGCGTCGCGGCACTCAACGTGGCCGCAGTGGCGAAAAGCGCTCCCACCGACTTACCCGGGGTTCGGGCTGTTGCGGATTGCCGTTTCACCATTTGGATCACACCGGGTCGAATTGCGAGATCAGCCAACGGCCGTCGACCTTATCGAGGGTGACCCGAACGCTGGATGCGGTGTTGGTCGGCGCGCTTTGGCCGACGGTAACGGTCTGGTCGACAAACAGCAGCACCACGGCGTGCGTTGGGGTCGCAGACGAGGACGCCGCCGCCGGGACAGTGGCCACCGCGGATACCTGCTTCTGCTTGGCCCCTGGAATCACCACGTCACGAGTCAGCGATGTGTAGGCGTTCAGGAATGTTCCGGTCAGTCTGCCCTTCGCAGCGTCAAGGTCCTTCTCCACGGTGTCGGGCCGGTACGACAGCAGCGCAACTGTGCTGTCGATGGCGGACCGCACGGATTCCGCGCCGGCTGCCTGAGCCTCGCGGGTGGTGCCATCCTGCCATTTCAGATAACCCGCGGCAGACGCCAGCAGAAGCGCCAAGCCCGGTATTAATCCGTAGGCGATCGCTTTCGACCATCGAATGCGACGCCTTGCAATCCGCGTCTGGTCGTCGTGGTCGGATCCGTCGGCGTCCGTGGCCCGTTCGGTGACCTCGGTCTCGTCCTGCCCGGTTACGAATTCCAGCTCGGCGGCTGCGTCGTCCACCAAGTCGGTGTCTGTCGGGTCCTCGGCTCGGCGGGACGTTAGCAATCTCATGCGACGAACTCCACGTTGGAAACTTTGGCCTGGTCGCCGACTTCCTGCACCGAGATGCGCATCCGCCACGAGTGTGGATCCGGCTGTGGTGCACCGGTATTCGAGGTCGTCACGGTAACAGCCACCAGCACCTGGGCGCTGTCAGCGGTTTGCGATTCCAGTCCGGCGTCGGTGACCGTACCAACGGTTGTCGATTTGGCTTGCTTGACCACCTGAATGAATGGCTCTGCCCGCTTGGCGAAGTCGTCGTGAAACTGTCCCGTGGCACCGTCCAGGATTCGGTGCACATCGCTTTCGGCCTTCTGCCAGTCGATGGTGGTCAGGTTCAGCGCGCACTGCCTGGCCGCCTGGAGAAATTGACTCCGCTGTGCGTGCACTTGCTCCGACTGGTGGGCGCGAAATCCCAACCATCCCACCAGAACCGCCAATGCAACGGCGACCGCCAACGCCAGCTTCATGGCCCGCCGCGCGGCTGATATGGGTTCGTGGGCCGACGGGCCCGGCGCGGCGTCTGCGTCGTCTGCGGAGCACCCCGCGCCGTCGTCCTCGATGTCGACGGCGTCGTCGTCGTCGAGGAGCAGTGTCAGCTCCCCGGCGGGATCAGCATTGTCTGCCATGTCTTCTCCTCCGGTGCAGTGTTGGCGAGGTCGGATTGCGTGTAGACCTTTCCGTCCGGGCCGACGTACGTGCCGGTTGCCGGGTCATACGGGGCGACGGCTATCGGTGCAGGGACCGCAGCGGGCGGCGCGGCTGTCGGCGGTGAACCGGGCGGCTGCTGCGGGATATCTTGGCCGGTCCAGGTGGCGTTGGGGTCGCCCTTCCAGTTGTAGCCGTCGTTGA
>DASRJA010000729.1:0-4293 GCA_035649695.1 Mycobacterium sp. | reverse complement strand
ACGCCGTGAGAAGCACAGCCGCGAACGACGTGGATTTGGATATGATCTTTGCTGCCATCGAGGCCCACCGCAGGGCGGAAGCCGAGTTCTCGGCTGCCTTGGGACGGCTTTCCGACCTAGAGAATGAGCTTCCCGAGGAGCGGCGTCGAAGTGAAATCAACATGGGCGTCCTCGCAATTGTTTCGAAGGATGACTCCCGGTGGATCGAGATCCAGAGGACCGTGATGGCAACTTGCAAGATCACGGACGCAGCCGCGACCAATCTTCTCAATACTCGCCCAACGACGCTTGCTGGTGTGGTGGCAGTCTTGCGGTACGCTTACGATTTCGAACGGCGCGGTTTGGAATTCCCCGGCGGCTACGACGACGGCGATTTGAGCGAATGTCCTTGGGGAGTGCAGTGGTCGGTCTATTTCCACCGCAATCTCGCCCAGGCGATCTAGGCTATGATTGTCGGACAGCGCCCGTCTCAATCCTAAAGCTAAATGGCGAACGTTGGTCGCCCGCCTGCCAACAGGCCGCAGCAGGCGAAACCCCGGCACTGAGCAGCCCGAGCGGCTGCGGCCTGCCACGGGAGCAGGCCTGCCTACAGAGAGCGCCAGGCACGGCGGGAGGCGTGGCCGCAGCGGGTGCGGGGCGCGGATCGGTGACCTTGGACGGCATGCTTAAACCCCAGCCCGCTTAGGCTAGGCCATCGCAGGGAACCGCAGGTCACCTGTCTGTAGAGGTCGATTTCCGCGCTAACCGACTGGAGGTGGAACCTGCGATGGGACGTAGTGACCCGAGCTTACCTGCTGGTGTTGTCGATTCGCCAGTACGAGCCTTCTTCCTATCCCATCACGGCGCTTACGCCGACTATCGCAACGACGACAAGTGTAAAAACGGCCACGCAAATAGCGCATTCGAACATGGCACGCCTCCCGAGCTTGAGGCTTGAGAGACTAACACACAAACTACAGCCAAAAATCGGTAATTCACCTGATAAGGGTTTGCCCTTCTTTGCCCATACCGCCGCCGGGCCCTAGCCTTCGGTGCGCTGCGAAGAATTCAACGGCTAGTCCAGGTGTAAATTGTCCAAAAAATTCAAATTGACTCGATTGTGGCTGCCGCTATTTGCAAAAGTGGGAGGGCGAAATGACGATTTTCGGCTATGCGCGGGTGAGCACCGACGGGCAAACCTTGGCGGCACAGGACGCCCAGCTACACGCCGCCGGCTGCGCCAAGGTCTACGCGGAGAAGGCCTCGGGCGCCAAGACTGACCGTCCCGAACTGGCCAAGGTGCTGCGGCGACTCGAGGCGGGCGACGTGCTGGTGGTGACACGCCTCGACCGCCTGGCGCGGTCCACCCGCGACCTGCTCAACATCCTCGACACCGTCGGCAAGGTGGGCGCCGGCTTTAAGTCGCTGGGCGACACCTGGGCCGACACAACCACGCCGCACGGCGGCCTGATGCTGACGGTGCTCGGCGGGCTGGCCGAGTTTGAGCGCGGGCTCATCCTCGCCCGTACAAGCGACGCCAGGCGCCGCGCTATGGCCAAGGGCGTGAAATTCGGTAGGCCCCCGGCCCTGACGGCCCACCAGCGAAAGGAAGCCCTGCAGCGGCTTGCCAATGGCGAATCACATGCTGACGTGGCGCGGAGCTTCGCTGTCTCGCGGACGACGATCTCGCGGCTTGTCCCCAGCCCTTTCGCCAGCGAGGCCACAAGCGCAGGCGCCGTGGTATAGTTTGATAGGCGCGGGCCGAGGTTCGCCGGACGCACACCGCCATCCTGCTCAAGACTGCCGAGCTGCATGGTGTTGGCAGCGGCACGGTGCAGCGCATTAGCCGCGAGCTGGTGACCTAACCTGCGCACCGCAGTGATGTACTGCCCGGTGACGATGACCGCCAACGAATTCGTCGCCGCCGCTGCCCTGGTCGGCGTCAACCCAATCACCGCTCGGCGGCAGTACGGCGAGGTTCGCAGCATGCAACGCGAACTGGGGGAGCTTTAGTCATGACCAAGTTGACCGAGAAATCCGTCGCCAAGCTCAGGGCACCCGACCCTACCGGGAAGCAGAAGCTGCACTGGGACACCGAGCTGCGCGGGTTTGGTGTCCTGGTCTCCGGTGTGAGCACCAGCAAGTCGTACGTCGTGCAGCACGCGCTGCGCGACGGTCGCAAGCGGAGGGTCACCATCGGCCCGGTCAACGTCGTGTCGATCACCGAGGCCAGGGAGCGGGCCAGGGAAATCCTCGGCGACTTTTATCAGGGGCGTGACCCCAAGGTGGTGCGGCGCGGCGATCCCACGCTGGCGTCTGCGCTCGACACGTACCTGGAAACCCGAACCGACCTGCGACCGCGATCGGCGGAGAGTTACCGCGACCTGATCGAGCGGCACCTGTCCGCATGGCTGGACACCCCGTTGCGCGACATCACCCGCGATGTGGTCGAGGACCGGCTGAAGAAGATCGCCCGGGACGTTGCGGCCGACAGCGGCACCTCGGGGCACGCCACCGCCAACGGCACGATGCGGGCCTTGCGTGCGGTGTACAATTTTGCCGCCGACCGGGCACCACCGTCCGATCCCCTCCCCCAGAACCCTGTGCGGCTGAAGAAGGTGTGGTTCCCGGTGAAGAAGCGGACCGGGCACCTGACACCGGAGCAGCTGCCCGAGTTCTACGCCGCAGTTGATGCGTTGCAGAACCGGGTCGGTGCCGATTACCTGAAATTGATCTTGTTCACCGGCCTGCGGCGACGGGAGGCGGCGGCGCTCAAGTGGCAGAACGTCGACTTGAAGAAGGCCGTCCTCAGCCTGCCCGCGTCGAGCATGAAGGGCAAACGGCCGTTGGACTTGCCGCTCACCGACTTCGTACGTGACTTGCTGATCGCTCGCCGCACCATCGGCGCCGACAAGTGGGTGTTCCCGTCGGCCAGCGCGTCGGGGCACGTCAAGGAGCCGAGGTTCTTCTTGGACGCGACCGGCTTTGACGTCACCGTACACGATCTGCGGCGAACATTCGTCACCGTCGCGGAAGGTTGCGACTTGAGCCATTACGCACTCAAGGCACTGGTCAACCATGCGCTGGCGGACGACGACGTGACGAGCGGCTACATCCAGATGACACCGGAGCGGCTGCGCGAACCGGCACAGAAGGTGTGCGACCGGCTGATGCAGCTGTGCAAGATCAAGGGACCGACGGGTGCCAATGTTGCGAAGTTGAAAAAATAAAAAGAGGGACTGGAAATCATCTCCGGGCACAGTTTATAAGTTACACCAATGACGACACGTCAGGCGACAGGCGGAGATAAGCCTGACGGTCGGTGCCTGTAGCATGGCACACCGAACTCCGCCTAAAGGGCCGTCCGCATGGTGGCGCAGACAACGCCACAGGATTGCGGGGACCCGAGACCCGAGGACAACGCCTCGGATGACCGGACCCTACGGGTAGGGTCGCTGGCCTCACTCCGCCGTCGCTAACGGCACACCGAGCACAGCAACCACGCGTCTGCGTGGGGTGTTGGCTCGTGGGTGAGGACCGACCATGGCTTCAGCCAAGTCCAAGCGACCACCGGCTCCCAAATTCCAAGCTCCAATCCCAAACCGGCATCACCTTGATCGCCGAGCCCACGTCCTTGCCTCCGTGCCAGGTGAAGACGATCAGCTGCTGACCCCCAGCGAAACCGCCTCCTGGCTGGCGGTGTCACCGCAGTGGCTGAGCATCGGTCGGCACCGGGGATGGGGTCCGCCATTCGAACGTCTGACGCCGAAGGTCGTCCGCTATCGACGCGGCAGCGTTCGGGCCTGGCTGGCTGAACGCGAGCACCGCCGCACCGCCGACTACGCCGCTTCCGATTCGGTGTCAGCGTGACCGGCCATGGCAAACATAAAGAACCGGCCCGGGGTGGCATCCCCGAGCCGGCAGAACAACGTGTTGCCCCTGGCGGGACACGCGAAGTTTAGCCAGCCACCTAGCCGAAAGCCAGCACGTCCGCGCACCGGAGGCGTAACGCCGACCGGGCTGGAGGAATGGACAGCTCGCGGTCGCACCCTCTATTCGACGTTAAACCGTACCCAATGGGAGATCGGTGCCTGGTTCAATGGGGGTCATCGCTACGGGCAAAGAAAAGCCGTGGTGACGGCTATCGGCTTCGACTATCACACGGCCAAAAATTACGGCTGGGTCGAACGCAAGGTCGAAAGGTCCCGGCGCCGGGACCTTTCATTTACCCACCACGAGAAAGTCGCCGCGCTCCTGCCGGACGATCAGGTCCGTTGGCTGGACATTGCGGTGCGCGACAAGTTGAGCACGACC
>DASRJA010000728.1:0-2859 GCA_035649695.1 Mycobacterium sp. | reverse complement strand
TCGCGTCCGCGCTGGCATACCGGATGTCGACGGCCGAGATCAGATCCACGCCGCCGCCGATGCACCAGCCGTGCACCGACGCGATGGTCGGGGTGCGGCAGTCGGCCACGGCGTTGATCGCGCCCTGCATCCGCAGGATCGTCTGGTGAAAGTCCGCCCGCGGACGGGCCGATCCGCCGCCGCCGAGCACGCCCGACAGCGAGCCGCCCATCGCCGGCAGGTCCAGCCCGTAACTGAAGTTCTTGCCGGAGCCGGTCAGCACGATCGCGCGCACGTCGTGGTCGGCGTCGAGCTTGGCGAACACCTCGGGCATCTCCGCCCAGAACGCCGGCCCCATCGCGTTGCCCTTGCCGGGACCGACAAGCGTCACCTGTGCGACGTGACCCTCGATGTCCACGGTTACGGATTCATATGCATCGCCCATGGCCAGCAAGGTTAGCCAGTCAGCGAGGCGCCGTTCCCATCAGCACCTCGCTGACCGTTGCTTCGGGCAGGAACTGGCAGGCAGCTTCGACCAGCATCTGTCCGACGGACTCGCCGTTGGGACCCAGCGGATTGTTCTCCTGAGCCAGGATCTCGCGGATCACAGCCAGCCGGGTGGCCTCGTCGAGCTTGTTGAACTCGCCGCATGTCATGGTCAGCGCGTTCGGTGGCGCCGGTACCACCGGAACGTCGGTGTTCCTGGGGAACCCGGGAATCTGAATGTCCGGTATCGGGATGCCGGGCAGCCCCGGCACCGTCGACGGCGTTCCTGGGCTGGACGCGATCGGCGGGCCCGGCTGGGTGGTCATCGCCACCGTGCCGGGTGTGGTGCGCTCGCAGCCGGCGGTCAGGCCGGCAAGAATCAATGCGGCCCCGGCCACCCATACGCGCGTCCTCATCCCGTGAACGATAGGCGCAAGAGAGTCGTAGCGTAGGCGCATGCCCACCGATGAACTTGAAAGTGCAGAGGAGTCGCTGGCTGTGCTGGAGCACGTGCTGCACGGCATCGCGAAAGAGGACGAATCGAAGCAGACACCGTGCCGTGAATTCGACGTAGCCAAGCTGACCGACCACTTGATGAACTCGATCACGACGATCGGCGGCCACGCCGGGGCCGAGTTCCCCGAGAGGAATCGCGACGATTCGGTGGAACGGCAAGTGATTCTCGCGGCGCGGCCCGCGCTAGACGCCTGGCAGAAACGTGGCATCGACGGCACGGTGCCGTTCAGGGATGGCGAGGCGCCCGCGAAGATGATGGCCGGCGTGTTGTCGATCGAATTCCTGGTCCACGCTTGGGATTACGCGAAGGCGACCGGCCGCGAGGTGACGGCTCCCGACTCGTTGTCCGACTACGTGCTGGGTCTGGCGAAAACGATCATCAGCCCGCAGGGCCGCACCAGCGTTGGCTTCGACGATCCGGTCGATGTGGCCGCCGACGCCCGCGCGCTGGAGCGACTGATCGCCTACACCGGCCGCCAGCCGAACTAGCGAGCCCAGCGCTGGGCGAACGCCAGGAACGCGTCGTTCTCGTGGGGCGCGGCGACGGTGACCCGCACGCCGTCGTCGCCGTAAGGACGGACGATGACGCGGGCGTTCGCCGAGTCATTCGCGAACTCCTGGGCACGGCCGGGCAGCGGCAGCCAGACGAAGTTGGCCTGTGACGGCGGCACGGTGTATCCGGCCTCGCGCAATGCGGCAGTGACGCGGGCACGTTCGGCGACGACGGCGTCGGTGCGGGCCAGCAGCTCGTCGGCGGCGTCAAGCGACGCGACGGCCGCGGCCTGCGAGATGCTCGTCGCCGTGAATGGCACGTACACCTTGCCCAGCGCGGTGATGATGTCCGGATCGCCGACCACATACCCGATCCGCAGGCCGGCAAGGCCGTACGCCTTCGAAAACGTCCGCAGCACAACGACATTGCTGTGCTTGCGAACCAGTCCGAAGCTGTCGGGGACCAACCCGTCGCGGATGTACTCGACGTAGGCCTCATCGAGCGCGATCAGAATGTGCGATGGGACGGCCTCGACGAAGCGGGTCAGCGCGTCGGGGTCGACGACGGTGCTCGTCGGGTTGTTGGGGTTGCACACGAAGATCAGCCGGGTGCGGTCGGTGATCGCGGCGAGCATCGCGTCGAGGTCGTAGGTGTAGCCGGTCAGCGCCACACGCACCGGCGTGGCGCCGGCGGTGCGCACCTGCAGCGGGTAGATCTCGAAGCTGCGCCAGCCGAACAGCACCTCGTCGCCGACGGTCGAGGTGATCTGGATGAGCTGCTGGCACAGGCTGACCGACCCGCACCCCACGGAGATGTGCTCGGGTGCGAAGTCGACGTGCTTGGCTAGCCGGTCCTTGAGCTCGACGTACCCGTTGTCCGGATAGCGGTTGATGTTGTCGGCGGCCTTCTCGATCGCGGCCCGGACGCTCGGCAGGGGTCCGTACACAGTCTCGTTGCTGGCGATCTTGATTGCGCCCGGCACCGTCTTGCCTGGGGTGTATGCGGGCAGATCGGCTAGCTCGGGGCGCAGACGGGCGGTCACACGACCAGTTTATGGGTCGCTCACCTGCGCTTTGCCTTCGCCTAATGCCTCTGTGTACTCTGTCGGATCGGCGGTAAAACGCCGGAGGAGGCGTGCCAGAGCGGCCGAATGGGGCTCACTGCTAATGAGTTGTCGCCCTCAAAGGCGACCGGAGGTTCAAATCCTCTCGCCTCCGCGGCTGACTCGTCGGCTCACAATTGAAGACATGCGCCCGTAGCTCAACGGATAGAGCATCTGACTACGGATCAGAAGGTTGGGAGTTCGAATCTCTTCGGGCGCGCTACGATTCATAGGCTTTGACCTGCACTGTTGGGGGTCCGAGCCTATGTCGTTTCTGCAGTCG
>DASRJA010000727.1:0-24791 GCA_035649695.1 Mycobacterium sp. | reverse complement strand
GCTTGAGCCGGCTGCCGTCACCTGTGCTCTGTAGCCACAACGTTTGATGTCCCAGCACGTCGAAGATTGGCTCTACCCGTGAACGGATCGTTATTGCCCCGGAGGCGAGGATGACCAGTTCGCCCTTGTCCGCGGCGGCGGAGCTACCAGAGACCGGCGCGTCGACGAACGCGACGTCATGCCTGGCCACCAGGCCGGCGAGACGGTCGGTCCATTCGGCACCGACTGTGCTCATCTGGATCCATATCGCACCCGCCCCAAGCTTGGACAGCGCACCTGTCGGGCCGGTCATGACCTGCTCGACGGCGGCGCCGTCGGCGAGCATGGTGATCAACACGTCGGCGCCGGCGGCGGCTTCCCCAGGGGTGGACGTGCGGTGTGCATCGACGCCCACCATGGCAGCCTTGGCCACAGTGCGGTTCCACACGCGCACGTCAAACCCGGCATGAAGCAGGTTGCGGGCGATCGGAGCGCCCATCGTCCCGGTGCCCAGCACGGCAACGGTCACCGCGGGCCCGGTCACGGCATGCCCTCCGGGGACGGTCCAGCAACGGGTGTGGCCTCTTCCATGATCAATTCGATCTCATCGAGATCCGAGTCGGTGAGAGAGATGTCGACGGCACGGAGGCTGTCTTCGATGTGACCGACCTGCCGGGCACCGACGATCGCGACGTGCACGGCTGGGTTCGCCAGCGTCCACGCGATGGCCAACTGGCTGACGGTAATGCCGCGGTTGGCGGCGAACTTTTCCAACTCACGCACCGCACCCAGGTTGCGACGGTACGTGCCGCCCCTGAAGACCTTGCTGGTGCCGCGCCAATCGCCGTCCTCGAAAGCGGTGTGCACGCTCAGCGTTCCGGTCAGCAGCCCGTGTGCCAACGGCCCGTAGACGAGCACACCGACATTGTTGTCGCGGCAGTACGGCAGGACCTCGTCCTCGATCTCACGGCGGAACAGGTGATACGGCGGCTGCAGAGTTTCAACCGGCAATGTCGCGGAGAACTCGGCCATCTGCGCGGAGTTGTAATTGGACACGCCGACATGGCCGATCTTTCCTTCGGTGATCATGTCACTCAGCGCGCCCGCCGTCTCGGCGGCCGGCACGGTGGGGTCGGGCCAGTGCACCTGGTACAGGTCGATGTGGTCGGTACCCAGCGCGGTGAGGCTTGCGTCCACACCTCGGCATAGCCATTCCGGACTTGCATCGCGGACGAGGCCGGAATCAGTTTGGCGCAGACCGCCTTTGGTTGCGATCACGAGCTCGTCGCGGTCACGGCTGAATTCGTCGCGCAACGCTTTACCCAGAATGGCCTCGGACGCTCCGAAGCCGTAGGCCTGGGCGGTATCGAAGAAGTTGACGCCCAGCTCGCGGGCCCGGCGGATCGCGGCGACAGCGGCGTTCTCGTCGAACTCGCCCCAGTCGCCGCCGAGCTGCCAGGTGCCGAAGGCGATGCGCGAGACTTTCAGGCCGCTACGGCCCAGTGTTGTGGTTTTCATGCTGTTCCAATCTCATCGAGCATCGGCAGATCTGCGTCTGCGTTGGTGTCCTCCAGGATTGCCTGCGCGCCAGCCTGTGTCGGCAACGCTGATACCCATCAGTTGCCCCCTGGTAGGGGGAATTTGACGTACCCGCTAGCTGCAACCGCTGTTGTTGAGCGCAAAATTTTGCAGGTAGTGGGAATGCGGACGGTGGCCCGCACTGCGAAGCTGATTAAATGCTGCTGCGAGTGACCCCATGCGCTGTCTGATCGTCGACGACAGTGCGGATTTCGTGGAGGCCGCGTGCGGATTGCTGGAGTGCGAGGGCATCACGGTCGTCGGCGTGGCGTCGACTAGTGCTGACGCGCTTCGGCTTTTCGCCGAATCGCGGCCCGACGTGACGCTGGTCGACATCAACCTCGGGGGCGAGAGCGGCTTCGAACTCGCCGAGCAACTCCACCGGACGGGGGGGCCCTCACCGTCCCCGGTGATACTGATCTCCACCCACGCCGCGCAGGACTACACGGACATGATCGAGACCAGCCCAGCCGTCGGGTTCCTGTCCAAGTCCGCTCTGACGTGCGGCGCCATCCACGATCTCGTAGGAGAGTCAGCGCGTCTCGAGGAAGGTGATCACCGCTAACACCCGGCGGTGATCGTCGCCGGTCTCCGCCAGGTCCAGCTTGGTCAAGATGCTGCGCACATGCTTTTCCACGGTGCCTTCGGTCACCCAAATCCGATGGGCGATACCGGCATTGGAACGCCCCTCGGCCATCAACGCCAACACCTCACGCTCCCGGGAACTCAGTGCCGCCAGTGGATCATCGCGCCGCCGCGCCGAGACCAACTCCGACACCAACGCGGGATCAACCACCGACGCGCCGTTGGCGATGCGCTCAAGTGTGTCCAAAAAATCCGTCACATCGGTTACCCGATTCTTGAGCAGGTAACCGATGCTGCGCCCGCTGGCCAACAATTCCATCGCATGTTCGACATCCACGTGCGCCGACAGCACCATGATGGCGATGTCAGGGAACTCCTCGCGGATCACCCGCGCCGCATCGAGTCCCTCGGTGGTATGGGTGGGCGGCATTCGGATATCGGCCACCACCAAATCGGGCGTGGTCTCGCGGACCATCGCGAGCAACTCCCGACCGTCACCGGCCTGTCCCACGACCTCGAACCCCGAGCGATCCAGCAGGCTGGCCAAGCCCTCCCGAAGCAACAAGTCGTCGTCGGCCACTACCACGCGCACTCGACTCACCACCTTCTGCCCGGCCCGAGGCTTGTGCTGTCCCGAACGTGGCGGACCGGTCCTTGACCAATACTGCCCGGCCAGGCGGCCCGCACAGCGCGGATCGAGCAAGTTTGCAGCTAGCAGGGGGCATTGATTGCCGACAGCGGTGGCGACGTTCGTTCACTGAGGGGCAACGATGACCCGTAGACCAACCTGCAAGGGAGGCCGTCGCTCGTGTTGTTCCGACAACTGGAGTACTTCGTCGCGGTCGCTCGAGAACGACACTTCGCCCGGGCGGCCGAGGTCTGTTACGTCTCGCAACCCGCGCTCTCGGCGTCGATCGCGAAGCTCGAGCGGGAGCTGAACGTCACCCTGATCAACCGCGGCCACAATTTTGAGGGTCTCACGATGGAGGGTGAACGGCTTGTGGTCTGGGCGAAGCGGATTCTCGCCGAACAGGAGGCGTTTAAGGCGGAGGTGGCCGCCGTCCAGTCGGGCATCACCGGGACCCTGCGGCTGGGGACAGAACCGACTGCTTCGACCACCCAGACCCTTCCCGTAGCCGCGTTCTGCGCGGCGCACCCACTGGCCAAAGTGCAGGTCGAGTCTCGGTTGTCGACGACCGAACTGTGCCGCCAGCTGCTTGACTTCGAATTGGACGCTGCCATAGCTCATTTCGACTCCGAGGAGCAGTCCTGCTTGCGAGCGGTTCCACTGTACGAAGAGCGATACATCTTGTTAGCACCCGACGACCTACCAGTTCCGCCGGACCCCACCATGACGTGGGCGGATGCCGCCCAACTCCCGCTCGTGTTGTTAACGCCGGATATGAGGATTCGCCGGGTCATCGACTGCGCGTTCGCGCAAAGCGGGGTCACGGTGACCCCGCAGGTGGAGACGGACTCGGTCGCCTCCCTGTACGCACAGGTTGGCGTGGGAGCATGGGCGAGCATCGTGCCGCATACCTGGTTGCGCGCGATGCCGGTGGTCGGCAGGGCAAGGGCCGTCCGGCTGGTCGAGCCGGACGTGAGTGCGCAGATCTCGGTGGCGACTCACGCGGCGACACCGGGCTCGGTGGTGGCCCGTGCATTCGTCAGCGCGGCAGAAGGCTTAGCCCTCGACGAGTTCTTCGATCGGACGGCGCCGACAGAGCGGATCGTCATCTGACCGCGCACATCGCACGTATTGCTCGGCTACCGCGCGCCTGTCGAGCGCGCCCTTGGCGGTGTGGGGCAAGGCCGCAACGACTTCGAGCCGTTCGGGCATCTCGAAAGCAGCCAGCGTGCCGCGGCACTCTTGCAGGATCTGGTCCGAGCTGAAGCTTTCGTCCTGGGGCACGACCACCGCTGCGCCGACTCGTTCCCCGTAGGTCGCGTCGGGGATCGCGAACACGGCCGCCTCAGTGACACCGCGACAGCGCGCAAGGACGGCCTCGACGTGCTCGGGCGAGATCTTTTCGCCGCCGCGGTTGATGATGTTCTTGATTCGCCCCGTCACAAATAGGTATCCTTCTTCGTCGATTGCGCCCAGATCACCAGTGCGGAACCACATGTCGACGAAGTTGTGCGCGGTCTCGGCTGGGTCGCGGAGGTAACCACGGGCGACCGTGGGACCTTGCACCCACACTTCCCCTTCGGTGCCGGCTGGGCACCTACGCCCGTCGGGGCCGACGACGCGGAGGCTCACCCCGGTGGCGGAGCCAACCGATCCCTCTTTCACGTTTCCGCGGACGGTCTGGCTGGCCGCTTGGTGCGTGGTTTCGGTCATCCCGTACGCGGACAGGACGGGGGCGCCGAACGTACGCTCCATCGCCCGCGCTATGGCCGTGTTGAGCGGGGCGCTGCAGCTGCGCACGAACCTCAAGGGGACCGCGTTCGCGCCGGGATAATCGCTCGCCGACCGCTGCAAGAGGATCTGGTGGATGGTGGGAACCGCGGTGAACCACGTGGCGCTCGCGGCGCGCATGTCGCCCCAGAACGAACGCGCCGAGAACCGTCCACGCTCGGGCAGCAACACGCATCCGCCGCTGGCCAGAGACGCCAGCAGCGCCGCGATCAGCCCGTGACCATGAAACAGCGGCATCACTGCGACCGTCGCATCGTCGGGACCCAGCTCGTATGAGACGCAAATCGCGCGGACTGAGGCGGCCACGTTTTCGTGCGTCAGCGGGACCATCTTCGCTTGGGCGGTGGTACCCGATGTGAACAGGACGAGCGCGTCACGTTCGGAGAGTCCAGATTTCGGCTCCGAGCGTCGGAGTGCACCCGCATCGAGTGTGACGGCCGGGGTCCTGTGCGCGGCAATGTGTACTTCGAGATTCCAAGTCGGGATGCCCAAGGGTGCTACCGGCTCAGCGTCGAGTGCGGGTCGGCCGACGAGCAGCGCCTGGGCTCCCAACCTTTCGAGGCGTGTGGTCATCTCTGACCGGGGCAGCGCGGGATCCAGAGGAGCGACGACCAACCCGGCTCTCGTTGCGCCAAGTAGTGCGACGACGAAGTCGGGATTGTTGGCGCCGACAACGCCCACCGCATCCCCCCGGCGCAGCCCCGAGTTCGCCAGCCGATTGGCCACGTCCTTGACCAGAGCGGCGAGTTCGCCATAGGAGATGGGGGTTCGATCGCTTCCGGCCACCAAGGCCCGTGCGTCCGGTCGATCGTGCGCATGCTGGTCGAGCAGGTCGAACAGCCCGCTGACCGCTGGCGGTCGGTACTGGTTCGCGGCATGAATCGGCGTTTCGGTCGGAGCGGCCATGACCGCCACCTCCTTGTTGTCTATCGGTGTGGCCTCACGGCCTGAAACCAGAGCACTTGTGAATCCCGTTACGTGCGCGCCTATTCGATGGCACGACCGGCGTTGTCAGCGTCCCGTTGTTGAGGTACTGGTCGAGATTCCGCAACACCAGCTCCCTCATCATCGAGACGCTTCGGACTGTGGCCCCGCCGATGTGCGGTAGCAGCACGGCATTGTCTAATCCGCACAATTCCGTTGGTACATAAGGCTCGTCGGCGAAGACGTCCAGTCCGGCGCCCGCCAACCGGCGCGCAACAAGCAGTTCAACTAGCGCGTCCTGATCAACGACGCTGCCGCGGGCAATGTTTATGACATATCCGTACGGTCCGAGAGCTTCCAACACCGTCCGGTTCACAAGGTGTTTGGTTCCTGGGCCGCCAACGGTCGCGACCACAAGCACGTCAACTGACTCAGCCAGCTCGACCGGCGAGGTGACGTAGCGGAACGGGGTGCCGGGTACTTGGCGGCGACTGTGATAGGCGATGGAGCAATCAAAGCCGACGAGTCGCTGCGCGATGGCTGATCCAATTCGGCCGAGACCGAGAATACCGACTCGTGAACCGCTGAGGTCTCTCCCCAGCGGATAATTGCCGTCGAGAGGCCAACGGCCGGAGCGGACAAAGTTGTCTGCCGTACACAAGCCGCGCATCGTCGCCAGCATCAGGCCAATGGCTGTGTCGGCAACAGTGTCATTGAGCACGTCGGGAGTGTTGCTGACCCCGATGCCGAGTCGGCGCGCCGCGTCGATGTCGATGGTGTCGTAGCCGGCTCCCTGGTGCACGATGGCGCCGAGGTTGGGCAGCGCCTCCATCAGATTGGCGTCCACTCCAGGAGGCCCACCGTCGACGATGGCGGTGATCGACCCTCCGTGCTTGGCGAGAAAGCGTCTACGGGTGGCCGCGTTAGGCAGTTGCAGTGCTTTATATTTCGCTCCAACGGCCTTGGCCAGCGACGGCTCGATCGTGCCTACTAGAAGGACGTTCATACCTGGCCTCATGGATTCGGCGCTGCGGTTTTTAGCCAGCGCGATTCGTGCTCTCTCCGCCATACTCCGCGCTCAGCGACCTCACGTCGTCACCGCTGACGCCCATTGATGGCTCCTGCCAGCGGTACTCAGTACTTACTTGCTGGCGCCGATGTGGTTCTGCCGGTCGAGCGCAATGCTGACTTGAGGCCATTGCGCTGAACCGACGAAGGTAACCACTCAGCGACGCGCCCGACGAAACGAGGAACCGTGACTGCAGATCTCGTCCAACCCGCAACCGATGAGGATGCGTTGGATCCGACGATTCCTGCGCCAATGACAAATGTCGCCGAGTACGGGTTCGAAGGGCGCTTCGAGGACTGGGCCGAGGATGCGCGGTACTTCGAGTACTCCAAGGCCGCGAACCCGACCGGGTCCGGCCACACTTCGAAGATTCCCATCAGGGCATTCAGCCGCGAGTTGTATTCCGACGGACCCACTCAGATCATTCCGTTGGACTTGTCGCATGAACTGGGAATCGCTCATGGACCAGCGACCAGCCCGGCTTTGGTGGCGAACTTCGTGCGAATCCGTGCGGGTGAACACATCGCCACCGATCCGAATGCCACCTCGCAGCTGTATTACGTGATCAGCGGCCGGGGTTTCTCGGCGGTCAACGGTCGACTTGTGCAGTGGGAGAAGGGTGACTTCCTGACCCTGCCCGCCCGTAGCCAAGCCACCTTTTACGCCCACTCCGACGCTGCGCTGTACTGGGTGCACGACGAGCCGCTGCTTCGTCATCTCGGCGCAGAGGCTGCCGAACCACGTTTTAACGCAACGAAGTTCCGGCGCGAGGATGCGGTGGGCCGGCTTAACGAGATCGCGTCGCGCCCTGGGGCAAACGACAAGAGCAGGGTCAGTGTCCTGCTGGCCAACGCTGAGCAGGAACAGACGCTGACCATCACCCACGTGCTGTGGGCGATGTTCGGCCTGCTGCCACCGGATCAGGTGCAGCGCCCCCACCGCCACCAGTCGGTCGCGCTCGATCTGATCCTCGACGCAGAGCCCGGCTGCTACACGCTGCTGGGCAGCCGGTTGGACGAGCGCGGCGACATTGTCAATCCGACCCGCGTCGATTGGGAGGCGGGCGGCGCGTTCGTCACGCCACCAGGACTGTGGCATGCGCACTTCAACGAGTCCGGTGCACCCGCGCACCTCATCCCGGTGCAGGATGCGGGGCTGCAGACCTATCTGCGCAGCCTGGACATTCGGTTCTCCGACCGCCGGTGATTTGGCGAAATGCCGTGCAACACATCGAAGCCGGATCGATCAGAGACTACCAATTGCACGACCTTCTGCTTGTGGCGTTGACAGCGGCCTGGGTCTGTCGACGCCATCGCGCCGACGACCAAACGCATCGCCGACGAACTCATCGCCACCCGGAGCGCCTCTCACGGGTGCCGGGGTCTTAGGTAGCTGACGACGTGATCAATGACGCCGACGCATTGATCGCCGCGGTGCAATCGAAGTCGCCCGTGGGTGTGATCACCTAACTTGGCGGGCTGGCTTCTCCGCCGCCTGGCCGGGATGGCTGCCCTGGTGATCGGACATCTGGGTGTACTGATGTCGCCGGAGATGACCGACGCGCGGTGCTGCTGCCGGGCTGCCGAGTCAGCGTTTTAATGTCGGGAACGGCGGCGCAACCCCGGAACCGTCAGGTTTGCCGTAGAAAGAAGGTCGGACAACCGAACTTCCAGATTTCGGGACAATAAGCAGCAAATTTCCGTTGTCCGGCCGTATTTATTTGATGCACTCCCTACATTGCTCCGGTGCGGATCGGTGTGTACGGTCGTCGGCGAAGGGGAGTAGTTCCTCACCGTCGCCTCGACGCGGCGCGAGCGGATGGTCGACACACTGGCGGTCTTGCCGCCCGGTCATCCACCGGACTTCTGGTCCGGCGAGCGAGACCTTCGGACGACACCACTGTTGCCGACCGGAGTCTCGCCGTGCGTTCCATCCGGTCGCCGAACGAAGGACACCCATGTCCGTCACGACGCCGATACGCACCGACCGATCCACCGCGCCTCATCCCCGCGCCGCCCTGATCCGTTCAGCGCTCATCACCACCGTGTTCATCATGCCCGCGTTGGTGCTGCGTGTTGTGGGGCTCCACCCGAATCCGGTTCTCGCGCTGTGTGTTTACGGTGTGGCGGTGGTGTCGGCGAGTTTCCTGCTGGCCTGGGCGGCCGAGGCCGCCCAGATCGACGTGTCGGGTGGTCTTGCGATCGCGGTGCTGGCACTCATTGCGGTGCTGCCCGAGTACGCCGTCGATCTGTACTACGCCTACACCGCCGGCCATGCTCCCGACTACGTCCAATACGCCGCGGCGAACATGACCGGATCGAACCGGCTGCTGATGGGTCTGGGCTGGCCCGTCGTGGTGCTGGTCGCGCTCGCCGTGGCGCGCAAGCTGAACAACGGCAAAACCTCAGCGCTGCAGTTGGATCCGGGCAACCGCGTGGAACTCGGATTTCTGTTGATCGCTGGCGTCGTCGCGTTCGGTATTCCGGTCAGCGGGCACATCGACATCACCATCGGTGTGGCGCTGTTGGGGTGGTTCGGCTTCTACCTCTACCGACTGACCCGCGGCGACGTCGAGGAGCCAGAGCTGATCGGCACGGCCGCGGCCATCGGCGGCCTGCCCGATCGTGTCCGCCGCACGACGGTGGTCGCCTTGTTCGCGGTGGCCGCCGCGGTCATTCTGCTGAGCGCCGAACCGTTCGCCGAGAGCCTGATTGGCGCTGGCACCGAACTAGGCATCGACCGGTTCCTGCTGGTGCAGTGGCTGGCACCGCTTGCCTCCGAGGCCCCCGAGTTCGTCATCGCGATCCTGTTCGCCGCCCGCGGCAAGGGCACGGCCGCGATTGCGATGCTGATTTCATCGAAGGTCAACCAGTGGACATTGCTGGTGGGGTCGTTGCCGGTGGCCTACATGATCGGCGGCGGTGGGACCGTCTTGCAGCTCGACGGCCGCCAGATCGAGGAAGTCCTGCTGACCGCGACGCAAACGATGATGGGGGTGGCTCTTATCCTGGCGCTGCGGTTCCACCGCTATACGGCCTGGGCGCTGCTGGCACTTTTCGCCGTGCAGTTCCCAATCACCTCCACCGCGGGGCGGCTGATCCTGTGCGGCGTGTATGCCGCGTTGGCCATCGCTGGATTCATCGTCAACCGCCGACACCTCACCGCAACGCTTAAGTCACTCTTCGATGACGCTGCTCGACATGACCGCAGTGCGGATCAGGGCCAGAGTTCATGAGAACCGCTGTGTGGCAAGGCGGTCAATTCGCTTGGGTGCCGGCTGCTAGCCCATACGAAGATGTTCCAGTCAGTAGGTACGTCGATGGGGGTCAGCAGGGGCGACAAGCGCTCGATCAAAGGCCATCGTTGGACTAGCCAGGTCGGGACCATTCATCGAAAGAAGACACCAATGCGCATCAGACTGACCTACATCACACCGCTGTTCGGAACGGCAGCTGCCGCGGTAGCGATCCTCGCCGCCCCAATTGCGGCGGCCGATACCGGGCAGTCGTGCTCCGCGGATGGATCGGGAACCATCTGCCAGTCACCAGGCAATGCGCAGATCAACGACGCCCCTCCACCCGTCAACTACTACCCCTACGGCGGAGAAGCATTCCTGCTTTGAGGCGGCGGCTGTCGCGTCGGACGGTAGGCGACGACCGGGCGGCTCGGCGGGGCTGAATCCGCAAGAACCGGCGGACTGGTCGGGTCCCCGACCCGTGACACGATCCAGTGGACACCGATCAGGACCGGCCAGCCGCGGGTGCACCCGTTGGAGTGGTGGCCGGACCCGCCGTCGCTGGACTGACTTCGACGATGAGCTGCTTGGTCAACGGTTGCCCGCTCTGCTCACTGTGGTCGGCGAGGGCGCATAGCAGGTTCAACTCGGGCATGTAGCCGAATACACTGCCGCGCGGGGTGTCATAAGCCACGGCGCGGTACCCGTATACCGAGCGGGTGCTGCCGTCGCGGGCGAAGCTGGTGATGTCGACGAGATCGAACTCGTCAAGCCCGTGTTCGCGCATGTCGTCGGCATTCATGAACAACGCCGTTCGCAGGTTCTTGAGGCCGCGATAGCGGTCGTCGTCGGAGTAGATGGTGGTGTTCCACTGATCGTGCGAGCGCACGGTGCTCAGCGTCAATCGTCCGGGTGGCGGCACGACATCGGGCATCGGTGCGGCTGAGAACTCCGCGGATCCGGATGCGGTGAGGAACACCCTCTCCCTTGCCGGCTGCCGGATGCGAAATCCCAGCGGTAGGCGAACACGACGGTTGAAGTCCTCGAAGCCGTCGAACACCTTGGCCATTGTGTCGCGGATACGGTCGTAATCCTCGACGTAATACTCCCAAGGCGTAGCCGAGGCCGGCAGCGTCGCCCGGGCCATGCCGGCCAGGATCCCGCACTCCGACTTCAGACGCGGCGACGCAGGGCTTTTCATCCCAAACGACAAGTGCACCATGCTCATCGAGTCCTCGACCGTGACGCCCTGCTCGCCGGTCCGCTGAACATCCTTCTCGGTGCGGCCGAGGCAGGGAAGGATCAGCGCCTTGCGCCCGTGCACCAGATGGCTGCGGTTGAGCTTGGTGCTGACCTGAACGGTGAGCTCGCAGTTGCGCAGCGCTGCGAACGTTGCCGCGGTGTCCGGCGTGGCGAGGCTGAAATTGCCGCCCATGCTGACGAACACCTTTACGTCGCCGGCGAGCATCGCCTTGATGGTGCCGACGGTGTCCAGGCCGTGCTCACGCGGTGGGGTGATCGCGCACACCTCTTCGAGCCGATCCAGCAGTTGCTTGGGCGGGCGGTGATCGATACCGCAGGTGCGGTTGCCCTGGACGTTGCTGTGGCCACGCACCGGTGACGGGCCGGCCCCTTCACGGCCGATATTGCCGCGCAGCAGAAGCAGATTCACGATCTCGCGCACGGTGTCGACCCCGTGCTCCTGCTGCGTCAACCCCAGACACCAGGCCACCACGGTCCGGTCGGCACCCAGATAGACTTCAGCCAGCCGTCGGATCGTCGCTTCCTCGACACCGGACTGCTGCACGATCTCCGACCAGCCCGTCGACTCGACGAGCGACCGGTAGGCCTCGAAACCCGTTGTGTAGCGCGCCACGAACTCCCGGTCAATGGCTTTGGGGTCGCTCTGCGCGCGCTCGAGAACCACCTTCGCGACCCCGCGCAGCAACGCCAAGTCGCCACCGACCCGGGGCTGAACGTTCATCGTTCCGATCTTGGTGGCGTGAAATGCCGCCATCGCGACGATCTCGTGCGGCACGATGGTGCGGCGACTGGCAGCCTCGATCAGCGGGTTGACATGCACGATCTGCGCGCCACGGCGATGGGCCTCGGCCAGCGAGGTCAACATCCGAGGCGCATTGGATGCGGCGTTGACCCCCATCACCAGCAGCAGGTCCGCGTTCTCCCAGTCGTCGAGGTCACAGGTGCCCTTACCCGTCCCCAGCGACGCGGTCATCGCTCGGCCGCTGGCCTCGTGGCACATGTTCGAGCAGTCGGGCAGGTTGTTTGTTCCGAACTCCCGCACCCACAGCTGGTACAGAAACGTCGCCTCGTTGCTGAGCCGACCGGACGTGTAGAACGACGCCTGATGTGGACTGTCCAGCCTCCGCAGCGTGGAGCCCACCAGCCCGAACGCGTCCGGCCACGAGATCGGCACGTACCTGTCCGACTCGGCATCATAGACCATCGGTTCGGTCAGTCGGCCCTGGTCCTCGAGCGCGAAATCCGTCCACCCCGACAGGTCAGACACGGTGTGGCTGGCGAAGAATTCACGATCGACCCTCTTGCGGGTCATCTCCCAGGTGACGTGCTTGATGCCGTTCTCGCAGATATCCAGGTGTAGACCCTTGGTGTCATCCGGCCATGCGCATCCCGGGCAGTCGAAGCCGCCGTTCTCGTGGTTCATCAGCTGGATTGCCCGGGTGCCGGCAACCAGTTCGCGGCTGTGCGCCAGGACCTTGGCCACGCTGCGCGCCGCGCCCCAGCCCGCAGCGGGATGGTGGTAATCCTCTTGGGAGAACTGACCACCGGCGTTCGGACCCCGCCCCGCCGCGGGACGTCCAGCCTCACCCTGCCCGAGCAGGCCACCCGAAATATGCGTCTTGCCGTTCGTCACCGGATGCCCTTCCTACGAGTTCCAGCCGGTCGACGCGCCGCTGCATTTGACGGTCCAGCCGACGCGCGAGAACTGATCCTTCAGCTTCGCAGGCCCAATGACGCCGTGGCTAGCTTCAATCTGCACGGCGTCTAACGCGATAGGCGGGTAAGCCAAGGACCCCAGCTAGCGGCAATCACCGATGGGTGTCCGCCCAGGCGATACAGGTGTGCTGAGCCGGAACCTGGCTGTACAGCCGGATCGGAAGGGTGGCTCCCGGTCCGAGGGAAACGTTCGTAGTACCGCCAGGTTTGACAGTCGATTTGCGGCCCAAATTAGAGGCCTGCGGCCTGACCGTCGCGGCGCGGATCGCTGGCCGCGAGGTAACCGTCATCGAGCCGCCAGATTGCCTGGCAGCTGCCGAATTGGTTGTAGTCATCGACCGTGACGATGTCGTGGCCCCGACGGCGCAGCCCCTCCAGCGTCGCCGGCGGGAAGCCCCCCTCGACGCTCACTTGCATGCCCTGTACCCAGCGGAAGCGCGGGCCGTCGCATGCCGCCTGCGGGTTTTGGCCGTAGTCGGCGATGCGCACTACCACTTGCAGATGCCCCTGCGGTTGCATGGTTCCGCCCATCACACCGAAGCTCATCACGGGTGCGCCGTCCTTGGTCATGAAGCCCGGAATGATGGTGTGGTACGGCCGTTTGTTCGGGCCGACCAGGTTAGGGTGCCCGGGTGTCGTGACAAAGCCCGTGCCGCGGTTCTGCAGCGATATTCCGGTGCCGGGCACCACCACACCCGAGCCGAAGCCCATGTAGTTGGACTGGATCATCGAAACCATCATCCCGGAAGCGTCGGCAGCGGTGAGGTATACGGTGCCGCCCTTGGGTGGAGCTCCCGCTGTCACATCTTGCGCCTGGGTCCGGTCGATCAGCGTCGAGCGCTGCTTCAGGTATTCCTTGTGAAGAAGTTGTCCCGGCCGAACCTGCATGTGATCGATGTCGGCGACGTAGGCAAGCGCGTCGGCAAACGCGAGCTTCAGCGCCTCGATCTGCAGGTGCACGCTGTCCGCCGAATCGACTGGGAGCGAAGCCATGTCGAAGTGCTCGAGAATGCCCAGCGCCACCAACGCCACGATGCCCTGACCGTTCGGCCGGAGCTCGTGAATCGTGTAGCCCCGGTAGTCGGTGGTGATCGTGCCGACCCAGTCGGCGCGGTGCGCGGCGAGGTCGGCGGCGATCATGGCCCCACCGTTCGCGGCCGAGTGTGCCGCCATCGTCTCGGCGAGCTCGCCCCGGTAGAACGCTTCGCCGTTCGTCGCGGCGATCTTCTCAAGTGTCGCGGCGTGCTCTGGAAGGCGAAACAGCTCCCCAGGCGAGGGCGCCCGACTGCCCGGCATGAACGCCTCGCCGAAGCCGGGCTGCGAGCGCAGATCCGGCACCTGCGCCGCCCACTGCGAGGCGATCGTCGGCGACACGAGGAATCCGTCGCGGCCGTAGCCGATCGCCGGCTCGAAGATCCGTGCGAACGGACGTTTGCCGAACTTGGCGTGCAGCTCCACCCACGCCGACACCGCGCCCGGCACCGTCACCGAGTTCCATCCCCGTGCCGGCACGGGGCGGCCCTGGAAGTATTCCTGCGTCCATGCGGCGGGTGATCGGCCGGAGGCATTCAGCCCGTGCAATTGCCTTCCGTCCCAGACGATTGCAAACGCGTCCGAGCCGATGCCGTTCGACACTGGCTCGACCAGCGTCAGTGTGACCGCGGCAGCCAGGGCCGCATCAATCGCGCTACCGCCTTCGGCCAGCATCGCCAGGCCCGCCTGCGCGGCGAGCGGTTGCGATGTGCAGACGACGTTCCGCGCGAGAACGGGTGTCCTCGGCCACGCGTACGGCAGTTGCCAGGAGAACGGCACGGTCATGCTTCGAATGTAGGAGCTCGCCGACTGACGGCTGCAACGGTCACCAGCATAAGCGCGAACGCCAGCAGCATGGCGGCGACAGGGCCGTCGCCGTAGGCGAGGCCGCCGGACTTGGCCGGCTTACTCAACCAATCCGCAACAGAGGCACCGAGTGGCCGGGTGACGATATATGCCCACCAGAACGCAATGACGCTGTTGAGGCGAAAACGCCAATAGCCCAAAGCCGGAACGGCCATGACGACAGCGAACAGGACGATCGATCCGACGAATCCAAAGTGCAGTGAGCTTGCTGTAAGGTCGCCGACGGCGGTTCCGAGGGCAAACGTGAACGACACTGTCAGCCAATAGAACACCTCACGGCGTCGTGTGGTGATGCTGTGTATGGACAGTGTGTGCTCAACGCGATACCACGCCCAGAAGGTCGCCGCGACGGCAAGCGCGCAGACCAGGGTGGAAAGCCCAAACGAGACCCCGAGTTGGTGGTGGAGGGTGTCGGCGGCCATGGTGCCGAACACGGCGATCATCATCACCGCCGCCCAGTAGGCGAAGGCGTTGTACCGCCTTGTCCGAAGCTGAACCCACAGGGCGAGTGCGAAACCTGCTAGGCCAACACCGAGGCCGATGAGGTTCATCGTGGTGAGCAGATAGTCCGACGCCGCTTCACCCATCGCGGTCGTCAGCAGCTTGAGAACCCAGAACGACGCGGCTATCTCGGGCACCTTCACCGCGACAGGTTCCAGACGTGCGCGAGAATGGTTGTCGACCGTCATCGGTTCCTCTCGCTGCCGGTTGGGGCGGTTTCAGGTTTGAAGCTGGGCGCCCAAGCGGGCCCGATCCAGGCACGGGCTGCTCCGCCCCGCTGGGTACTTTCAGAATCCCGTTGCTCCAAACCGATGCCATCACCGCTGACACGACTTCGAGCCCGCCCGTTAGCCGGAACCTCGTCTGCCCGTCAGCGTGAATTCCTTAGGGTGTTCTCGTGGCTCCAGGCGCTTCATCCGGGCAACTGTCGCCGAGGAATGGTGCTATGCGCCCTAGTGAGTTGCTTTGCGGCAAAATATTTTTCGGGAGGAGCGCAGAGTCGCGTCCGTGTCAGCCAGCGTTTGTCACTCACGCTGGCAGGTACGGGGTGCTCCGGCTGACAGGGGCCTGCGGATGTGGGACAGCGGTGACGACATTTCGACGCCGAGACGACAAGCTGCTGTCATGGCAAGAAAATCCCACGGCGGGGACATGTCGCCTGAAGCGCCGATCAGATTAGACATTCTGTCCGCGTCGACCACCGCCGGCAGTCAAGATCGCCAATCCGTGCGCGATCTGCTGCTCGTAGCGTTGACAGTCGCTTCGGGTGCGGTAGACGCCATCAGCTATTTCGGTCTAGGCAAGATCTTCTCGGCGTTCATGACCGGGAACCTCGTATTCCTGGGGTTCGGTATCGCGGAGATTGAGGGGCCCGATGTCGTACCCGTCATCGTCGCGCTATCGATGTTCACCGTGGGGGCCTACTTCGGCCTGCGGTTTACGACGCTGCGCTCCAACGAATCTGGTTTGTGGTCCCCGGCGGTGACCGTCCTGTTGGTCCTCGTGGCCGTTGCCGAGGCCAGCTTCCTTGTGGCGTGGTTGTCAACGGCCGAACACCCCTCGACCGGGATTGTCGACGTGCTCATCGCCCTGTTCTCGCTCGCCATGGGGATCCAGACCGCGGCGGTTCGATCACTCGGCGTGCAAGGGATTTTCACCACGGCCGGCACATTCACCCTGGTCGCATTCGCAGGCACCTTCGCAGGGTCTCGATCGAGGTCCGAGATGCCCCGCCTCGTCGGCGTGCTCTTGGGGTTGGTCGCGGGCGCGGTGGCGGGAGGTCTGCTGTTCCTGCATGCGCGCAGCTACGCGCCGGCTCTACCGCTGGTAATCACTGTCCTGGTGATCCTGGCGGGGCGGTCGATGCAAAGGTCGCGGGCAGCTCTCGGCGAAACACACGGCGGTGCGAATCAGGCAACGCCAGAAGTAAAGGCGCACAGCGCCAGTCGCACCAGGAGGGCCTCCGCTCATGAGCACTGAAATTACAGCGACAGCCGACACGGCTGCCGAGCTCACCGACGGATACCACCTGGTTGTCGATGCCCTCACACTCAACGGCGTCCGGACCGTCTACGGCGTGGTCGGCATCCCGATCACCGACGTTGCGCGCGTCGCGCAGGCGTCGGGCATCCGCTACGTCGGCTTTCGGCATGAGAGCGATGCGGGCCACGCGGCGGCGGCAGCAGGGTTCTTGACCAAGAAGCCAGGTATCTGCCTGACGGTATCCGCTCCGGGCTTTCTCAACGGCCTCGTCGCGCTTGCCAATGCGACCACGAACTGCTTTCCGATGGTCCAGATTTCGGGGTCGAGCGAGCGACATATCGTCGACCTCAAGCGGGGCGACTACGAGGAGCTCGATCAGCTGGCGGCGGCGCAGCCGTTCGCCAAGGCCGCCTATCGGGTGAACCGGGTCGAAGACATCGGCCGCGGCGTCGCCCGAGCGATTCGGACGGCCGTGTCCGGTCGCCCCGGCGGGGTCTATCTGGATATCCCAGCCGCGGTGCTCGGAGAGGTCATCGATGCCGCTGCGGCCGCCGCGTCACTACGCCGGGTCGTCGACGCGGCCCCCCGACAGCTGCCCGCCCCTGAAGCCGTGGACCGCGCGATCGGTCTGCTGGCCAACGCGCAGCGGCCGCTGGTGGTATTGGGCAAGGGTGCCGCATACTCGCAGGCGGACAAGGAGATCCGGGCATTCGTCGAGGCGACCGGCGTGCCGTTCCTGCCGATGTCGATGGCGAAAGGCCTGCTGCCTGACGACCATCCGCAGACGGCGGCCAAAGCCAAGTCGCTCGCCCTGCGGCGAGCGGATGTGGTGATGCTGGTCGGCGCCAGGATGAACTGGCTGCTGGGCCACGGCGAAGCGCCGCAGTGGAATCCCGACACGCAGTTCATCCAGGTCGACATCGAACCGGCCGAGCTCGACAGCAACCAACCGATTGCCGCACCGCTGGTTGGGGACATCGGCTCGGTCATGCAGGCGCTGATCGAGCGAACCCAGCCCGACGAAGTCAGAGCTCCGGCAGCATGGCGGGACGAGCTCGCCGAACGCTCGGGGCAGAACGTCGCCAAGATGTCGCAGCGCCTGACCGCTGATCCCCACCCGATGCAGTTCTACAGCGCGCTGCGGGCCATCCGCGATGTGCTGCATCACAATCCTCACGTTTATGTCGTCAACGAAGGCGCAAACGCGCTCGACTTCACGCGCAACGTGGTCGACATGTCAGTGCCCCGACATCGTCTCGACAGCGGTACGTGGGGAGTGATGGGCATCGGCATGGGCTATGCGATCGCCGCAGCCGTGGAAAGCGGCGGTCCCGTCGTGGCGATCGAGGGTGACAGCGCGTTCGGATTCAGCGGCATGGAGCTGGAGACGATCTGTCGCTACGAGCTGCCCATCGTCGTCATCGTCCTCAACAACGGCGGGGTCTACCGCGGCGACGGGATCAATACCGTATCAACGGATCCGTCCCCGACAACCCTGATGTTGAGTGCCCGACACGACCGCCTGATCGAGGCGTTCGGTGGCAAGGGCTACCAGGTGACCACGCCCGCGCAACTCACCATCGCCCTCACCGGTGCGCTGATGTCGGGACGCCCCACTCTCATCGATTGCGTGATCGATCCCACCGACGGCACCGAAAGCGGTCACCTCACCCGTCTCAACCCGACCGGTGTCGGGAAGAAGTGACACCAAAGATCCCCCTCTAGAAGGGAACCCATCATGACTAACCTGCCACTGAACGGAATCAAGGTCATCGATTCCACTGGCGTTCAAGCCGGCCCGGCGTGCACTCAGATGCTCGCGTGGTTCGGCGCCGACGTCCTCAAGGTCGAGCGGACGACGGGCGGTGACGTGACCCGCCATCAGCTGCGCGACATACCCGACGTCGACGCTTTGTACTTCACGATGCTGAACAGCAACAAGGCGGTCGTTGGCGATCAATACCAAAACCGCTGAGGGTAAAGAAGTCACGGAGAAGCTTGGATCAGCCCGCTCGGATCTTGCCGCGGCTTTCTAAACACAACGCCTGAACAACACAGATAAGGAAACGTCCATGAGCGAGTCAAACCACTATCACCGCGTGCTCGAAGACCTAAACCCGCAAAGCCGTGTGTTGCGGCAGATGATCCCGGAGGTATATCGCGGTTTCGCCGAGATGAACACCGCAGCACTGGCATCCGGCGCCTTGGACCGCAAGATCAAAGAGCTCATCGGCCTGGCCATCGGAGTCGTGCATCGGTGCGATGGTTGTATCGCCTCGCACGCGAAAGGGGCCGCTCGTGCAGGGGCATCGGAACAGGAGGCCGCCGAGGCGATCGGTGTAAGCATCCTCATGCAGGGTGGGCCCGCGACCGTTTACGGTGCCCGCGCCTACGAAGCATTCTGCGAGTTCGCCGCCGCTACCGAGAAGGTCTAGGGGTCCACCTTGTGGCATCGTCGTGACTTGCAGTTCTGACAGATGCGGGCGCTCGACCCCCCATTCGGGCTGCAGGTGCTCCTTCGGTTGAGCCGAGGAGTCACTTATTTGCAGCTGGCGGGTATGACTGATTTGACGCTGGCAGCAAGCGGCAATGGGCGCCAGCGTTAGCGACAACAGGCACCGACGACCGCGATTCTACAAACCGTGTTCACGCTACCCTCCGGCCGCGGAGACGTGACGACCACGCCGAGGCACTCGCTTCCCCAACGACTTCGAGAAGGCCGAGTCGGCCAGGCCCCATTTGGGCCCGCCGGGGCGACCTCGACAGATCGACAGCTGCACAACCGTTTTCGAGGCGCGGCACTCTTCGTGGCAGCGTTGGCGGTTGCGGTCGTGTCCGCGGGTATGGGCGGAGTCGCCGCATTAAACGTGTATCCGCACCAGGCCGTCCGGAGCACCATGACGACCGCGGCAGCGTCACAGCCGGCCGGCGCGATCGAACAGATTGCCGCAAAGGTGCTACCCAGCGTTGTGCAACTGCAGAGCGATCTGGGCGATCACACTGAACTGGGTTCGGGCATCATCTTGACGCCCGACGGGCTGATCATGACCAATGCCCATGTCGTGTCGGCGGCACAGAATGCAGACCCGGCCGGCCCGGGTGGTGCACGCACCCTGGTGAGCCTTGCCGACGGCCGCGCGGTGCCCTTCGCCGTTGTCGCCGCCGATCCAACGAGTGATATCGCCGTCGTGAGGGCTGAGGCAACGTCTGGACTCACTCCGATCACGTTCGGCTCGTCCGCCGACCTTCGCGTCGGCGAGCAGGTCGCCGCGGTGGGTTCGCCGCTCGGCCTGGATGGCACCGGCACTTCGGGCATCATCAGCGCGTTGAACCGGCCGGCGTCGACTAGCACGTCTGACTCCGCGAGCCAGGGAGCGGTGATCGATGCCATCCAAACCGACGCTCCGATAAATCCCGGCAACTCCGGCGGGGCGTTGGTCAATGCGAACGGCCAGCTGATCGGGATGAACTCGGCGAACGCGTCGTTCGGCGGTGCTTCCGGTGAAAGTGGTTCGATCGGCCTTGGTTTCGCGATTCCCGTCGACGAGGCCAAACGCATCGCCGACGAACTCATCGCCACCGGCACCGCCTGCCACGGGTCCCTGGGTGCACAGGTGACCGATGTCACGAATGCCTACGGTGCCCGGATTGTCGGAGTGACAAGTGGGGGTCCCGCTGCGGCGGCAGGCCTGGCCGCCGGTGCGGTGATCACAAAGGTAGACGAGCAAGTGATCAACAACACTGACGCACTTGTCGCCGGAGTGCAGTCGAAGGCGCCCGGCACGACTATCGCACTGAATTATCTGGACCCGTCCGGTAGCCCCCGTAGTGTGCAAGTCTTGCTCGGCACGGATCAGGGGCAGCAGTCATGAAGTCTGCTGTCGACTGATGCCGACGCTGAATCCACTTGTCCCAGAATCCGAATCGATATTCGGCACTGACGGCTGTCGGTACGAAAGATTCCAGTCAGCAGGGAGTGTGGATGGCTGCCAGCAGGGACGACGTGAGGTAGGCCGAGGGCCATCCTGGAATTAGTCCAGATTCGGGCTACCCAATGACGGGAGTACACCATGAAACTGACCTACTTGACGGCATTGTTCGGAGCCGCAGCGGCCGCAGTGGCGATTTTCGCCGCACCAGTTGCCGCGGCCGATACCGGGCAGACCTGCTCCGGGAATGGATCGGGAACCATATGCCAGTCGCCCGGCAACGCGCAGATCAACGACGCCCCCCCGCCCGTCAACTTCTATCCCTATGGCGGAGAAGCATTCCTGCTCGGAGGCGGCGGCTTTCGCGTCGGACGGTAGGGGTCAGCCGCTGGCAGGGTGACATCGACGACGAGGTGTTTAGTAAACGGCTGATTGCTCTGCTGGCTTTGATCAGCTCGGGCATGTAACCGATCAGGCTGCCGCGGCTGGAGTCGTAGCTCACCGACCGGTAGCGCGGATTTCGGTCGTAGTCCTCGACGTAATACTCCCAGGGCGTGGTCGGTCAGCCATGGTATATGGCGGTCAGCGGTGACGCCATTGGGGCGTAAAGCCGCAGGGTTGTACTCCATGACCGCCGCCCCGCACTGGCTGGATGAGCCTACACGCCAAGCGTCGGCGAAAAGTCTAGGACGCTGAACAAGTACGTCGTCGAAGCACTGGGAACGTTTGGCCCGGTGATGACCGTCGGTGTGGGTCTTCACAGCGGCACACCGTTTGCTCTGAGCATCGGTACGGTCCTGATGGCCGTGATCTTCGCCGGCGGCCACCGGATCGGTGCGCATTTCAATCCCGCGATCACGTTGGCCGCGGCGATATGGGGCCGAATTCCGTTCGGTGAGGCGGGTGCCTATTGGTTGGCACAGCTTGCCGCCGGGTTATGCGCGGTGATCACCACCCGACTCGTCGTCGGTTCCGGCCAATCCGAAGCCGTGATGGAAATGATGTTGAGCGGGCGCGCTCTGTTCGCGGCGTTGGGAGCCGAGTTGCTGTTCGTGTTCAGCTGCATCGAGTCGCCGCGCGCGGCGCCGAATACTCTGTGGCACTTCGCGATCGGCGTCGCGGTGGTGGCGGGCACGGTCGACTTTGCCGCGTTGTTCGGCAGCGTGTCCATGGTGAATCAGGTGATCGCGGGCGCCTTCACCGGAATCGCCTTTCTGACCTTCGGTTCCGCGGCCCGATGATCTGTGTCGAGCTGCACATCTTGGGTGCGACGTTCGTCATCTCGTTGCGATCGCATAGATTGCGTCGTGGCGGGGTAGACGTCGCGTATGACTACCGCAAAGGCGCTGTACCAGCGATGGATCGACGAGTTGTGGACGGGCAAGTCCGTCGCAGCCGAGTTGGTCTCCGACGATTTCGTTGCGCACTGGCCGGATCGTGAGGTTCGCGGTCCCGGCGAGTTGCAGGAGATCGTCGACGAGACGCAAAAGATGTTCACCGACTTGATGTTCGTCATCGAGGTCGAGCCATTCGTCGAGCGGGACATGGTGGCCGCCCGCTGGATCGGCACGGGGGCGACGAAGGAGGGTCCGGCGCGGTTCACCGGCAACGACATCCTGCGGTTCACCGACGACCGATTCGTCGAGTACTGGACGGGCACCTCCACCGCCTAGCGTCCGCAGCGCGATCCCATACGGCAAAAACAACGGCGCCAGCAGACGCGGCGGGCCACGACCTGCACCGTGAGTGGCCAGTTATGTCACGCATATCGCGAAAAGGCGTGCAATAACTGGCCACGCGGCGGACTCGTCGGGTCGCGAGTGCCGATATCGCTTAGCCGAACGCCAGAGCCAGTGCCACCGCGACGGCCCACACCAGCATCGTCAGCCCGGTGTCGCGCAGCACTGGGATAAGTTCCTTGCCGCCGAGTCCCTTTCGCACCGGGCCGGCCGCCCGCACCGCCAGCGGCAAGGCCACCAATCCGACCGCACACCACGGCGTCGCGAGCATCAGCACCAACGTCAGCGCGAACGCGACCACTAACAGCGCCTGATACAGCAGCCGCGTACGGGCGTCGCCCAGCCGCACGGCCAAGGTGATCTTGCCGGACTCCTTGTCGGTCGGGATGTCGCGCAGATTGTTCGCCACCAACACCGCCGACGACAGCGAGCCCATCGCCACCGCGAGCGCCAGCCCCACCCAATCCACCCGCAACGCCTGGGTGTACTGAGTGCCCAACACGGCGACCAGGCCGAAGAACACGAACACCGCGACTTCGCCGAGCCCCAGATAGCCATACGGCTTTGAGCCACCGGTGTAGAGCCATGCCCCGGCGATACACAATGCGCCGACCGCGATCAGCCACGGCGCGCTGAGCCACGCCAGCACCACCCCGGCCACCGCCGCGATACCGAGGCTCACCACGGCGGCCGTCAACACCGCACGCGGCGCGGCCAGTTTCGAGCCCACCAGTCGCAACGGGCCGGCCCGGACGTCGTCGGTGCCCCGAATGCCGTCGGAGTAGTCGTTGGCGTAGTTGACGCCGATGATCATCGCGACCGCGACGACCAGCGCCAGCAGCGCTTTCCACCAGCACGCGGCGTGCAGCCAGGCCGCGCCGCCAGTGCCTGCGATCACCGGGGCGATCGCGTTGGGCAACGTTCGCGGGCGGGCGCCCTCGACCCATTGCGCGAAAGTGGCCACGAGCGTCATCGTCGCACGGCGCAAAATGGGGGAGTGTTGGGAGTCATCGGCGGCAGCGGTTTTTACACGTTCTTTGGTTCCGACGCCCGCACCATCAACCTCGACACCCCGTACGGCGAGCCGAGCGCCCCGATCACTGTCGGCACCGTAGGCGAGCACGAGGTCGCGTTCCTGCCCCGGCATGGCGTCAAGCACGAGTACTCCCCGCATGCCGTGCCCTACCGCGCGAACATGTGGGCGTTGCGGGCGCTGGGTGTGCGCCGGATCTTCGGGCCATGCGCGGTCGGCAGCCTCACCCCCGAGCTCGGGCCCGGCGCCATGGTGGTGCCCGACCAATTGGTGGATCGCACCAGCGGCCGCGACGACACCTACTTCGACTCGGGTGGAATCCACGTCGGGTTCGCCGATCCGTACTGCCCGACGCTGCGGGCGGCGGCCGCGGGCCTGCCGGGTGTGGTCGACGGCGGCACGATGGTGGTGGTCCAGGGACCGCGGTTTTCCACGCGCGCCGAGAGCCGCTGGTTCGCAAGCCAGGGCTTCACCCTGGTCAACATGACCGGCTATCCCGAGGCGGTGCTGGCCCGCGAACTCGAAATGTGTTACGCCGCTATCGCTTTGGTGACCGACCTGGATGCGGGCATTGACGCAGGGACGGCCGTCAGGGCTGTCGATGTATTCGCCGAGTTCGAGCGCAACCTGGTGCCGTTCAAGAAGCTGGTGCACGAGGCCATCGATCAAGTGACCAGCGAGCGCACCTGCACACATTGCCTGCCGCATGACGGCGTCGAGCTGCCTTTCGATCTGCCGTGAGGGTGCTGCTGACCGGCGCCGCCGGATTCATCGGGACGCGGGTGGCCGTTGCGCTGACCGCCGCCGGTCACGAGGTGGTGGCCGTCGACGGGATGCTCAAGAGCGCGCACGGCCCCAATGCGCAACCGCCGCCGGATGTTCAGCAGGTCGACGTTCGTGACGCCGCCGCGTTAGCGCCACTGCTCAACGGCGTCGACGTGGTCTGTCATCAGGCCGCGGTCGTCGGCGCCGGGGTGGATACCGCCGACGCGCCGTCCTACTGCAGTCACAACGACTTCGCCACGGCGGTGCTGCTCGCGGAGATGTTCGCGGCGGGCTGCCAGCGGTTGGTGTTGGCCTCGTCGATGGTGGTCTACGGGCAGGGCCGGTACGAATGTGCCGAACACGGGCTCGTCGATCCGGTTTCGCGCACCCGTGCCGATCTGGACGCTGGGGTGTTCGAGCATCGCTGCCCGCTCTGCGGACAGCCGGTGCGGTGGCGGCTGGTCGGCGAGGACGCGCCCCTTCGGCCGCGCAGTCTGTACGCGGCGAGCAAGACCGCGCAAGAGCACTACGCGCTGGCCTGGGCCGAGTCGACGGGCGGATCGGTGGTCGCGCTGCGGTATCACAATGTCTACGGCCCCGGCATGCCACGCGACACACCCTATTCCGGGGTGGCGGCGATTTTCCGCTCTGAACTCGAAGCAGGCGACGTACCAA
>DASRJA010000726.1:0-7911 GCA_035649695.1 Mycobacterium sp. | reverse complement strand
CTGGTCAACGCCACCGACATCCAGATCAAGATGGCGCAGGGCGCCAAACCCGGTGAAGGAGGCCAGCTTCCGGGCTTCAAGGTGTATCCGAACATCGCCAAGACCCGCCACTCGACCCCCGGCGTCGGTCTTATCAGCCCGCCACCGCACCACGACATCTATTCGATCGAGGACCTCGCCCAGCTGATCCACGACCTGAAGAACGCCAACTCCGAGGCCCGCATCCAAGTGAAGCTGGTCAGCTCCGTCGGTGTCGGCACGGTCGCGGCCGGCGTTTCCAAGGCACACGCCGACGTCGTGCTGATCTCGGGCCACGACGGCGGCACTGGCGCCGCACCGCTGACAAGCCTCAAACATGCCGGCGTGCCATGGGAGATCGGCCTGGCCGACACCCAGCAGACACTCGTCCTCAACGGGCTGCGGGATCGCATCACCGTGCAGTGCGACGGCGGCATGCGCACCGCGCGCGACGTGATTGTCGCGGCGCTGCTCGGTGCGGAGGAATACGGCTTCGCCACCGCCCCGCTCGTGGTGTCGGGCTGCATCATGATGCGGGTCTGCCACCTCGACACCTGTCCTGTCGGGGTGGCCACCCAAAACCCGGAACTGCGGGCCAGATTCAACGGCAAGCCGGAGTTCGTCGAGAACTTCTTCCGGTTCATCGCCGAAGACGTCCGGCATTATCTGGCCGAGCTCGGGTTCCGCAGCATCGACGAGGCCGTCGGCCACGCCGAGGTGCTCGACACCGTCGAGGGCGTCGCACACTGGAAGACCCAGGGCCTCGACCTGACCCCGGTGTTCACCGTGCCCAGAGATGCGAGCCAGCGGCGTCGCATCAGAGACCAGGACCACGGCCTCGACGAAGCCTTGGACCGCACGCTGATCCAGCTCGCCGAGGGCGCGCTCGAGGATGCGCATCCGGTGCGACTCGAGCTGCCCGTGCGCAACGTGAACCGCACGGTCGGCACCCTGCTGGGCGCCGAGGTCACCCGCCGCTACGGCGCTGCGGGGCTGCCCGACGACACCATTCACGTCACGCTCACCGGCTCCGCGGGCCAGTCGATCGGCGCGTTCCTGCCGCCCGGCATCACCATGGAGCTGATCGGCGACGCCAATGACTATGTCGGCAAGGGCCTTTCGGGTGGCCGCATCATCGTCCGGCCGCCCGACGACGTGCTGTTCCTGCCCGAGGATAACGTGATCGCGGGCAACACCCTGCTGTTCGGCGCCACTTCCGGCGAGGTCTACCTGCGCGGCCGGGTAGGGGAGCGGTTCGCCGCTCGAAACTCGGGCGCGCTGACCGTCGTTGAGGGCGTCGGCGACCATGCGTGTGAATACATGACTGGCGGCAGGGTGGTGGTGCTCGGCAAGACCGGCCGCAACATGGCGGCGGGCATGTCCGGGGGTATCGCGTTCGTGCTCGGCCTCGATCCGGCCCGGGTCAACACCGAAACGGTGGAGTTGCAGCGCCTCGAGCCCGAGGACCTCACCTGGTTAAGAGACGTCATCGCCAGGCACGCCGCCTACACCGGCAGCACTCTGGCCACCTCGGTGCTGTCCGACTGGCCAAGGCGCAGTGCGCAATTCACCAAGGTCATGCCCCGCGACTACCAGCGGGTACTTGAGGCCACCTTGGTGGCCAAGCGAGAAGGCCGGGACGTCGACACCGCGATCATGGAGGCCAGCCGTGGCTGACCCAACCGGATTTCTGAAGATACCCAAGGTCGAGGCCGCGAAGAGACCGGTCGACGAGCGCGTCGGCGACTGGCGCGAGGTCTACGAGCGCCAGGATCCACACCAACGCGCCGGCGAGGTATCGCAGCAGGCCGGCCGCTGCATGGATTGCGGAATCCCGTTCTGCCACTCGGGAACCGCTGGCTGCCCGCTCGGCAACCTCATCCCCGAGTGGAACGACCTCGTCAGGCGTGGCCGCTGGGATGCCGCCAGTGACCGCCTGCACGCCACGAACAACTTTCCCGAGTTCACCGGCCGGCTGTGCCCGGCGCCGTGCGAGGCCGCCTGCGTGCTGTCCATCGCCGAGGAGCAGACCGGTGGCAGCGTCACGATCAAGCGCATCGAGCAGACGATCGTCGACCAGGCCTGGATGGACGGCATCGTCGAACCGCAACCCGCGGCGATCTCAACCGGCAAGAAGGTCGCCGTTGTCGGTTCAGGACCCGCGGGACTGGCTGCCGCGCAACAACTCACGCGAGCCGGCCACGACGTCACGGTCTACGAGCGCGACGACCGCATCGGCGGCCTGATGCGCTACGGCATCCCCGAATACAAGCTGGAGAAGCGCACACTCAACCAGCGGCTGGCCCAAATGCGTGCCGAGGGAACCCGTTTCGTCACCGAAACCGAGGTCGGTGTCGACCTCCCCGTTGAGCGACTCAGGAAGCAGTACGACGCCGTCGTGCTCGCAGTGGGCGCCCTGCGCGCCCGCGACAACGAGGTCGAAGGCCGCCATCTGAAGGGTGTGCACCTGGCGATGGAGCACCTGGTGCCCGCCAACAAGGAGTGCGAGGGCGACGGGGCAAGTCCGATCACGGCCAAGGACAAGCACGTGGTGATCATCGGCGGTGGCGACACGGGCGCGGACTGCCTTGGCACCGCACACCGGCAGGGCGCGACGTCGGTGACGCAGCTGGATTACAACCCCGAGCCGCCGGAGTACCGCGACGAATCGCGGTCACCGTGGCCGATGTGGCCGATCGTGCTGCGCACCCGGCTGTCGCCCGCGCATGCCGAGGGCGGCGCGCGCCACTACGAGGTCGCCGTGCAGCGATTCATCGGCGACGAGCGTGGTCAGCTACGGGCCATGGAGATCGCCGAGGTGAAGGTCGAACGCGACGCCGGGGGCCGCCGGCGCATCACCCCAGTTGGGGATTCGCTTGAGATTCCCTGTGAATTGGCGTTGCTGGCGATCGGGTTCGACGGCGTCGAACACATGCCACTGCTCGACGGCCTCGGGTTGACACTCAACCGCCGCGGCGCTTTGCCGTGCGGATCGGACTGGCAGACAGACGCGCCCGGCGTGTTTGTCTGCGGCGACGCCCACCGCGGTGCGTCGCTGATCGTGTGGGCCATCGCGGAGGGCCGCAGCGCGGCATACGCCGTTGACGCCTACCTGATGGGTGAGTCGGATCTGCCCGAGCCGGTCAAGCCCGGAGCGCTTCCCCTGGCCGTCGTCTGAACCGATTCACGACTATGCTTCTCAGTCGTGAATAGACGCGGAAAAATCGTCTGTACGCTGGGCCCGGCCACCTCCACCGACGAAACCGTCAGGGCGCTGGTCGAGGCCGGGATGGACGTCGCACGGCTCAACTTCAGCCACGGCGATTACGCCGATCACGAGGCCAATTACAAGCGGGTTCGCGCCGCTTCCGACCTGACCGGGCACGCCGTCGGCATCCTCGCCGACCTGCAGGGTCCGAAGATCCGGCTCGGCAGGTTCAAGGACGGCCCCACCTTCTGGGCCAACGACGAGACGGTGCGCATCACCGTCGATGATTGCGAAGGCACGCACGACCGGGTGTCCACCACCTACAAGCGGCTCGCCGAGGACGCCACGCCAGGAGACCGGGTGCTGGTCGACGACGGCAACGTGGGTCTGATCGTCGAGAGCATCGACGGTACCGACGTCGTCTGCAAGGTCACCGAGGGCGGTGCGGTCAGCAACAACAAAGGTATGTCGCTGCCCGGCATGAGCGTCTCGGCACCCGCGCTGTCGGAAAAGGACATCCAGGATCTGGAGTTCGCGCTGCAGGTTGGCGTCGACCTCATCGCGCTCTCGTTTGTCCGGTCGCCGGCCGACATCGAGCTGGTGCACGAGATCATGGACCGCGTGGGACGACGGGTACCCGTCATCGCCAAGCTCGAAAAGCCGGACGCCATCGACAATCTCGAGGCGATCGTGCTGGCGTTCGACGCGATCATGGTGGCCCGCGGTGATCTCGGCGTTGAGTTGCCGCTCGAGGAAGTGCCGCTGGTGCAGAAGCGCGCCATCCAAATGGCAAGGGAGAACGCCAAACCCGTCATCGTCGCCACCCAGATGCTGGAGTCGATGATCGAGAATTCCCGGCCGACGCGCGCCGAGGCATCCGACGTCGCGAACGCGGTGCTCGACGGCGCCGACGCGGTGATGCTCTCCGGCGAGACGTCGGTGGGCAAGTTCCCGTTCGAAGCCGTCAAGACGATGGCCCGAATCATCCATGCGGTCGAGGAGAATTCGGTCGCCGCGCCGCCCCTCGCGCATGTGCCGCGAACCAAACGAGGCGTCATCTCCTATGCCGCCCGCGACATCGGTGAGCGGCTGGACGCCAAGGCGCTCGTCGCGTTCACCCAGTCCGGTGACACCGTGCGCAGGCTGGCGCGGCTGCACACGCCGCTGCCGGTGCTGGCGTTCACGTCCCTGCCCGAGGTGCGCAGCCAATTGGCGCTGACCTGGGGCACCGAGACGTTCATCGTGCCGCATATTGCGAGCACCGACGGCATGATCCGCCAGGTCGACAAGTCATTGCTGGAGCTCGGCCGCTACAAGCGAGGCGAGCTGGTGGTCATCGTCGCGGGCGCGCCGCCCGGCACAGTAGGCTCCACGAATCTGATCCACGTGCACCGGATCGGGGAGGAAGACGTCTAGTCGGACGACGATCAAGGAGGTCGAGTGTCAACGGCAGATTTCGAGGAGCTGCTGGCGGTACTGGACCTCAAACAAGTAGCCGACGACACGTTCATCGGGTCGCATCCCAGTAAGAACCCGGTGCGCACCTTCGGCGGCCAGATGGTCGCGCAGTCGTTCGTCGCAGGCAGCCGTACCGTGTCTGAGAAGTTGCCGCCAAGCAGCATCTCCGCCCACTTCATCGCGGGCGGCGACCCCGAGAAGGACCTCGAGTTCCACGTCGTGCGACTGCGCGACGAACGCCGGTTCGCCAACCGCCGCGTCGACGTGATGCAGGACGGCCAGCTGCTGACCACCGCGATGATCTCCTACCTGTCCGGCGGCCGCGGCATCGAGCACGGCGTCGAACCGCCCGAGCTGCCCGCCCCCGAGTCGGTGCCGCCCGTGGACGAACTTCTGCGTGGATACGAGGACGTCGTCCCGCATTTCGTCAACGCACTACGACCGATCGACTGGCGATACACCAACGATCCGACCTGGGTGATGCGCGACAAGGGGGAGAAGCTCACGTACAACCGGGTGTGGATGAAGGCCGAGGGCGCCATGCCCGACGACCCGGTGCTGAACTGTGCGGCGTTGGTGTACTCGTCGGACACCACGGTGCTCGACTCGATCATCACCACACACGGTCTGTCGTGGGGCTACGACCGGATATTTGCCGTCACTACTAACCATTCCGTGTGGTTTCACCGGCCGGTGCGCTTTGACGAGTGGGTGTTGTATTCCACATCCTCGCCGGTGGCGGCGGATTCACGCGGGCTGGGCACCGGGCATTTCTTCGACCGATCCGGGCAGTTGTTGGCCACGGTCGTGCAGGAGGGCATCGTCAAGTATTTCCCTGGTGCAAGCAGGTAGCGGGCGTAATCTCGTTGCCGTGAGCGAATCGCACGTCAATTTTGCTCCGAGGTTGCGGGTCGTCGTCCACGTGGATTCGCCTGCCGCCCGCTGGCTCGGCGCGCTGGCGGTGCTGTCCCTGTTCTGCTGGCTGATACTGCTGCTTGCGCGCGAGCACGATCGCGACTGGCAGGCGGCAGGCCGGCTGGCGTGGTCGCTGACGCTTCTGTCCGCGGTCGCGCTGATCGCCCGTGGCATCTTCCTGGGCCGACCCGTCACCGCGGCACACGCCTGGCTGGCGCTGGCGGCGCTGCTGGCCGGCCTCTGCGCGCATGTGCTGGTGTTCGACTTTCTCGGCAATCTGGTCATCGTGTCGGCCGGTGGGCTCTTGATGTGGCCGACCGCCGTGCGGCCGAATCCCGCTGACCTGCCACGGATTTGGGCGCTGGTGGAAAGGACGAAGGGTGATCCGCTGGCGCCGTTCGCCATGCAGGATCTGAAGTGTTATCACTTCAGCGCCGACGGCACAGCGGCCATCGCCTACCGCACCCGGCTGGGCTATGCGGTGGTCAGCGGTGACCCGATTGGCGACGACACCCGCTTCGCCGAGCTTGTCGCGGACTTCGCCGCGATGTGCCACTCGCGCGGCTGGCGCGTGGTCGTGCTGGGTTGCAGCCAGCAGCGGCTGGAGTTGTGGGCCGATGCGACGGTGCTCGGCCAGTCGCTGCGGGCGGTGCCGATCGGGCGCGACGTGGTCATCGACGTGGCGACGTTCGAAATGGTCGGGCGCAAGTACCGCAACCTGCGTCAGGCCGTGCAGCGTACGCAGAACTTCGGTGTCACCACCGAGGTGGTGTCCGAGCAGGGCCTCGACGAGCCGAGGCTTGCGGAGCTGACGGAGGTGCTGCTGGCGTCCCCGAAGGGTGCGCGCATCGAGCGCGGGTTCTCGATGTGTCTCGACGGCGCCCTCGAGGGCCGGTATCCCGGCGTGCAGTTGATCGTCGCCCGCGATAAAGACGGACGGGTGCAGGGCTTTCACCGGTATGCGACCGCCGGGCAGGGTAGCGAGGTGTCACTGGACGTGCCGTGGCGGCGCCGCGGCGCGCCCAACGGTATCGACGAGCGGCTCTCGGTCGACATGATCGCGTGGGCCCGCGACAACGGCGCACAGCGGCTGTCGTTGGCGTTCGCGGCATTCCCGGAGATCTTCAACGACAAGAATCGCGGCAAGATCTCCAGCCTGATCTACACCGCGATCCACCTGGGCGACGCTCTGATCGCCCTCGAATCGTTGTACCGCTACCTGCGCAAGTTCCATGCGCTCGGCGACCGCCGCTACGTGATGGCGTCGCTGACGCAGATAGTGCCGCTGCTTGTCGTGCTGCTGTCGCTGGAATTTCTGCCGAGGCGCCGCCGCCTGACCTAGGAGTGCGGTGTGACCGAGACCGAGAACTGGTTTTCGACACGGTCGCGGAACTGGTCGGCGCACTTCTGGATCGCGTCCGTGTCGTTGCCGGCCTTGTTCAGGCAGTCGACGTAGTCCGTCCCACCGACCTCTTCGAAAACCGAGTACCAGATCGGAATGAAGATGAGTGAGACGATGATCGCCAAGAACCCCAACACGATTCCGGCGATCGCGACGCCTCCGTTGGTGGCTTGGCCGCGTTTGACGCGACCGCGCGCGACGAACCCGATGAGGACCGCGGTAAAGCCCAGGATGACGCCCCCGACCACAGTCCAGCAGAACACCAGCCCGATGATCGCGACCACCAGGGCTGCGATGCCGAGACCGTTCTTCGGCCCGGTCGGCGCCGGGGCGTACCCGGCGTAGGGCTGCGGCGGTGGCGGCGGGTAGCTGCCGGGATACGGCCCATATTGGGGTGGTGGCGGCGGTTCGCTCATGCCGGTGAGGCTACTCGCCGGTCCTGAGATTGAATACGGGACAGACAATGTCGTCGGGCAGGTGGTGGGTGGCGACGACGACAGTGCGATCCGCCGGGAAAAGCGCGCCGGGGACAAGGAGTTCGGTCAGCAGCCGGCTGCCGTCGGCAGCGTCGAGGTGCTCGGTCGGTTCGTCGAGCAGCACGGTCGGCACCGTCGAGATCAGCGCCCGCGCCAGCAGCAGCCGCCTGCGTTGCCCGGCGGACACGGCCGACGCACCGCCGACAAGCACGGTCGACAGGCCCTGCCGCAACCCGTCGAGCCACTCGCCAAGGCCTACCCGCCGCAACGCATTTCGCAGTTCGTCGTCGGTTGCGTCACCGCGGGCAACCAGCAGATTGTCACGAACAGTGGTGGCAAACAGATGCGCGTCTTCGGCGAAAAACGCCGCCTGCAAAGGGTTCTTGGGCGCTTGCGCCATCGCCATCAACAGCGTGGTCTTGCCGGCACCGCTG
>DASRJA010000725.1:0-3801 GCA_035649695.1 Mycobacterium sp. | reverse complement strand
GTCGTCGTCAGCAATGTTCAAGTGCTCACGGCCGGCACCCGCTACGACCAGGAGAAGGCGAAGGACGGCGCACCGATTCCGTCGACGGTGGTGACCTTGCTCGTGAAACCCGAAGATGGCGAACGCGTCGCGCTCGCCGCGTCCGCCGGCCAGATCATGCTGACGCTTCGAAACCCCCTCGATCAGGATCAGACCGCGACCGCCGGCGTGCGGACGACGGGTCTGTTCGGCCAGGCGGCACCGGCGCCAGTGAAGACGCCGACTGTGCACCGCGGTCCGGCGAAACCGCCGGCACCAGTTGTTGCCACGAATCCAACGCCGGCCGCTTACACCGTTGAGGCGTTCCGAGGCGCCAAGCGAACCCAGGAGATTGTTCGATGAGCACTTTGATAAAGCAGATTCGCCCGGCACGCGCGGGTGTGGTGGCAGTCACGCTGATTCTGGCCGGGCAGTGCCAGCTGCCGATGTCGGCACAGCAGGCGTCAGTCGCGCCGCCGGCACCGCCGGCAACGGCGCCGGCACAGGCCACCGCCGTGACTCCGGCACGTCCGCAGTTCGATCGCGTTCTCGTGACCGCCGGCCGGTCCACGGTCGTGCCGACAGATTTCGATGTGACGCGCATCGCGGTCACCGACCCGGCTGTCGCCGATGCGGTGGTCGTGCAGCCGCGCGAGGTGCTGGTCGATGGAAAAAAGCCGGGGACGGTGAGCCTGATCCTCTGGTCATCGACGCAGCGCAAGCAATACGACATCGTCGTCGAGCCGGCGATCACCGGGCTCGAACAGCAGCTGCAGGCGCTGTTCCCCGGTGAAGACATTTCGGTCGGTGTCAGCGAGGAAGCGATTGTGCTGTCTGGCCATGTCTCGAGCACGAGCATCATGCTGCGGGCTGCCGAGATCGCAACCGCGTCAGCCTCGAAGAGCAAGATCATCAACTTGCTGCAGGTGCCAGGCGGCTCCGAGAGCCAGCAGGTGATGCTCCAGGTGCGCTTCGCCGAGGTCAACCGCCGCGCCCTCACCGAGCTCGGCTTAAACCTTTTCGTCAACCGCGAGCGGTGGGCCGCACGGTCGACCACGCAGCAGTTCTCCGCACCGAACTTCGACGACGAAAAGCCGGGTGGTGTCGTGTTCAGCGATTTTCTCAACCTGATGTTCTTCGATAAGAAGGAAGGCATTGGCGGCGTGATGCGAGCGCTTCAACAGCGTGGTGGCTTTCAGAGTCTCGCAGAGCCGAACCTGATTGCCTACAACGGCCAGGAGGCGAGCTTCCTCGCGGGCGGTGAATTTCCTGTGCCGGTGGTGCAGGCGGGAAGCACTAACGCAGTCACGATTGTCTTCAAAGAGTTCGGCATTCGATTGAACTTCAAACCGACGATTGCCGGAGACCTTATCCGACTTAAGGTACGGCCCGAGGTCAGCACCCTCGACTTCGCGAATGGCGTGACGCTCCAGGGCTTCCGCATCCCGGCGCTCACGAGCCGACGCGCGGAGACGGACGTCGAGCTGCGGGACGGCCAGTCATTTGCGATTGCCGGCCTGCTCGACAACATCCGTCAGGACGACAAGGCCGCGATTCCGATTCTGAGCCAGATCCCGGTGCTCGGAAACATTTTCAAGAGCAAGGCCGAGCGGGCGGAAGAGACCGAGTTGATGGTGCTCATCACGCCACGTCTCATCCGCGCATTGAATCCGGATGAAGTACCGCCGCTGCCGACCAGCATTCGGCCCTTTATCAAGAAGGGCGACATCGGTCAGCAACTCGACGGCGCCGGCGGCGTCGTGGATGCACCGCGCAAGAGCAAAGACGCATCACCTGCGGTGAGGAGGGAGCAGTGACCAGACACGCCGGCTCTTCATCGCGTCTCGGCGACCAGCGTGGTGCGGTGCTGATTCAGGTTGCAGTGGCGATGCTCGCCCTGCTCGCACTCGCCTCCTTTGTCTTCGACTACGGGGTGATGTGGGTCAGCCGCGGTCAGGCGCAGAACGCTGCGGATGCGGGGGCATTGTCCGGCGCAATCTCACTCGCGTTCAACAGCCCGACAGATCAAGCGGCGGCGCGGGCTCGGGCCATCGCAATGGCTCAGGCCAACAACGTGTGGAACCAGGCGCCCAGTGTCACGCCTGCGGACGTGACGTTCCCTGCGTGCCCACCGGGAATACCGGGACCGCAGGACCAGTGTGTGAGAGTGAACGTGTTTCGCAACCAGGCTCGCGGCAATCCATTGCCGACATTCTTTGCGAAGCTGAGTGGTGTTCCGAATCAGGGAGCGGTCGCCACCGCGACCGCGCAAGTTGTGACCGGCGATACGACCGCATGCCTGAGGCCGTGGGCTGTCGTCGATCGATGGAACGAATTCGGACCCGAGGGACCAGCACCACTCCCGACCTCGACCTACGACAAGTACTCGACCGGCCAGGGAAACACTCCTCCGCAGGAGAACGACGTCTACATTCCACCGTCGTTATCCGGTCCCGGCACGGGCTACTCGCTGCCGGCGGACCGCGGCCGGCAATTCGGAATCAAGATGGGACCATCGGGCGGAAACGAGATTTCGTCGGGCTGGTTCAGGACGCTCGATCTGCCTCGCGCCGACACCACGCAGTTGGGCAACAACACGGTCCAGACCAACATTCTGACCTGCAACGGAATGCCCGCCAGCTTTGCGAATCCGGCGACCGTTTGCCCGGCGTCCATTCCCAATAACTGGACCGACACCGCGTACTGGGCCGCCCGCGGATGTTATCGCGTGCAGACCGGCGCGACCGTCGGTTCGACACGCAACTCGATCGAAGCGCTGATGGCCCAGGACCCGAGTGCGCGATGGTCGAACGGCGACATCACGGGGAGCAACTGGGACCCGCCTTCGAGTAGTCCAAGGGTCGTTCCGGTTGGCGTGATGGATATCGACTGGTATCTCAGCCACGACCCGACCGGCAACAACGGCGTTCTGCGGATGGTCAACATCTTCGGCTTCTTCATCGAAGGCATGGGCGACGTCGATCGAAACACGGGCGCGATCACACTGGCAGCCAATGGCCAGTCGGTCATCGGCCGGGTCATGACGATTCCGGCGACTGCCGTTGGCAATTCCACACTGCCGGGAAACGCCTCGTTTCTCGTGACCGTCAGACTCGTTCGTTAAGAGAGGACACCGTGAATAGTGTATTGACAGTTGTTGGTCAGCGCGATCCGAAGCTCGAGGGGCTGGTTCGCGCATCCGGCCGGGTGACGACGGTCATCTGGCTGGCCGACCTGAATGCGCTTCTCGACCCGAAGGCTTCACAACCAGACCTGGTGCTGATCGACATCCGCCGCCTGTCGGCGGTTCCGTCGCAGCTCGCCACGCTCAAGCGCCAGCATCCGGCAACGAACGTCATCCTGCTGACGTCAACGCTCGACCCGGCCGTGATGCTCGAAGCCATGCGCGCGGGGGTGAACGAGTGCATCGCGGAACCGCTGCAACAGGACGATATCGATGCGGCGATCGCTCGCCTCGTCGGACTGCAGACCAAGGCAGTCGCGGGACCGATCTTCGCGTTCGTCGGCGCCAAGGGCGGGGTCGGGACGACAACCACCGCAGTGAACGTCGCGACGACGCTCACGAAGCTTTCGTCGGCCGGTGCGTTACTCATCGATCTGCACCTGGCGTACGGCGACGCCGCGGTCTTCCTTGGCGCTGATGCGCGATTCTCGCTACTCGATGCGCTCGAAAACCTGCATCGGCTGGACGCGCAATTCCTGAAGAGCCTCGTCTCCCGCACGGTTTCAGGACTCGATCTGCTGGCGTCGGCGGATCGACCA
>DASRJA010000724.1:0-9279 GCA_035649695.1 Mycobacterium sp. | reverse complement strand
GGGAGCTCATCCGGCGCTGCGGATCAGTGGCCGGCGACGCCTATCGCGCCTGGTAGAGACCGTCGGGGAACCTCCGGGCGACGTAGAGGCGTTCTCGCTCTGGCCACGGATGTAGGGGTCTGGCGCCGGAGGGTCAGTTTGCGTCGGCACGTCCGGGGTGCGAAATTGTCAGTTGCCAACGGCGACGGATAGTGAAGAACGCATGAATCCGGCGGCGGACGGCAACATAGAAAGTGGAGCGAAGGCAAGTTGGCTGACGGGGACCGCGGCAGCGGCCGCACCGGTGCAGTGCGGCGACTCGTCATAGTCGAGTCGCCTACCAAAGCACGCAAAATTGCCGGTTATCTGGGCTCCAATTACATCGTCGAGTCCTCCCGTGGTCACATTCGGGATCTGCCCAGGGCGGCCGCCGACGTGCCCGCCAAGTTCAAATCGGAGCCGTGGGCACGGCTCGGCGTCAACGTCGACGAGGACTTCGAGCCGCTCTACATCGTCAGCCCCGACAAGAAGGGCACCGTCACCGAGCTGAAGGGCCTGCTCAAGGATGTCGACGAGCTCTATCTGGCCACGGACGGCGACCGGGAGGGCGAGGCCATCGCCTGGCACCTGCTGGAGACGCTGAAGCCGCGCATCCCGGTCAAGCGGATGGTGTTCCACGAGATCACCGAGCCGGCCATCCTGGCCGCCGCCGAAGACCCGCGGGATCTGGACAACGATCTGGTCGACGCGCAGGAGACCCGCCGCATCTTGGACCGGCTGTACGGCTACGAGGTCAGTCCCGTGCTGTGGAAGAAGGTCGCGCCGAAGCTGTCGGCCGGGCGCGTGCAATCCGTCGCGACCCGCATCATCGTCCAGCGCGAGCGCGAGCGGATGGCGTTCCGCAGCGCCGGCTATTGGGACGTCACCGCCGAACTCGACGCCAGCGTCTCCAACTCGGAGGCGACGCCGCCCACGTTCACGGCCAAGCTGAACTCGGTCGACGGCCGGCGGGTGGCCACCGGACGCGACTTCGATTCCCTGGGCGAGCTCAAGAAGCCCGACGAGGTGCTGGTGCTCGATGAGGCCAGAGCGGGTGCGCTGGCTTCCGGGCTGCGCGGCGCGCAGCTGGCGGTGTCGTCGGTCGAGCAGAAGCCGTACACCCGCAGACCGTATGCGCCGTTCATGACGTCGACGCTGCAGCAGGAGGCGGGCCGCAAGCTGCGGTTCTCCTCGGACCGCACGATGAGCATCGCCCAGCGGCTCTACGAGAACGGCTACATCACTTATATGCGTACCGACTCGACGACACTGTCGCAGTCGGCGATCAACGCGGCGCGCAATCAGGCCCGCCAGCTGTACGGCGAGGAGTACCTGCATCCGTCGCCGCGGCAGTACACCCGCAAGGTCAAGAACGCCCAAGAGGCGCACGAGGCCATCCGGCCCGCAGGCGACGTGTTCCAGACGCCGGGCCAGCTGCACAGCCAGCTGGACACCGACGAGTTCCGGCTCTACGAGCTGATCTGGCAGCGCACCGTCGCCTCGCAGATGGCCGACGCCAGGGGCACGACGCTGTCGCTGCGCATCTCCGGGCAGTCCAGCGATGGGCAGCAGGTGGTGTTTTCCGCGAGCGGCCGCACCATCACGTTCGCTGGCTTCCTGAAGGCCTACGTCGAGAGCATCGACGAGCAGGCCGGCGGTGAGGCCGACGACGCCGAGAGCCGGCTGCCGAACCTCGAGCAGGGCCAGCGGGTCGACGCCAAGGAACTCACCGCCGACGGGCACACCACGTCGCCGCCGGCGCGCTACACCGAGGCGTCGCTGATCAAGGCGCTGGAAGATCTGGGCATCGGTCGGCCGTCGACGTACTCGTCGATCATCAAGACCATCCAGGACCGCGGTTATGTCCACAAGAAGGGCAGCGCGCTGGTCCCGTCGTGGGTGGCGTTCGCGGTCACCGGCCTGCTTGAGCAGCATTTCAGCCGATTGGTCGATTACGGCTTCACCGCGGCGATGGAGGACGAGCTCGACGAGATCGCGTCGGGCAACGAGCAACGCACCACGTGGCTGAGCAACTTCTATTTCGGCGGCGAACACGGTGTGCCCGAGTCGATCGCGCGTTCAGGCGGGCTGAAGAAGCTTGTCGGCGTGAACCTTGAGGGCATCGACGCCCGAGAAGTCAACTCCATCAAGCTGTTTGACGATGAAGAGGGCCGACCCGTCTATGTGCGCGTTGGTAAGAACGGGCCGTACCTGGAGCGGATGGTCGCCGGGGATGACGGCGAGCCCAAGCCGCAGCGGGCCAATCTCAAGGATGAGCTCACACCCGACGAGCTAACGCTCGATCTTGCCGAAAAGGCCTTCGCCACACCGCAAGAGGGGCGATCGCTGGGCGTCGATCCCGAGACCGGTCACGAGATCGTCGCCAAGGACGGCCGCTACGGCCCGTACGTCACCGAGGTGCTGCCCGAGCCCGAGTCTGATGACGACGACGGCGCAGGCAGCGGGGCGAAGAAGCCCAAGAAGCCGACGGGTCCCAAGCCGCGCACCGGCTCACTGCTGCGGTCGATGAGCCTCGACACTGTGACGCTCGACGACGCGCTGCGATTGCTGTCGCTGCCCCGGGTCGTCGGCGTCGATCCCAACACCAGTGAGGAAATCACCGCGCAGAACGGCCGCTACGGCCCATATCTGAAGCGCGGCACCGATTCTCGCTCGTTGGCGACCGAGGAGCAAATGTTCGACATCACGCTCGACGAGGCGCTGAAGATCTACTCGGAGCCGAAACGGCGTGCGGGACAACGGGCGTCGACCCCGCCGCTGCGCGAGCTGGGCAACGACCCGGCGACCGACAAGCCGATGGTGATCAAGGACGGCCGGTTCGGGCCGTACGTCACCGACGGTGAGACCAACGCCAGCCTGCGCAAGGGCGACGACGTGCTGTCGATCACCGACGAGCGCGCCGCCGAACTGCTGGCCGACCGCCGTGCGCGTGGCCCCGTCAAGCGGACGAAGAAAGCGGCCAAGAAAAAGGCGCCGGCCAAGAAGGCCGCAAAGAAGAGCTAGCGCCGTTGCTCAGCGGGCCTTGCGCGCCGAGCGTGAGCTTATGCGCGAAATCCGCGCGATTCTTCGACGACAACTTCACGTTCGGCGCCGCTCGGGACGTTGTCGGCCTCGCTGCTCGATACCAGGTTCAGCGGACGGGCCAACTGAGTCGGAGCAGTGCGGCCGCGCAGCTCGACGATCTCGCCGACGTCCCAGCACAAGGCCTCGGCGTCGAGCGCACCGCTGACAGCGATCGCCGACGCCAGCACGTGCTCGGGCTCCAGCTTGGCGAGCTCGGTGAGGCGGGCGGCCTCGTTCACCGGATCGCCGATCACGGTGTACTCGAAGCGGGCCTGGGCGCCGATGTGACCGGCGATCGCCCGTCCCGCGGACACGCCGATACCGAATTCGGTCTGGCCCAACACATTCACCAGTTCGTCGTGCAGCTCGCGGGCGGCGGCCAGCGCCGCGCCCGAGGCGTCGGGGTGGTCGATCGGCGCGCCGAAGATGGCCAGCGCCGCGTCGCCCTGGAACTTGTTGACGAACCCGCCGTGGCGGTTCACGGTGTCGACGACGACGCGGAAGAACTCGTTGAGCAGGTTCACGACCTCGGCCGCAGGCCTCGTCGACGCCAGGTGCGTCGACCCGACCAGATCGACGAAAAGCACTGCGACGTCGCGTTCCTGGCCACCGAGTTCGGTGCCGCGCTCCAGCGCGCGACGGGCCACATCTTCGCCGACGTAACGGCCGAACAGGTCGCGAAGCCGTTGCCGCTCGGCGAGGTCGCGCACCATGTCGTTGAATCCGGCCTGCAGCAAACCCAATTCGCTGGCGTCGTAGATCTGCATGTGAGCGTTGTAGTTACCGCGCTGCACTTCGCCCAGGGCCCAACGTAATTGGCGCAGCGGGTCGGCGATCGACATGGCGACCAGCACGGTGCCGAACAAGCCGATCACCAGTGCGGCGATGGCCAGCAGAAGGATCGGCGTGGTGAGACGGTCGGCGGGCGCGGTGAGAATCTCGACCTTGCTGGCGACCACCGCCAGCACGATCGCGAGGATAGGCACGGCGGTGGACAGCACCCACGTCAGCACCTGGCGCTGAATGACGCCCGGCGCGCGGAAGTTCTCCGGTACGCCGCCGCGCAGCGCGGCCACGGCCACCGGCCGCAGCACCCGTTCGGACTGCAGATAGCCGATGATCGCCGTCGCGGTGGCGCCCAGCCCGGTGGCGACCGCCACCACCGGCGCGGATTTGCTGGCTACCGGCCAGCTGGCGACGATGAACACGATCGAGCCCAGCAGCCAGTTCGTCACGTTGATCACCGAGCGGTAGAACGGCATCTTCAGCGCTCGCGTGCGGGCCATTTCGGTGGCGGCCGGGTCCCGCGCGCCGAGCAGCGTGTCGCGGCGCTGCCAGCGCATCACTGGGATGAGCATCCGCAGGGTCAGATACGAGCCGATGGTGAACGACAGGAACAGGTAACCCAGGAAGATCGCCAAGTTGAAGGCGGGCAGATCCTGTAGCTGGATGCGGTCCTCGGGAGGCAGCCCGAAGCGCAGAAAGCCCAGCACGAGCAGCGCGCCGATGATGTCGGCCTGCAGCATGCCGAGCGTGAACACCGGCCACGGCGTGCGCACAAACCAACGGACGAATGCGCTGATTCGCCCGATCGGAATGGCCTCGGTGGTCACAGGTCAACCGTATCGGGCCGGGCGGACGGAAAATGACGCTGTGGGACGGACGTGTCGGTTCGCAGCATTACTGTTATCTCGATGGCCGGTGTGTTCTCGCGTCTAGTAGGTCAAGACGCCGTGGAAGCCGAATTGGTTGCAGCGGCGCAGGCCGCGCGCGGTGATTCGGCTCACAATGGCGCCGCGACCGGGACCATGACACACGCGTGGTTGATCACCGGGCCCCCGGGGTCGGGGCGCTCGATCGCGGCGCTGTGCTTCGCTGCGGCGCTGCAATGCACCTCCGACGGCGTCCCCGGTTGCGGGCAATGCCGGGCCTGCACGACGACGATGGCCGGGACCCACGCCGATGTGCGCCGGATCATCCCCGAGGGGTTGTCGATCGGCGTGGACGAGATGCGCAACATCGTGCAGATCGCGTCGCGGCGGCCGGGGACTGGGCGGTGGCAGATCGTGCTGATCGAGGATGCCGATCGGCTGACCGAAGGGGCGGCGAATGCGCTGCTCAAGGTGGTCGAGGAGCCGCCGCCGTCGACGGTTTTTCTGCTGTGCGCGCCGTCGGTGGATCCCGAGGACATCGCGATCACGCTGCGTTCGCGGTGCCGGCATGTAGCGCTGGTCACGCCACCGGTCGACGCGATTGCGCGGGTGCTGATCGAGACGGACGGGTTGCCGGAGGACGAGGCTTCGTGGGCGGCGTCGGTCAGTGGGGGCCACGTCGGGCGGGCGCGGCGGCTGGCGACCGATGAGCTGGCGCGCGACCGCAGGCAGCGGGCGTTGGGGTTGGCGCGTGACGCGGCAACGCCATCGCGGGCGTACGCCGCGGCCGAGGAGTTGGTGGCGACGGCCGAGGCAGAAGCGCGGGCGCTGACCGAAGACCGCAACGAGGCCGAAACCGAGGAGTTGCGTACGGCATTGGGTGCGGGCGGCACCGGCAAGGGCACCGCCGGAACGCTGCGCGGTGCGACGGGCGCGATCAAAGACCTTGAGCGACGGCAGAAGTCGCGGCAGACGCGGGCGTCGCGGGACGCGCTGGATCGGGCCCTGATCGATCTCGCGACGTACTTTCGCGACGCGCTGCTGGTTTCGTCTGGCGCGGACTCGGTCCAGGCGAACCATCCGGACATGACGGACCGGGTTGCCGCGATGGCCGCGCATGCGTCGCCGGAGAAGCTGCTGCGGTGTATCGAGGCGGTGCTGGAGTGCCGCGAGGCGCTGGCGGTGAATGTGAAGCCGAAGTTCGCGATCGATGCGATGGTGGCCACGGTCGGGCGGGCGCTGCGCAACTGACTTGGGCTGCCGGTGGGGCCTGCCGTAGACTCGTCCCGCCCGGCAAGCCCGGGCGCGCCACCTTAGCTCAGTCGGTAGAGCGATTCACTCGTAATGAATAGGTCAGGAGTTCGATTCTCCTAGGTGGCTCGGCTTTGCGCTTCTCGGAGGACGTGTGCTTGTCCAGGTCGTCATCAGATGTTGACGCTCCGCAGAAGGAAATCCGTCACGATGTTTCGTCAAACACATCGCGGGCGATCTTGTTCGCGGTGTCGGCGGCGGGGAACCCGGCGTAGCCGCTGGCGTGGTAGATGACCTCGGCGATCTCGTCTTCGGTGAGCCCGTTGTTGCGGGCGATCTGGACGTGGGCCTTGAGTTCGTCGGTGGCGCGCAGGGCGATGAGGATGCCGAGCGTGACAAGGCTGCGGTCGCGACGGCTCAGTCCGTCACGTGCCCATAAGCGGCCGAACACGTTGTCGATGCCGATCTCGAGTAGCTCGTCGCCGAACTTGCCGTCGCGCAGGTTGACCTCCGCTCCCGGCATCAGCTGGCGGAAGACCTGTAGACCTTGTTCACGCACATCTGTCATGCCATCCAGATTGGCATGACGACCAGGACTGGCTCACTGGACTTTCGCGGGCCAACCAGGAATAGCTTCGCCGTGTGGTGGCGGCTGGTCCTTGAAGCCGGTCATCATCGCGATGCGTTCGGCTGCGGGCGTCGGCATCGCGACGTCGCATCGCTGTTTGAGTTCGGGCGGCGGAAAGTCACGAGCCGTGCGGTCACTCGAAGGTCCCCAGTACGACGAGCTTGCTCCCGTGAAGTACCAATCGCCGAACACGTCCTGAACGGGCGCTGGCGCCGGACCTCGCTGAGGGGGCGGATTCGGCGCAATGCGTGGGTCACGCTGGGTGAGCTCAATTTGGGTGGGATAGACGCCGCTGTAACCCTCTCCATCCGGTTGAGCAGTCTCCTCGTTGTCGCCAATGGAGACGAATTTTCCCGGCCGCGCAGTACTTTCGACGAAATGCGCGAAGTCGCCGCTGCACACGATGGCGCGGAAACCATTCTCGATAGGCGTAAGCTCCAGAAAATGAAGCGCTTGGTAGCCGAAATGTGGGCGCGCATCCTTCGCCGTCTTGGTGTATCCGCTTCCCAGCGGCCGTATCTGGACTAGTTGCCACAGGAAATCGCCCTCTGGCTCCTGATTTTCGGGAGTGACCCTGCGGAAACCCGGGAACAGGTTGTCAAGGTTCAGGGTGAACCACGCTGTGTTGTAAGACTCCAGGTACGCACGGACGACCATCGCCGGGCCCTCGGTGATATCGATCCCCGGTGCCGCGGACCAGTGAAACCGGAAGTCGTTGAGCAGTGGTGGCCAGTTCGGATACAGCTGCGCGGGTGAGTTGGATGCTGTGGAAGGCGATTTCGTCGTATTGGTGTCGCACCCGCTGGACAGAGTGGCCGCGATCACCGCAATGATCGTTAAGATACGGCGCGTCATGGCTGTTGCGGCGGTGCTGCGTTGATAATCGCTTGCGTGTAGGTGTTCCAGTAGTTCTGGGTCATGTCGTTGATGACACCCGGTTGACCCACCGAGCCTAGATAGTTGTTGATGTCGTTCTTGAAATATCGGTAGTCCGGTGTTCCGTCCTCCCGCGGAATGTTGAAGTGTCCGTTCGCATCAAGATGACCTCGAACGACTTCGAGGAAATGGGGGTCGCCCACGCCTGCCTGCGCGAGTGTCTGCGCCATGTGCAGCTGCACTGGGAACATGTCGCGACCCGCCACGCTCTGCACACCAGGCATCACTGGATCTGAGCCGACAATGACGTCCTTCATCAACCCGCCTAAGCCGCCGACCGTTGACCCGCCAGGAAACTCGCCGATGACGTCCTTGCCGAGGTCGAACAGTTTGGATTGCATCTCATGCGCTTGCTTCTGCGCCTCGAATTTGTCGTGCGTCGTGTCGAAACGCTCATCGTAAGCACCTAAGTCCATTGCGGCTTGGAGCTTACCGGCCGACTGCATCGCAAAGTTATCCTCGCCCGCGTTCCGGTCCGCGACTGACTCTGCAGCAGCGGTCAGATAACTGTTGATGTGAGCTTGCGAGCTCTCGGAGAGTATCTGACTTGCGGTCTTTGCAGCGCCGGCGTCGGCGCCTCCGTCTAACGGCGGGTGATCCGAATACAAAACACTCATGAGGTGTCGCGTATTCGCGGGTTCTACCGAGCTGTCGGGATCGAGCGGAGCGAATAGCCCGTTGCTGTCACCGGTATTCATGCCGACCATGTCGTCCATGTAGGGGGAGAAGGCCCTCGCCCAGTCGCGCGTCAGCTCCGGATTAACCTGTCCGAGCGACTGACCTTGTGTATCAGGAAGATTCAACAGCTGGTTGTGCTTGTTGCTCGTGTACTCCTCCAAAGCATGGGCGGTTTCGGCCGCGCGCCCCGTCGAATCGTGAGCCGCGGATTCGCCCACCCAATCGAATAGTCCGCCTGCCGCCAGCCCGTCATCTTGCCATTGATGTTGGGTCAGGTTGTTCAAGAACCGTTCACCACCAGAGCCGGTGACTGCGTCGTGGATCACCAGGTCGTCCTTGTTGACCGCGTTGAACATGTTCTGCAACGTCGGATCAACCAATTGGTGATACCAGCGCGGGCGATCGGACATCGGATCATTGCCCGGAACCGGCCAGCCATTGGATTGTTCGAGCAGCTGCTGGCGTTTTTTCGAAGAGGCCGGAATCAAGACCGCTGCCTACCTGCAGGTCTCGGTTTCCTCGGTGGATGATGTCAGCCAGATCGTTGAGGCCAGCCGTCGGCTGAGAGGCGGTCGTCAGTGGAGGTCGACCGATGGAGCCGTCAGGGTTGTGCGTCGGTTCGCCGAAGCTTAGTGGCGTCAAGACGGGTCCATCGAGAACCTTTTGGATGCCGTCCGGCAAATGCGTACTTGCCGCCGCTCGCCGGATTACTGGTCGACGGCGGCTCAGTCTCTGGCAGCCCGGTCTTGATGTTCGGATTGGAGGCGAGTTGAAATACGTCGGCGACTCGACCACCATCCGGGCCGGCCTCATCCATGATGGCTTTGATCTCCGCCGGCGTCTGTCGCCGAACGCACGCGAGAAGCCCTCCAAATATGACATTTGCTCCGGCGGGAGTGTCAGTCGAGGGCCGTCTGCTGTTCGCGGCTCAGGGTGGTGTTCTCGACCAAACGCTGATGCTGCTTGGGCGTCAGCTGCCCGTTCTGCAGCGCCTCGGAGTCTTCCTTGCCGACCTCTTCCGGTGACTTCTTC
>DASRJA010000723.1:0-9204 GCA_035649695.1 Mycobacterium sp. | reverse complement strand
TCCGACAACGGATCCAATGCGCGCACGCTGCTGCGGCCGGGTGAAGACGACCTGTTCTGGCTGGGCACCGAGGAAGCTCTTGCGCTCGGCCGCAGCCAGGCACAACTGCTGCGCCGATCGGTGCGCCGATTCAGCGACGAGCCCGTTGCGCCGGAGCTCGTCGAGCGCGCGGTCGCCGAAGCGCTCACCGCGCCAGCGCCACACCACACCCGGCCGGTGCGGTTCGTGTGGTTGCAGGACCCCGACACGCGCCTGCGGTTGCTCGATCGGATGAAGGATCAGTGGCGCGCCGACCTGACCGGGGATGGCAGGCCGCCGGAGGCTGTCGAACGTCGTGTCAGCCGCGGCCAAATCCTCTACGACGCACCCGAACTCGTGATCCCGTTCATGGTGCCCGACGGTGCGCACAGTTATCCCGACGCCGATCGAACCGCTGCCGAGCACACGATGTTCACGGTGGCGGTCGGCGCCGCCGTGCAGGCGCTGCTGGTCGCGCTTGCCGTGCGTGGCGTCGGCAGCTGCTGGATCGGCTCCACCATCTTCGCGGCCGACCTGGTACGTGCCGAGCTGGAGCTGCCAGCCGATTGGGAACCGTTGGGCGCCATAGCGATTGGCTACGCCGAGGAGGCCTCCGGCCCGCGCGATCCGGTTGATCCTGACGGGCTACTGGTGCGCAAGTGAGCCTGCACGAGTCGGCTGTCGCAGCGCTGACACGGTGGCGCGCACCCGATCCCGCTCAGGACACGCTGCGGCACGCGATGCTGGCGTTCCTCGCCGCGCGGCCCGACGGCTGCCTGCGCGAGTGTGCACCGGGCCATGTCACCGGCTCCGCGCTCGTCCTCGACCACAGCGGCACCCACGCGCTACTGACGCTGCATCCCCGGTTCGGCCGGTGGCTGCAGCTCGGCGGGCACTGCGAGCAGACCGACACCGACATCGTCGCCGCCGCGTTGCGCGAAGCCACCGAGGAATCCGGCATCGACGACCTCACGATCGATCCCGAGCCGGCCGCATTGCACGTGCACCCCGTCACCTGCTCGCTGGGCGTGCCCACGCGTCACCTCGACATGCAGTTCATCGTGCACGCGCCGGCGAACGCCGAAATCGCCGTCAGCGACGAGTCTTTGGACCTGCGCTGGTGGCCGCTGGACGCGTTACCCGATGATTGCGACTTCGGCCTTACGCAGCTTGCCGACTCGGCGCGAAAGCGTCAGACGTCGGTCGAGTAGCGGATGCCGCCATCCGGAATGGTGACCCCGGGCCACACCCGCGCACCGCGCAGGAGCTCGCACCGTGCGCCGATGTCGGCACCGTCGCCGATCACGCCGTCGCGAATCAATGCGCGCGGCCCGATGCGGGCACCGAAGCCGATGATCGAGCGCTCGATCACCGCGCCCGCGCCGATTCGCACACCGTCGAAGATCACTGCACCGTCCAGTCGGGCGCCCGCACCGATCTCGGCGCCCCGCCCGACGACCGTGCCGCCGATCAGCAGCGCGCCGGGCGCAACGCCCGCGCCGTCGTGGACGAGCTTCTCGCCGCGCTGACCGGCCAGCGCGGGCGACGGCGCGATGCCACGAACCAGGTCGGCCGAGCCGCGCACGAAGTCTTCGGGCGTGCCCATGTCGCGCCAGTAGGTCGAATCGACGTAGCCGCACACCCGTAGCCCGTCGGACAGCAGACCCGGGAACACCTCACGCTCCACCGACAGCGCCCGGCCCTTCGGAATCCGCTCGATGACCTCGCGCTTGAACACGTAGCAGCCCGCGTTGATCTGGTCGCTCGGCGGGTCCTGTGTCTTCTCCAGGAAGGCCGTCACCACTCCCTCGGAATCGGTGGGCACGCAGCCGAACGCGCGGGGATCGCCCACGCGCACCAAGTGCAGGGTGACGTCGGCACCGCTGTCGCGGTGGGAATCCAGCAGTGCCCGCAGATCAGCGCCAGAGAGCACATCGCCGTTGAAAACCACCGCGGTGTCGTGGCGCAGCATCCCCGACACGTTGGCGATACCGCCGCCGGTGCCGAGCGGCTCGTCCTCGACGACATAGTCGATCTGCAGGCCGAGCTTGGATCCGTCGCCGAACTCCGATTCGAACACCGCCGCCTTGTACGACGTGCCCAGCACGACATGCTCGATGCCGGCCTCGGCGATTCTCGACAGCAAGTGGGTCAGGAACGGCAGGCCCGCGGTCGGCAGCATCGGCTTGGGCGCCGACAGCGTCAACGGCCGCAGCCGGGTGCCGAGTCCACCGACCAGTACGACCGCGTCCACCTGCGCCGGATTGACCACTAGCGCCCCCTCCTCTGCTTGCGCCGGGAATTGCGGACCACCAGGCCCGCACGCGCGGCGAGCGCGGCCCTTATCGTCCACCGCAGTGGCGCCTGCCACCGTTGTGGATGCCGATCCGCCAGGAAAGTGTAGGTGCTGGTGTGGTGGGCCGCCAAGTTGCGGGCCGGGTCGCGGCCCGTGGCGTGGCCCTTGTCGTGCAAAATCTCCGCGGACGGCACATATACGTTCTGCCAGCCCGCCTTGCCGAGGCGATCACCCAGGTCGACGTCTTCCATGTACATGAAATAGCGCTCGTCGAATCCAGACACCTCATCGAACGCGGAGCGCCGCAGCAACAAGCATGATCCGGACAGCCAGCCAACCGGGCGTTCGCTGGGCTCGGTTCGCTCCTGTCGGTATTCGGCCGTCCACGGGTTGGACTTCCAGAACGGGCCGATGACGGCGTGCATGCCGCCCCGAATCAGGCTGGGCACGTGGCGCGCCGACGGATAGACCGTGCCGTCGGGGTCATGGATCAGCGGTCCCAGCGACCCCGCCCTCGGCCAGCGTTCGGCGGCTTCCAGCAAGACGTCGATGCTGCCGGGCCCCCACTGCACGTCCGGGTTGGCGACCACGACAAACTCTGACTCCGGCGTGATTTCAGCGACCGCGCGGTTCACCGCGGTGCCGTACCCCAAATTGCCGCCGGTACGCAGCAGCCGAACATTGGGATACCGCTCGACCGCGTTCTCCGGCGACCCGTCGGTTGAACCGTTGTCGGCCAGGATCACGTTCACGGGTCGCTCGGTGGCATGGGACAGCGTCGCCAGGAACCGATCGAGATGCGGCCCCGGTGAATACGTCACCGTGACCACAACTAATTCGTCACTCACCAGATCCGACCAGTCCCTCACTCACGGCGTAGAGGGTAGCGGGCCAGCCGAGGACATCGCGGCGGCCAGGGCATCCCGCCACGGTCGAAGCGGCGTCAGTCCCGCCTCGGCGGAACGGCGCGCGGACAAGGCCGAGTACGCCGGCCGCGGTGCCGGCCGGGGATGGCGGTCCGTGCCAACCGGGCGAACCCGGTCTGGATCGGCGCCGACCGCCTCGAACACCGCTTGGGCCTGCTCGAAGCGGCTGACCGCACCGTCGTTCGCGGCGTGCAGCACCGGCTCACGGATCGATCCGTCGTCGGCGATCTGCAGCAACGCGTCGACGAGGTCACCGACATACGTCGGTGAGCCGACCTGGTCCGCCACCACGTCGACCTCGCCGTCCCCGGCGGCCGATCGGCGCATCACGGCGGCGAAATCGCTTCCGTCGGCGCCTTCGTAGATCCACGCGGTCCGCACGATGTGCGCGTCGGGCATGGCGGCGAGCACCATCAGCTCACCCGCCAACTTGGTCCGTCCGTAGACGCTGAGCGGACCGGTCTCGTCGTCGATCTCATATGGACGGCGCGCAGTGCCGGAAAACACATAATCCGTCGAGATGTGGATCAGGTCTGCGCCGGCGTGCGCACAGGCGTGCGCGATGGTCTCGGGCCCAACGGCGTTGACCGCGTGGGCGCGCTGCGGATCCGCCTCGGCGGCGTCAACCTTGGTGTAGCCCGCGCAGTTGATCACGACGTCGCCGGACTGGATGAAACGCTCGGCCGCCGTGGGGTCGGTGATATCCCACTCTGCCGACGTCAACGCCAGCACGTCACGGCCCTGCCGACGCGCCACGGCGGCCAGGGAGCGCCCCACCATGCCGGCGGCGCCGGAGATAACGATTCGGCTAGCCACAGTAACGAGTCTGGCACGCCGACCGGCGCTACCCGGTCTATGCCTGTCTCGCAAGTAGCCTGGGCAGATGCCCGCTCGCCTGACCCGTGTCATCGCTGTGGCGGTGGCGCTGGCCATCGTGGTCGGCACCGGCGTTGCGTGGGGCAAGATCCGGTCATTCGAATCCGGCATCAACCACGTCTCACCGATCGCGCTCGGCGAGGGCGGCGAGGACGGCGCGATCGACATTCTGCTGGTCGGCTTGGACAGCCGCACCGACGCCCACGGCAACCCGCTGTCCGAAGAGGAATTGGCAACGCTGCGGGCCGGCGACGATGAATCCACCAACACCGACACGATCATCCTGGTGCGCATCCCCAACAACGGGAAGTCGGCAACGGCCATCTCCATCCCCCGCGACTCCTACGTCCAGACGCCCGGTGGGAACAAGATGAAGATCAATGGCGTCTACGGCTCGGCCTATTTCGAGAAGAAGACCGAGCTCGTCGAACAAAAGGGCGTGGATCCGGCACAGGCCGAACCGGAGGCCACCGAAGCCGGACGCGAAGCGTTGATCAAGACGGTCGCGAACCTGACCGGTGTCACCGTCGACCACTACGCGGAGATCGGGCTGCTCGGCTTCGCACTGATCACAGACGCCCTCGGCGGTGTCAACGTCTGCCTGAAAGATGCTGTGTACGAACCTCTTTCGGGAGCAGACTTCCCTGCCGGCTGGCAGAAACTGGACGGTCCGCAGGCGCTGAGCTTCGTCCGGCAACGTCACGACCTGCCCCGCGGCGACCTCGACCGGGTCACCAGACAGCAGGCCGTGATGGCCTCGCTCGCCCACGACGTGATCTCCAGCAAGACACTGTCCAGCCCCGCGACATTGAACCGGCTCGAGGACGCCGTCCAGCGATCCGTGGTGTTGTCCGATGGTTGGGACATCATGGAATTCGCCCAGCAGCTGCAGAAGCTGGCCGCGGGCAGCGTCGCGTTCGCCACCATCCCGATCCTCGAAGAGGCCGGCTGGAGCGACGACGGCATGCAGAGCGTGGTGCGGGTTGATCCCACACAGGTCAAGGAGTGGGTGGCCAGCCTGCTGCAAGAGCAGGATGAGGGCAAAACCGAACAATTGGCATATACGCCAAGCAAAACCACGGTCGATGTGATCAACGACTCCGATATCAACGGACTGGCCGCCGCCGTCTCACAGGTGCTGACCAGCAAGGGCTTCGCGGCGGGTTCGACGGGCAACAATGACGGCGGCCACGTCACGGGCAGCCAGGTGCAGGCGGCCAAGGCCGACGACCTTGGCGCACAAGCGGTTTCCAAGGAGCTCGGCGGGCTGCCGATCGTCGAGAACGCGCAAGTGTCACCCGGCTCGGCGCGTGTGGTGCTGGCCGCTGACTACACGGGACCCGGTTCCGGCCTCGACGGCAGCGATCCGACACTGTCCACCGTCGACCCGGCGGCCGCGGGCACGACGGACTCGACCGACTCCGAACCCGCGCCGTCCCCGATCCTCACGGCCGGCGCCAACGACCCGGAGTGCGTCAACTGACCACGCTCACAACGGCACTGCTGGATCCGCTGATGGCGGCCGACCCGATGGGCCCGCGGATCACCTACTACGACGACGCCACCGGGGAGCGCATCGAGCTGTCGACGGTCACCCTGGCCAACTGGGCCGCCAAGACCGGCAATCTGTTGCGCGACGAATTGGGCGCCGGACCGGGCAGCCGGGTCGCCGTGCTGCTCCCCGCGCACTGGCAGACGGCCGCGGTGTTGTTCGGAATCTGGTGGGTCGGTGCGGAAGTCGTGCTGAACGGCGATGCCGACGTTGCGCTGTGCACCGCCGACCGACTGTCCGACGCCGACGACGCCGTCGGTGCGGGCGAGGTCGCGGTGCTGTCGCTGGACCCGTTCGGCAAGCCGGCCGCCGACCTGCCTGTCGGCGTCACCGACTATGCGACGTCGGTCCGCGTGCACGGCGATCAGATCTCGCCGGAACGCCATCCGGGACCGGCGCTGGACGGCCGGTCGGTGGCCGAGGTCCTCGAAGCCGCCCAAAACCGGGCTACCGCACAGGGTTTCACGTCCAGCGATCGGGTGATGTCAACGGCCGGCTGGACGAGCGCCGACGAACTCACCGAGAACCTGCTGTCGATCTTCGCTGCCGGTGCCTCACTTGTGCAAGTGGCAAACCCCGACGAAGCCGCGCTCGATCGACGTCGTGCGATGGAGAAAGTCACGCGCGGCTAGTAGGGAAGTGCCACGCTGAGAACGTGCTCGGTCGGCGCCAATCCCCGGTGTTGAGTGCTGTTGGCGCCGCTGCTGGTGTCGAGGCAGCGCGTGCGAAATCGCACCCAGAGGGTGCGACACCCGTTAACTTTCACGGCCACATGTTCCAGGTGGTGAACCGCGGCGTGCCCAAGGCCCCGCGAGACACGGTGCTGGTGCCGCCCAAGCAGACCGTCGAGGTCGAATTCGACACGAACAACCGGGCAAGTGGATCAGCCACTGCCACAACGCTTACAACCTCGGGGCGGGGATGGCGTTCTTCGTCGAGTACGCGGGTTTTTCGCGACTCACATAGCCAACTACATACCCAAGAAATGTCCGCGTAGGAAGCGACAGCCGCCCAGTCGCTCGCTACGCGGGCGCTTTCATACACATAGCCGGCCGCAGCACCTACTACTTCAGCAGCGCACGCGACATGACGACGCGCTGAATTTGGTTGGTGCCCTCGTAGATCTGGGTGATCTTCGCGTCGCGCATGAACCGCTCGACGGGGAAGTCGGTGGTGTACCCGTACCCGCCGAACAACTGGACGGCGTCGGTGGTCACCTCCATCGCGACGTCGGATGCGAAGCACTTCGACGCCGACGAGATGAAGCCGAGGTTGGGCTCACCGCGTTCGGCACGCGCCGCGGCGGTGTACACCATCAGCCTGGCGGCCTCCAGCTTCATCGCCATATCGGCAAGCATGAACTGCACGGCCTGGAAATCGGCGATCGCCTTGCCGAACTGCTTGCGCTCCTTGACATATGCGATCGCCGCATCGAGCGCGCCCTGCGCGATGCCGACCGCCTGCGCACCGATCGTCGGCCGGGTGTGGTCGAGCGTGGCGAGTGCCGTCTTGAAGCCGGTACCGGGGTCGCCGATGATGCGGTCGCCCGGAATGCGGCAGTCCTCGAAGTACAGCTCGGTGGTGGGCGATCCCTTGATGCCCATCTTGTGCTCCTTGGCACCCACGACGAAGCCGGGATCGTCCTTGTGCACGACGAACGCCGAAATGCCATTGGCACCCTTGTCCGGATCCGTCACGGCCATCACCGTGTACCACGTCGAGTGGCCGCCGTTGGAGATCCAACACTTGGCGCCGTTGAGCACCCACTCGTCGCCCTCGTGCCGGGCTCGGGTCCGCATCGACGCCGCATCGCTGCCGGCTTCACGCTCGGACAGCGCGTAGGACGCGACGGCCTCACCGGACGCGATCGACGGCAGCACCTGCTTCTTGAGTTCCTCCGAGCCGCGGATCAGCAGGCCCATCGTGCCCAGCTTGTTGCAGATCGGGATCAGCGACGACGACGCGCACACCCGCGCCACCTCTTCGATGACGATGCACGCCGCCACCGAGTCGCCGCCCTGCCCGCCGTACTCCTCGGGAATGTGGATTGCGGCGAAGCCGGAGGCGGTTAGCGCTGCTAGGGCTTCGTCGGTATACCGGGCCTTCTCATCGACGTCGGCCGCGTACGGGGCGATCTCCTTCTCGCAGAGATCACGCAGCACGGCGCGTAGCTCATTGTGCTCGTCGGGGAGCTTGAAAGCGTCAAATGACGGGTTACCGATGGCCATGTCGACTCCTCGCTACTCGCCGGTAACGTTACTTGGCGAGGTTAAACCTCCTAACAGGCGGTTGCGCAGCTCGGTGTCCTTTTTCAGCACCGTCTGCGCCAACCCTTCCTGGAATGCCTCCACCTTGGAGCGCACCTGTGGATCGCCCGACCCGAGGATGCGGACCGCCAGCAATCCGGCGTTGCGGGCCCCGCCGATCGACACTGTCGCAACTGGCACACCGGCAGGCATCTGCACGATCGACAACAGCGAGTCCAGCCCGTCGAGCTTGGCCAGCGGCACCGGCACACCGATTACGGGCAGCGGCGTCGCCGACGCGACCATCCCGGGCAGGTGTGCCGCGCCGCCTGCGCCCGCAATGATCACTTCGATGCCGCGACCTGCGGCGGTCCGGGCGTAGTCGAGCATGCGGCCTGGCGTGCGATGCGCGGACACTACGCCGACCTCGAACGGCACGTCGAATTCGGCCAGCGCATGAGCGGCTTCCTCCATCACGGACCAGTCGCTGTCGCTGCCCATGATCACGCCGACCCGCGCGTTAGTCACGGTCGGACTCTCCCCCTACGCTTCGCGTGGGAGGTGCCCCCACGAACGCGGCTCGTACCTCGCCGCTTGATCGTCGTCCGACTATGCATGTTCACTCCATCCGTCGGTCCACTCGGCGTGCGACAACCAGTGTGCGGCCCGGGTCGCGCGTTCTCGCACATCTGCGACGTACGCGTCGTCGTCGAGCGAGCCGCTGGCCGCGCCGAGAATGTTGACGTGTCCGATCTTGCGGCCGGGCCGTTCACCCTTGCCGTACAGATGCACCTTGGCTTCCGGGATCCGGCCGAACAGGTGATGCAGCCGCTCGTCCATGCTCATGGTCGGAGTCTGTTGCGCGCCAATCACATTGGCCATCACGGCGACCGGCGCGATCGGTGATGTGTCGCCGAGCGGATAGTCGAGCACCGCCCGCAGGTGCTGTTCGAATTGACCGGTCCGCGCGCCGTCCATGCTCCAATGCCCCGAGTTGTGCGGACGCATCGCCAGTTCGTTGACCAGGAGCCTGTCGTCGACGGTTTCGAACAGCTCTACCGCCAGCACGCCGACCACGCCGAGCTCGTCGGCCAGCCGCAATGCGAGTTGCCCTGCTGCACTGCCCAATTCGGCGTCCAGACCCGGCGCGGGCGCGATCACCTCGACGCAGATGCCGTCGCGTTGCACGGTCTGCACCACCGGCCATGCCGCGCCCTGTCCGAACGGTGACCGTGCAACCAGTGCCGCCAGCTCACGCCGCATGGCGACCCTCTCCTCGACCAGCACCGC
>DASRJA010000722.1:0-12275 GCA_035649695.1 Mycobacterium sp. | reverse complement strand
AGCATCCACGTGGCGCCGCCGCCGGGATGGATGCCGAGTTTCTGGAACCGCGGGTCGAAAAGCGCTGCCGGACCGGCGATCCGGACATCGGCGGCCAGTGCCAGATTCAACCCGGCGCCGACGGCGGCTCCGTTGACCGCCGCGATCGTCGGCAACGCACAGTTGGCGACCGCGAGAAAACCGTCATAGATACCGCGCAGGCCGTCCTCCGTGGCGGCGCCAAGCGCGGTGAGATCTGCGCCTGCGCAGAACGCTTTGCCTGCGCCGGTCACGATGAGCGCGTGCACATCGAGGTTGGCTTCTGCGCCGTCGACGGCGGCTCGCAGAGCGGCCGAGATCTCCGCAGTAACGGCGTTGCGACGCTCTGGATCGTTCACCGTGATGAGGGCGACGCGATCGTCGACCTGGACCAGTACTGGATCGGACACGGCCTCAGCCTAGTGAGCGGCTCTTTGGGCGTGCGGCCACCGTGATGAGCATGGCGATTGCAATGGCGCCAGCAGCGATGGCGGTGGTTGCGGCCCATCCGAACCACCCGACGGCCGCTGCGCCGAACGCGGTGCCCAGCGTGCCGCCGATGAAGTAAACGAGCATGTAGGCGCTGTTGAATTGGGCCGGTGCGGCCGGGTCGATCGCCAGAACGGTGCTTTGATTGGCAACCTGAGCGGCGAACAGACCGGCGTCGAACACGGCAAGGCAGGCCAATGTGACAGCGGCGTTGGACAGGCAAGCGCCCAGCGTCGCCGTTGCGGTCAGCGCAAGGACGAGTCCGACCAGGACAATCCGGCGGGCGCCGACCCTGTCTGTCCACGCGCCGGCGACACGGGTGGCGACGATGCCGAGCAGTCCGGCGAACGCGTAAAGTCCGATGCGCTCCGATGAGTAGGAGAACGGCGGCTGCGACAGCGCGACGCCAAGACCCGCCCACACCGCACAGAACGCGAAAAACCAGAGGGTGCCACGGCCGGCTGCGAGTCGCAGCGGCGCGACGCGGAAATACAAGCCCGGGAGCCTGACAAGCGACGCGAGGTACCCCGAGGTCACACTTCCCGGTGCGCCGGGCAGTACGCGGAAAGCTAGGGCCGCCACGATGGCGCATGCGGCTGCGAAGACGAGAAACATTCCACGCCAGCCGATCTCGTCATTCAGCCAGCCGCCGGCTATTCGACCGGCGAGGATGCCAGCTGAGATCCCCGAGGTTACGATGCCGAGGACTGTGGCGCGTCGCCGCGGATTCGCGAATCGTCCCGCGACCGAACTCAATTGCGCGCCTACCGACGATCCAGCGCCGATGACCCCGACGATGAGGCCGAGTAGCCATGGTGTGCCGGCGACAGCGTTGACGGCCAACGCGATGGCGAGTGCACCGAATTGCGCCGACAGCACATAGCGTGGCGCAAACCGATCGACGAGGGGTACGAGCAGGGCCAGACCGGCGAGGTATCCAAGCGGTCCGCATGCCAGAGCGACGCCAATCGTCGCAAATGATGCATGCAGCGAGCCCGCCACGTCCGCGATTGCGGGTTGAAGGGGATAAATGGTGGAAGTGCCCAGCGCGGCGGCGAGTGCCATGAACCAGACGACAGGTGTCGAGACGACCACGGCGCGAGTGTCGGAGATGACGTCCGTTTGCATGCCACCGACGCTAAGAAGGCGAGCGTCCCCGATGCTGGCGGAATTCGGACACGACGGTGGAGCCGACGCAAACAGGGCCACACCCTCGCGGATGTGACCCCGTCGTGCTCAGATGTGTTGTCGCTGAAAACCCCTCAGCCCGGCGGCGGAGGCACCAGCGGCGGCGCACCAGGTGGCGGAGGTGTGCCCGGCGGTGCTGGCGGGTCGGGCTGGAATTGCACCAGTCCGGGCGGAACGTTGGTCCCCGGTGCAGGAGCGGTACCCGGCAGCGGTTCACCGAGCTGTTCCTGCGGCATCTGGCCCAGCAGTCCGCCCTTGAGCATCCCGGCGCGATACATATCGATGTACCGGCCGAGCCACTCGCGACGGCTGACGTCAGCGTTCTCGTCGCCGGGAGCGACATCGAACTGCTCACACTTGCCGGGCGCCGAGGGCACTAAACATTGCTGCGGCCCGTAGGCGTTGTTGAACACATTGAGGTTCGGCACCACGCCAGGATCGGCGCCCGGTGCTGACGGAACCGCATTCTGGCCCAGCACCGTCGTTTGATCGAGCCCGTTCACCGGGGGCGCACCGAGCGCGGCAGGGTTGGCCGGCTGTCCGTTTTGAGCCAGCACCCCGAACCCGCTCGGCCCCAGCGGCGCGCCGATTACCGGCACTGTCGGGCCAGGTGGAGGAGCTGGGGGCTCGGGTTCTCCGGGAACAGGCAGCGGCTCGGGCGGCGGAGGGTCCGCAGCGGCGGTCGCTGAGAAGGCGACTGCCGCTCCGATAGCGAGCAGACCCGCCGTCGCGATATTCGCGACTGCGTTTCTCTTTCTGTGCTGAACCATGCCTGCGATCAGACCGCCTTGGTCACGCCGTAGTAGGCGACGATGTCGTCGGTGTCTGCTGTCGCGCTCGTCAGCGTCGCGTAGGACCGCAGGAAGGACTGACCGACGCAACCGTCGACCTTGATGTGGGTGTCCTTGAGGGTGACACGCACCGGTGCGGCCTTGTAATCCTTCTTGTCCACGGTGACGGTGGAGACGGTGCCAGGCTTGGCGTGGATCTCGATCGTCCCGGAGATCGGGAACGTGACGCCCGTCGGAATGAGGCCACCGGTAATTGAGGAACCGGAGGTGCCGATACCGACCTGACCGATGAGCCTGACTTGGCCGAGTTCGATGCCGCAGCCGATCTGGTAACCGGCCTCGAGCGTGCCACCGCTGAGGCTCGACTTGCCGCTGCCCGTGACCGTCCCCGTGAACGTGCCGCCGACAAGGTATTCACGGGACGAGACCGCGGTCGTCAGTGGTGCCACCGGAAGCTGGGTCTCGTCTTTCGCCACCACCGTCAGCACCCAGCCATCGGGCGTCGTCACAACGCCGGGCTCAGCCGAGGCGACGACTCCGGTGTCCGGAGGCGGTCCGACATCATCAGCCGGCGGGTCGGCCAATGCAATGGGTGCGGTACCGAGCGGGATCAGCGAGCAAGCGGCAAGCGTGGCGAAGCGATTCAACATGGTTGTGTTCCGTTCGAGTTCGCAGGAGTTAGACGGCCTTGGTGACGCCGAGGTAGGTGATGACGTCGTCGGTGTTATCGGTCGAGCTCGTCAGCGTGGCGTACGAGCGGATGAACGACTGGCCGGCGCACTGGTCGGTCTTGATCCGCACGCCGGTGATCGTGATGCGAGTCGTCGTGCCCTTGAACTTCTTCTTGTCGATCGCGACTGTGGTCACCGTGCCGGGCTTCAGGTAGACCTTGCCCTGGAGGCTGATCCCGAACGCGCCCGTCGCGTTGCCGGTGAACGGAATTCCGATGCCCGGCGTGAAGCTTGCGCCGGGGTTGATCTCCGTCTCGTCGGAGATGATCCCGCAACCGATTTGCTCTCCAGCCTCGAACGAACCGCCGGTGAGCTTGGTCTTGCCGCCGCCCGTGATCTTGCCTGTGAAGGTGCCTGCCACCAGGTACTCACGCGACGAGATCGCGGTGGTCAGCGGGGCGACCGGGAGCTGCGTCTCATTGCTTCCGACCACTTCGAGGTGCCAGCCGTCCGGCGTATCGAGGATTCCGGGAGGTCCCGACGGAACAGCACCCTCCGGCGGCAGCGGATTGGTGGCGTTCACCGGCACCGCGGGATCCGGGGGCGGAGGGGGATCGGCCTGCGCGAGGGGCGCGACCGCGACCGGTATCGCGACGCAGACGGATGCCAGAATGGCAAAGCGGTTCAACATGGTTGGGATAGCGCCTCTCGTGGGTCGGAATCCAAGGATCCAAAAGGATCTGTCGCGAGGGAGCATCTAATGAGTGGGTTGCCAAACGGTGAACGGACCACAAACAGTTCACGCCGCATTCCCATCCAGTGGGCGTCTACGGGGTGTGGCGTGTAACACACTGAGCCCCAGGCACGTTCACAGTTCGAGGACAGGTAATGGACGGCAAGTGGAAAGCGACCGTTAGGCATTTGTTCACCGTTAGGACATCTCACCCATTGACCGTAGTTCGGGTTACTGCCCTCGAGAATGGACGGGGCTCGTCGACGTGGGTGTGGCTGGCCGGTGTGACGGCCTGCCAACGGGTGAAGGGACACCTGGCAACCCTGCGAGACCGACTAACTTGGAGGAAACGTTGAAGTACGTAGGCGAGCGAGTTGTTGCCGCATCCGTCGTCGCGTTCGGCCTTGGCTTGACGCTCGCTCCGAGTGCTCTCGCTGATGACGTCACTGTTGACGATTCAGGGGCGGGCGCGGTCCAGGTCGCCGCGGGTCCCACATCGGAAAATGCGAGTCCCGCGGCGGTGCAGGCATGTGGACAGTTCGCCGAGGTGCTCGACGGCTCTTCGACCTACTACGGGGACTTCGCTGACGCGTTCGAAGGGTCCGACTACGCGGATCCCGCCGTCAGCAGCAGCAATACGGTGGGACGGACCGCGCTGCGGCAATCGGCCGCTGTATCCATGCAGGCCGCCCAGACTCCGGGATTGGATCCGGCGATCGCCGATCCGATGCGGATCTGGTCACTCGGCGCAACCAAGCTGCTCGTCAAAATGGGGCTGCGGATTCCCGGCGACAGCCTGAACAGCACCGCCACCGAGATGAACAACCAAGCCGTCAAGGTCCAAGAGGCGTGCGCTGCGGCCGGGACGCACGCGTAATTCGGTGAAACGCTTTGTCTTTGGGGTGCTAGCCCTCAGCTTTGTGCTCGCCGGCTGCGGTGGCGCCGCTTCGGGCGCATCGCAAGCACCGAAGTTGGTGCCGGACACCGCACTTACCGCGTCGCTCCTGAGCGCCGATGAGTTGAACACGATGATGGGGGCGAGCGGAATGACGCCGCATACGCCCGTGTCGCAGATGGGTGATCATCGAAACCTCCTGCCCAACCTCAACTGCTTGGGCGTTTGGCAAGTCAACGAAGCCCCGATCTACGATTCCAGTCACTGGAAGTCGGTGCGCCAACAACTGGTTCGGGTACCGGACGCCGACGAGTGGAATTTCCTCGTCGTGCAATCCGTCGTCTCCTACCGCACTGCGGACGCGGCGCGCGAGTTCTTCAGTGAGTCGACGGACCGATGGTCGAAGTGCACCAATCACACGCTCAATATCCAGCTTAACGGCCAGGCGTTGCCCAGGTGGCATAGTGGCGACCTGACCAAGACCGACACACAGCTTGCGATGCAGTACACACGAAGTACAGGCGACCAGACCAGGTCGTGCCAGCGAGCGCTCTCTGTCACCGCGAACTTGATCCTCGACATTCAAGCGTGCAAGCCGCAGCAGGAGTCTCCGATCACGCAAGCCGCTGACGTCGCCGACAAGATCGAGTCGAAACTCCCCAGATAAGAGCGGAGTTCGAGCTACCGTCTGCGCCAGCGCAGGAGATACCGGTAGTACAGCGCCCGTCGCACCGACGCCCCCGGTATCAGGTCGTCGACCGTGCGGCGGATGTCGTCGAGACCCTCCTGCGGCTCCGTGACGATGACGCCAATGTTGCGAGTCTCCGAGTGTAGCCAGGAGCAAGTCCGCGCAGCGGGCACGCACATCGCCGACCAAACCCAGTCGCGCACAGTCTTATTCGTTGGACATCCGACCACGGCTATCTCTCCGGTTGGGTTCAGCATGTCGCGCGCCTTGACCAAGGAGGCGCGCAGATCCATGTGATGCAGTGTCGCCACCAACGTGATGAGGTCAAACCTGCATTCGCCGGCCCGGAAGTCCTGGAAGCCTTGTTGAGAGACCGTGACGTGCCGATGTGATGCCAGCCGGTCGGCCGCGCGGGTGATCGCCGCGGGATCGGGGTCGATACCCGTCACCGACCGCGACACCGCTGCGAGCCGCTGGGCGAGAAGGCCGTCGCCGCAACCGATGTCGAGGACATCGCCGCGGTGTTCAGCGGCGATCGACAGCAGCCACGGATGGTAGGCGGTGTTGTGGTTCCAATAGTCGGTTGGCGTCGCCATACCTAAGGCTGTGCCAGCTTCAGGACTTGTCGGCCTCTGCTGAATTACCGGAATCGTCTTTCGGCTCGTTGGAGGTCGCGCCGGATTGCGTCGCCTCGGACTGTGTCGTCTCCTGCGGCTCTTCTCTCGTCGACTTATCAATGCTGGCAACGGGATCCGACGTCTTTGATGAAGTGCCGTCATTGCCGGTCGACTGCGGCACGGCCTTTTCGCTGTCTCGCACCACGTTGGTCAACGGCTTGCTCTCCTCATCGGTCGTGGTGAGGATCTTCGCGTCGGATGTTGTCGCGTCGGCGGTGAGGGTGGTCGTCGACGCCGCCTTCGGCTCGGAACCAGTGGCCGCCGTCAGTGTCTGCTGGATGGCGCTCGGGATCGTCGTCGCGAGCTGGCTCAAAGACGAAAATGGTGTTGCTGGCTGATACTGGCTCGGGTCTGCGGGGATGGGATTGCCGTTGGGGTAGGCCGAGTCGACGATCGCGGTCAGCACGGGCGCGGTCAGATCGGCGATGACGTCGCCGAACGGCACGAAATCACGTATCAGGTTGGTCAACGGCAGGCCGTCGCTGGTGTAGGTGACGTAGGTAGTGTTCCCGCGCTGCGTGACATAGGCGGCCACGCGGTCGCCGACCGGTATCGCCCCGCACTGTGCGTCGGGACATTCGAGCACCGCGCCGTTGTCAGTGATGCCACATGTGTTTGCGGTGCCGCAAGTCACCGAAGGAGATCCGTCGGCGTTGACGGGCAGATCCACCTCGTTCTGGTTGAGGCGGTGGTAGAGGTAGGCGACCAACGAATTGACGGCGGCGACCGGGTTGAGCACATCGGCCGGCGCATTCGAGTTGTAGTCGTACTGGTAGCCCACGTCGACGACCCCGAGGGCATCGGTGTGCGTCGGCGACGGGAAGGGGTTGACGCCGATCAAAGCGAACCACGGATACCTAGTGCCGAAGCCGCCGTCGGGCCGGGCGACGTTGTTGTCCAGGATGAAGAGGGTTTGCGACAGGACGGGATCCTGCTGGGCCTGCAGCGCCATGAGCAGAAAACTGGCGTTGGCGGCGCCCCAGCCCGAGGAGAGCACGGCGTTGTCCTCGCCGACATGGTCTTGCAGGGCCAGGTTGATGCCGAACGGGCCGGTGAGGAAGTTGACGTGCACGAGGTCATCGCCGGTGTTGTACGGCGGCGCATTGAACTCCCCTTGGAAGAAGTCCTCGACACCCGCTCCCGTCGGATTCGTTGAGCTGCCGGCGACGATCAGCGCCGCCAGGTCGACGAGCGACGCCGAGATCGAGGCGGGTTGAGTCGCAGCAACGCCCGCCACGGTGGTCGCGACGCCGACGGCCGCCACGCCCCTCGCCAGCCTGCTCACACGGTTCGCTGCGGTTTTGCTCACTTCCGGCTCCCCCTCCGGGCTCTCAGTAGCAACATACCGCGGCGAGTGGGCGCCAGGGGAGTTGCCGGCTATCCGATGAGCGGGTCGGATTTGTCACTCGCACCCAGAAGCCCATTGGCCGTATATCGCAGCGGAGAAGCCGTAGGGCAGGAGGAGCGGGTGCAGCGTTTCTTGGTTGAGCCGCGGCGAGCCCATCGCTAATCCAAATGTGCCGCAACTTTGGAAAGCGAGGGTCTATCACACACGAGATCGGCGTTGCGGACCGTACGGTCCACAACGCCGACCTTATAGCTGTTTGCCGTCAGGCGTGCACGGTGATCGTTACTTTGCGCCAGTGTCGTTCCCGGGCTTTTTGGCGCCGGCTCCGTTGTCGTCGGTGCCGGCCCCGCTCTTGGTGGTGCTCGCGTTGGTGGCGCCGGAGCCACTGTTGGTGGCGCTAACGCTCTTTGTGCCGGAGCCGTTGTTGGTGGTGCTCGTGTCGTTGATGCCGGAGCCGTTCTTGTCGTTGGTGCCGGAGCCGTTTTTGTCGTTGGTACCGGTGTTAGTGGCGCCGGTGGTGGTGGTGCCGGTGGTGGTTGACGAGGTGTCGGTGCTGGTGTTCGTTTTGTTAATCCCGGAACCGTTTTTGTCGTTGGTGTCGGTGTCAGTGTCGTTCGTGCCGGCGTCCTCGTTCTTCGCGCCGGTGTTGTTGCTGACGGTGTCGTTGGTGCCCGAACCGTTCTTGTCGCCGGTGCCGGTGCCGGTGGTGGTGTTGGTGTCGGTGCTGAGCGCTGCCGTGAGGGCCTGCATTTCGATGCTGCTCGTGCCCGTGGTCAGGGCGGTAGCGCCCAAGCCGGCGCCGAAGGCACCGGAAATGACCGCGAGGTCGGTCGTAATGATCGTGGCAGGCAGCTGGAGCACGTTGTTGATGGCGGCGAGCTCGTCAGTGAAGGCTTTCTGCAGCAAGGGGGGGATCTTGTCCCACTGGCCCTGGAAGAACGCGCCAGTGGCCGCGTTGACCGGAGGGACGAACGCCGCCAGGTTTCCGAGCGTTGATGCGATGGTGAAGTAGTTCTGGAACGGGAGTTGGGCGATCGCCAATAGCCCACTCGCGGTATCAGCTGGTGTTGCGGCGGTTGTGGCCACGTCGCTCTGGGTCACGGCGTTGCCGAGCGCAGCGCTGCTCGTGCCGCCGACCGCACCAGTGATGACGGCGAGGTCGTGGGCGATGATCGTCGCCGGTAGCTGAATCACAGCTCCGATCGCGGCGATCTCGTCGGCGATGGCTTTCTGCAGCAAGGGGGGGATCTTGTCCCACTGGCCCTGGAAGAACGCGCCAGTGGCCGCGTTGACCGGCGGAATGAAGGCTGCCAGGTTTCCGAGCGTTGACGCGATGGTGAAGTAGTTCTGGAACGGGAGCTGGGCGATCGCTAGTGGATCCACCGTCGCCGCCAGCGTGTAGTCCTGGGAGACCACACGGACGGTGCTTTCCTGATGGGCGGCCAGCTGGACTTGCGGTTCGACTGTTCCCGAGGCTGCCGCAATGCAAAGCGTGCAGGCTCCAGCCATCAGCGTAGTGGACTTGCGAATTTTCACGTGAACCCCTGTGGGTAGAAAGAGGCGAGAATTGGACACGCCGAAAATAACTGAGGAGGGCTCGATTCACTAGCAATTACCCGGTCCCTTCCACCGTCGTTTTGGCGACGGATGGCTTCGACCAGCGAAGGATGCAAACGCGCAAACTGGATTTTGCCTGCCGTTCACCAAATGACCGAGGCGGTCCTTGGCGGTGCGCATGGCGAACGTGCTCGGCCGTGGCCGCGCGTGTGTTCCCCTGTCCCGCAACGGACACCATGGCATGTCCCGGCCATGGCGAATCCCGAGCGGCATGCCGGAGCGGCGCGGATATGTCGGTATAGCTCAGCCGCAATCAATTGCGCCGCCCGTCGCTAAACCGCGAATGAGGTATTCAGCAAGTCGGGTCTATTTACCGCCAATTGTTCGTCCCCCGATATCGGTTCGGCGCGCGCTTTTCCTAACCCCGGGGCGGTTTTACGGCGATGGTATTAAGGCGGCACAATGGAACGCCAGTTCGTCGTCCAATTGGGAAGTAAAATTGTTACACTGTCGATACAGTCCATCGATTTCGCGAATCAACTCGATGGGGCCAATTGGTCTGGGAGGGATGGTGGGCGAAAGCGATGCGATTACGACATCTCCCGCTGCTCGCCGTTCGTTGTGTTGTCAAACGTGGTAACGGAAGAGATTGCAGGAGTGTCGTCCCGGCTGTCCCGCACCACATTGGTCAACACTTTCGCTCCGCCACCGTAATGAGCTCTTTCTTGATGGTTGGCTTCCGGTCTACGGCGGCGACGGTCGTCGCAATTCCGGCGGCCGCGACACCCATCGCCAGTCTGCTCACGCGATTCGCAGCGGTTTTGCTCACTTCCGGCGGCCCCCCTCGAGTTTTCGTAGCAACCTAGCGCCGACTAAACGTGAAGCGACCGTCCCCCGCCACTTTGCGGCGATGTCAGTAGTTGCGGGTTTGCCGTTGCGCCGCTTGAAGAATGCTGCGATTACACCGCGAGTCGAGGACAGCTACTTCCCTTGGTCCGGGCAAGGTCGATGATCAACAAGGGGCTTCTCGCCGCGAGCGCTGAGGCGGCCATGCTCGTCACCGCTGGCATTGCTATTGGCTGATAGCTCACGGCATCTCGCCATCCGGTGAGCTCCTCCGCGGCTAACCCGCGACCCCAGTAAGACCAACTCGACCGGAGCACCAAAAGCCCGAAGAGGAAAAGGTTCCGGACCTAACGCGGGTTCGCAACTATTCTGATGTCCGTAGACATGTCAGAGAGCGCCCCCGGCAGTACCCCCGGCAGGAATTGAACCTGCGACCTACCGCTTAGAAGGCGGCTGCTCTGTCCGCTGAGCTACGGGGGCAGCGGACCCACCCTAGCCGAATCAGCGCGGACCGATGGCCGGCCAGATGCTCATGGCGCGTCGGTCTCTCTCCGGATTACGCCCAGCAAGAATGGCCGGCTAGCAGGAGTGTTGGATGCGGCCGCATTTTGCGAGCTGCCGCGCGCAGTTCGCCGCTGGCCCCCAGCGGGCTTGCAGTCCTCAAACGGTGTGCTGAGCCCGGCGCCCGCTGGACCATAGCCATCGCGCCCGCCGAACTTCCGCATGAATGGCGCCGCTCCGCCGCGCGAAGCCTGCGACCGCAACAGCTATATAAAGGCGCTCCGTGCCGCCGGGCAGCGGACTAGCGTGGTGGCAGCACTTCGGCGTAAGGAGGGGAGCACGAGCATGAGCGACGTGCCGGAGCTCGACGCGGACGGACTTCCGGAGGAACTGAGCGCGTTCGACCAGATACTGCATCGGGGCGAAGCACACCCGCGCACCCGCTCCGGCATCATGACCGTCGAGCTGCTCGACACCACCCCGGATTGGGACAGCTACCGGGCGAGGTTTGACACCGCGTCACGCAAGGTTCTTCGGCTGCGGCAGAAGGTCGTCATGCCGACGCTGCCCACCGTGGCGCCGCGATGGGTGATCGATCCCGATTTCAATCTCGACTTTCACGTGCGACGGCTGCGGGTCCCCGAGCCCGGCACGATGCGCCAGGTGTTCGACCTGGCTGAGGTAGCCGCACAGTCACCACTCGACATCTCCCGACCGCTGTGGACCGCAACCCTCGTCGAGGGCCTCGAAGGCGGCCGCGCCGCACAGATGGTGCACCTCAGCCACGCCGTCACCGACGGGGTCGGCGGTGTCGAGATGTTCGCCAATCTCTACGACCTCGAGCGCGATCCGCCTCCGCAGGCGCCTCCGCCGCTTCCGGTTCCCCAGGACCTGTCGCCCAACGACCTGATGCGCCAAGGGATTAACCGGCTTCCAATCACGATCGCGGGACGGGTGCGCGGCATGCTGTTCGGTGCAGCGCACGTTGTCGGCGAGATGGTCCGCGACCCGATATCGAGAATGGGCGACGTCGTCGAGTACGCGATGTCCGGTGCCCGTGTCGTCGGTCCCGTCGCTCCGCCGTCGCCGGTGCTGCGACGTCGCAGCCTCTCCTCGCGCAGCGAGGCGATCGACATCGAATTCGGCGCTTTGCACAAGGCCGCCAAAGCCGCTGGCGGCTCGATCAACGACGCCTACCTGGCCGGCCTGTGCGGTGCCTTGCGCCTGTACCACGAAGCCAAGGGCGTGCCGATCGAGGCGCTGCCGATGGCGGTGCCGGTCAACCTTCGCTCTGAGGCAGATCCGGCCGGCGGCAACCGATTCGCCGGTGTCAATCTCGCTGCGCCGGTTGGCCTGCGCGACCCGGAAGTGCGGATCAAGAACATCCGTTCGCAGATGACGCGCAAGCGCGAGGAGCGGGCGATCGACATGGTCGGCGCCATCGCACCGGTGCTGACGCTGATGCCGGATTCCGTGCTCGAATCGATGGCCGGGTCGATCGTCAACTCCGACGTCCAGGCCAGCAACGTGCCGGTATACGCGGGCGATACCTTCATCGCGGGCGCGAAAGTCTTGCGGCAGTACGGTGTTGGCCCGTTGCCAGGTGTAGCGATGATGGTCGTGCTGATCTCACGCGGCGGCTATTGCACGATCAGCACACGCTACGACCGCGCGTCGGTCATCGACTCCGACCTGTGGGCTCGCTGCCTGGTGACCGGCTTCGATGAGGTGCTCGCCCTCGGCGGCGACGGTCGAGCCGTGCCAGCGACGTTCACAATCGACGCCCTAGAACCCACCCCTGTGTCACCGAACGGAAGTGCGGCGCAATGACTTCGGCCAACGGTCAGCCCAATCCACGGACCATGCGGCTGCC
>DASRJA010000721.1:0-13770 GCA_035649695.1 Mycobacterium sp. | reverse complement strand
GCTGTCCGCGCATCTGGCCGGGGCCACCATCGCGTTCTACGTGCTGGTGTACACGCTGCTGCTCAAGCGCCGCACCTCACAGAACGTGGTCTGGGGCGGCGCGGCCGGGTGCATGCCTGTGATGATCGGCTGGTCCGCGGTCACCGGGACCATCCAATGGCCGGCGCTGCTGATGTTCGCGATCATCTTCTTCTGGACACCGCCGCACACCTGGGCGCTGGCGATGCGCTATAAGGAGGACTACCAGGCGGCCGGGGTGCCGATGCTGCCTGCGGTTGCCACCGAGCGGCAGGTCACCAAGCAGATCCTGGTCTACACCTGGCTGACGGTGTTGGCGACGTTGGTGCTGGCGCTCGCAACGGGCTGGCTGTACGCGTCGGTGGCGATACTGGCCGGTGCCTGGTTCCTGGTGATGGCCCATCAGCTGTACGCCGGCGTGCGCCGCGGTGAGCCGGTGAAGCCGCTGCGACTGTTCCTGCAGTCCAACAACTACCTCGCCGTGGTTTTCTGTGCGCTGGCGGTGGATTCGGCTCTGGCGCTGCCGACGCTGTTTACCGCCTAGGGCACCAGCACGACGGAGCCGACGGTCTTGCGGCCCTGCAGGTCGCGGTGCGCCTGCTCGGCATCTTCCAGGCGGTAGTGCTCGCTGACCGTGACGGTGATGGTGCCTGAGGCGATCGCGTCGAGCAACTCTCCTGCGCGCCAAGCGAACTCGTCGGGAGTGCGGGTGTGGTGCACAAGCGTGGGCCGGGTCAGGAACAGTGAACCGGCCGTGTTGAGCCGCTGCGGGTCGAACGGCGGGACGGGCCCGCTGGATGCGCCGAACAATGCGACCGTGCCGCGGACCGCGCAACTGGCCAGGCTCGCGTCGAATGTCGCCGCGCCGACACCGTCGTACACCGCGGCGACACCGCCGTCGGTGAGGTCTTTGATCTTGGCCCCGAATTCCTCCGGGTCGTCGGGGTAATCGAGTACCTCGACGGCACCGGCCTTGCGCGACAGCGCGGCCTTTTCCGGTGTCGACACGGTGGTGATCACGCGCGCGGCGAGGCTGGTGGCCCACTGCGTAAGGATCAGGCCCACACCCCCCGCTCCGGCATGTACGAGTACCGCGTCGCCCTGCTGCACCGGGTACGTCGACTTGATCAGGTAATGCGCGGTCATGCCCTTGAGCAGCGATGCGGCGGCCACATCGGCGCTGACGCCCTCGGGCACGTAGGCGCAGAAATCAGCTGGGGCAAGGGCATATTCGGCGTACGCGCCGTTGGCCTGCGCAGTGACGACGCGGTCCCCGACGCTCAGTGCGGCGACGTCCTCGCCGACGGCCTCGACCGTCCCGCACACCTCGCCGCCGAGGATGAACGGCAGCTCGCGTGGATACTGCCCGGACCGGTGGTAGGTGTCGATGAAGTTCACGCCGATGGCTTCGGCCTTGATCAGCACCTCGCCGGGGTCGGGGGAGGGCTGGTCTTTGTCGACGTAGGTCAGGACTTCGGGTCCGCCGGTCTCGGCGACTTCAATGGCCTTCATACTGACTATCCTGCCAACGTGGTAAAGCTTGCTCGTCCCGACGTCTTTCATCCGCGCATCATGTTGGCCGGTTGTCCGGCACTGCCTGAGGGCGATGGCGACGACGATGGGCTGGTCGGGGCGCTGCGCCAACGCGGACTGCATGCCCGCTGGCTTTCCTGGGATGACCCGCAGACCGTTGACGCCGATCTGGTCATCCTGCGCGCGACATGGGACTACATCGATCGGCTCGACGAGTTCCTGGCCTGGACGACCCGGGTGCGCAATCTGCTCAACCCGCCGCAGGTCGTCGTGTGGAACACCGACAAGCGCTATCTGGCCGACCTGGCTGACGCCGGCGTGCCAACGGTGCCGAGCTGGTTCTACGCGCGCGGCGAGCAAATCCGAATCCCCGACGCCGACGAGGTTGTGGTCAAGCCGGCCATCGGGGCGGGATCCGTTGGCGCCCTGAGGTTCTCCGATCCTGACGAGGCTCGCGCCCACGCCGCGGCGTTGCAAGCCGAGAGCCGCACGGTGCTGGTGCAGCCCTACGACCCCCGAATTGAGGATGGCGAGACGGCGCTGGTGTTCCTGGGCGGGCGGCAATCGCACGCATTCACCAAGGGCCCGATCCTGCCGCCGCCGGGACAGGCGCCGGTGTTCGACGAGTCCGGGACCTACGCGGATGAGACGCTTACCCCGGCCGATCCCGACTTTGAGGTCTGGGATGTCGGCCATGCCGCGCTTGCGGCCGCGGCCGCTCACCTTCGCATCGGCGTCAACGATGTGTTGTATGCGCGCGTCGACATAATCGGTGACCGACGCGACGCGCAGGTTCTCGAGCTGGAGCTGGTGGAGCCGTCGCTGGGTTGGCGGCAACTGGACGAGGCGACGAGAACCCGGCAACAGCGGGAATTCGCGCTCGGCGTCGAGTCAGCCCTCGAGCGGCTCGGGCTTGGTCCGCTGTCGCATCGACGCCCATAGCGCCGCGGTGGCGGCGGTGCAGGCCGCCGCGCCAAGCACATGAACGGCCACCAGCGCGGCAGGTACACCGGTGAAGAACTGCACGGTGCCGACGAGGCCCTGGACGAGTACCAGCGCCAGCAGCACGCCAAGCCGCAGCATGACGGAGCGGGGTGCGTGCACGGCTAGCAGACCGAAGCCCAGACCGACGACAAGCGTGAGGTAGGCGACGAGCAGCGACGAGTGCAAGTGCACCAGCGTGGTGATCTCGACCTGCAGCCGCGGCACGGGTTGGGTGATGCTCTTGTCGCCGGCGTGCGGTCCCGCGCCGGTGACCAGCGTGCCGCTCACGAGCTGTGCGGCCAGCACGACGGCGGTCATTGCGGTCAACTGTCGCAACGGTTTTGGCGCGACGGGCGTCGATATGCCGTCGTCGGGTTCCCCGATCTTCACGTACAGCAACACGGCCAGCCACACCATGGTCATCGAGGCCAGCAGGTGAATGGCGACCGTCCACCAGAGCAATCCGGTCAGCACGGTGATGCCGCCGATCACGGCCTGCACCACCGTCGACGCGGGCATCAGCCAGGCATAGATCAGCACCTCGCGACGGCGACGGGCCCGCGTGACGGCCAGCACCGCCAGCGCAGCCGTCAGCACCACGAGGAACGTGATCATCCGGTTGCCGAACTCGACGACCTGATGGATGACAGCTATCTCGGCATGGGGGACTGGCGTGAAGCTGCCCGGGAAGCATTGTGGCCAGGTCGGGCAGCCGAGACCCGACGCGGTGACGCGGACGATCGCGCCGGTGACGGCGATGCCGCCCTGAGTCAGGATGACGGCCGCGGCGATGACGCGCTGCACCCGCAGGCTCGGCATGGGCAGCAGGTCGACCAGCCGCAGGAAGAGTCGTCCGACGGGCACGGCCTCGATCGTAGAGCACCGCAACTACAGCCCGTAGTAGCGGTAAGGGTTCCTGAAGATTGCCCACAGGGTCGTGATCCGCCCGAGGCAACGACCGTGAGCGCGATTTTCAGTACCAGATTGCGGTGCGGCATCGAGGATGTCATCGGTCGGCGCCAGGCGCAGTGGTCATGAACTTCGCGGCGAGACGAACGGCACCAGGACTTCGTCAACGAGTTGTACGACGAGGTCGTCGTCGATCGGATCGCCGGTGACGAGCAGCCGATGCCACAGCACACTCTGGCCGAGTTCGCGGGCGATCTCGACGGGGACGTCCGCGCGCACGTCGCCGCGGGCGATGCCACGCGAAAGCAGTGCCGCCATCTCCTTCTTGCGCCAGCCGATCACGTCCTCACGGAACGCGGCGGCCAGCTCGTGATCGTGCGCCATCGCCGCGATCAACGCTTGCACTGCCGGGGCGGCAGGGCCGCTGAACAAGGCTGCCCAGCCCCGGAGGATGGCGAGCATGTCGCCGCGATAGCTGCCGGTGTCCTCATGGGGGATGGCCGCAGTTGCCATGCGCAGCAAGGTATCTCGCAGCAGGCTTCCGCTGTCTGGCCATCGCCGGTAGAGGACCGGCTTGCTCGTGCGAGCCGCCGCGGCGACGGCCTCCATGGTCACGCCGGCTGGACCGTTGGTCGCCAATAGTTTGAGAACTGCGTCCCGGATCGCCGTATCCAGTTCGTCGCCCCGGCGCCGCCGCATAGATCTCCCTTGAAGAAACGCTTGCGTATCTTAAAGCCGGAGTCTAGCGTAGCCGATAAGAAACGATCGCGTATCTTAGGAGTTTGAATGGCCCGTCCCGTGCTCTATCCGCTGCGCCCGGTCGAGACTGCCACGGTGCGGTTCACCGCTGCCCCGCATCATCGCCGACGAGTGACGATCGATCATCGGCCGCTGACCGACGTGACGCAGGAGATGCTGCTCGACTGGTTCACCCACCTCGGCGGCACCATGTCCTACGGCGGCGAGGTCATCGACCGGTATCTGGCGTGGCATCCGATCGACCACATCCGCTGGGAGCTTTCCCGCCCGGCGCCGCGCGGTGGTGCTGCCGAAGGCGCTCGCTTTCGGATCGTCGAAGCCTTCGGTGGGCGACCGGAGTTCAGGGTCGACGTCGTCGACCGTGTCGAGAAGCTCGACGAGACCGGCATTCGGTTGGTGCAGCGGTTGGCGGGCATTCCGATATTTCAGCTCGAACACACGTGGTCTGTCGGTTCCGACAGCGTGCATTACGTCTCGGTGATGGACATCGGGGCGCGGTCGGCGCTGCTTTCACCGGTCAACAGCGTGTTATGCCGGCGATTTCCCGACGAGATGCTGCGCGCCTGGGTGAAGCACAACATCGAAGAGGTGGGCCAGCTGGAATACCTCCTGCCGCAGCTGAAGTCGTCAGGTAAAGCGGAACCAGCGCAACGCGCATAGCGCGGCGACGCCGCCCCACGCTGCGAGCACCGCGATCCCGAACCAGTCCACGGACAGAGTCATCGCCTGCGTCAGCGCCTCGGTCAACGCACCCGACGGAGTCAAGCGGGCCACCCACTGCACGCCGTGCGGCACCATCCCGCCCTCCAGCGTCAGCGCGCCGAGACCCGCGAAGACGAACCACAACAGGTTGGCGACCGCAAGCACGATCTCGGCGCGCAGCGTGCCGCCGAGCAGCAGGCCCAGCGCCGCGAAGCCCGCGGTGCCGAGCGCGATGATCGCTGCCCCGAGGACAAGCCCGAGGATGCTCGGCCGCCAGCCCAGGGCAAAGCCGATGGCGCCCAACAGAATTGATTGCAGGAACACCACCGTGACGACGGCCAGCGACTTGCCGGCGATGATGCCCCAGACCGGCAGCGCGGTCGCGCCCAGCCGTTTCAGCGCCCCGTAACGGCGGTCGAACGCCACCGCGATGGCCTGTCCGGTGAAGGCCGTCGAGATCACTGCGAGCGCCATGATCGCCGGCACGAACGTCGCCGCACGGTTCGGCCCGAACGAGCCCAGCGGCAGCAGCGTCAGCCCGACCAGCAGCGTGATCGGAATGAACATGGTGAGCAGCAACTGCTCGCCGTTACGCAGCAGCAGCTTCAGTTCCAGTCCGAACTGCGCGGCCAGCATCTTCTGCACCGTCGCGGGACGGGGATCCGGCGAGAATGTCCCTGGCGCAAACAGATTCGTCATGGTCGAAGCTCCCGGCCGGTCAGATCGAGGAACACGTCCTCCAGGCTGCGCTGCTCGACTCGCATGTCGGTGGCCAACACATCGAGTCGCGCGCACCACGCGGTCACGGTGGCCAGCACCTGAGGGTCGATGTGGCCCTCGACCAGGTATTCACCCGGTGCGGTCTCGGTCGCCTTGTAGCTCTCGGGCAGCGCCGACACCAGCAGTGAGAGGTCGAGCATCCGTGGCGCGCGGAAGCGCAGCTGGTTCTCGGCGCCGCTGCGCATCAGCTCCGCAGGTGTCCCGGTGGCCACCGCGACGCCGTGATCGATGATCACGATATGGTCGGCCAGCTCCTCAGCTTCGGTCAGCTGATGGGTCGTCAACACCACCGTGACACCGTCGCGGCGGAGCCCATTGATCAACTCCCACACCACGATTCGCGCATGCGCATCCATGCCCGCTGTGGGCTCGTCGAGGAACACCAACTCGGGGCGACCCACCACCGCGCACGCCAGCGCCAGCCGCTGCTGCTGGCCGCCCGACAGCCGTCGATACGTCGTGCGGGCCGCCTCCGTCAGCCCGAGCGTGTGCATCAGCCACTGCGGGTCGAGTGGGTTGGCGGCATAAGCCGCAACAAGATTCAGCATCTCGCCGGCCCGCGCCGCGGGATAGGCGCCACCGCCTTGCAGCATCACTCCGATTCGCTCACGCACGCGGGCGTTCTCGGCCACCGGGTCCAGCCCGAGGATTTCGATACTGCCAGCGTCGGGCTTGATGAAGCCCTCGCACATTTCCACCGTGGTCGTCTTGCCCGCGCCGTTGGGGCCCAGCAGCGCGAGCACTTCCGCCGCGTGGACGTCGAGGTCGAGTTCGGAGACCGCCGTCGTCGACCCGTACCGCTTGCTGACCCCGCGCAGGCGCACGGGGACGGTCGAGTCGGAGGTCACGGGGATTCAGCGTAAGCGCCGGGCTTGGCGGCCTGCGGCGCCGGTATTGCAGGTTCGACGATGGGAGGCGCTTCCACTACCCGCGGGGGGACAGCCTCCGGCAGCTTGCGCCAGGGCAGGCGGTAGTAGGTCAGTCCGATGAGGATGAGCACGATCACCGTGCTCGCCACCACCGCGAGCAGGATCTGGAAAAGCGTGAATCGGTCGCCGTTGGCCGTCGGGCCGAAGATGCCGACCACGAGCGTGACGGCGATGGTCGCGGTGCGGAACTGCTGCCTCGTGGCCCACGCGGCGAGCGGGATGACGGCCCACAGCACGTACCACGGCTGAACCACTGGGAAGAGCAGCACCGTCATGCCCAGCGCGACGCCAAGTCCACCCACCGGATGCAACCGGCCGCGCAACACTGCGAGCAGCAGGAACGTCACCACGATTGCGATCGCGAACACGCCGATCGCACGCGTCAGGCCGAGCACCGCGGTCGTGTGATCGCCCAGTCCAAGCAGGATGCCGACCTGTCCTGTGCCCAGCGCCAACAGCGTGGGCAGCGACATCCAGCTGCGGACGACGTTGGCGGTGCCGAGCGTGAAAACCCAGCCGAACCCGAGGCCGCTCGCCCAGCCGATCAGCGCCATCACCACCACGGAGACGGCAGTCAGCGACCCGCCTGCGATCACGAACGCTTTGAATGTGCCGCCCCAGCGGTATGCCAGCGCCACCGCCACGAAGCCGAGGGCGAGCAGCGACGGCAACTTGACTTGTGAGGACAACGTGATCAACACGACACCGAGGAGGAGGTTGGCCATGGGCAGCCACCGTCCCCACTCGTCGCGGCCATGCGGCCAGGCCCAGGGCTTCGGGAGCAGCGGTCCGACGGCTCCGATCCCGCGCAGGGCGAACTCGGTGCCTGCCAGCATCAAGCCCAGCATCAGCGCCTCGTTGTGGATGCCTGCGACCAGATGCATGATCAGCAGCGGGTTCGCCGCGCCCAGCCACAGCGCACTCACCTCGGCGACTCCGCAGCGGCGGGCCAGCCGCGGCGTCGCCCAGACGATCAGGCCGACGCCCAGCAATACCACCAGGCGATGACACAGCACCGCTTCGACGATGTTCTCGCCCGTGAGCGCCGAAATGCCCTGACCGATCCACAGGAACAGCGGGCCGTACGGCGCGGGAGTCTCTCGCCACATGTTCGGGACCGACAGCGTGAACACGTGGTCAAGGCCCAGCCCGGTCGCCGGGCCGACCCGATACGGGTTGAGGCCTTGCAGCGAGATCTCGCTCTGCGCGAGGTAGGAGTAGACGTCCCTGCTGTACATGGGTGGCGCAATGAGCAGCGGCAGCACCCACAGCAGCAGTGTGCGGTCCAGCTGGCTGCGCGTCATGCGCCGCTCGCCCAGCGTGAAGCGGCCGAGCATCAGCCATGCCAGCGCCATCATCACGGCGCCTGTGGTCGTCATGGTCAGCGACACCGTCTGAATACGTGATGGCAGATTCAGCAGCCGCACCCCGAACGTCGGGTCCTGCACGACCGGGCGAGCACCGACGCCCAGCGCGCCGATGGTCATCAACACCGTGCCGGTGGCGCCGAACAGGCGGGTGCGCCGAAACGCGATCAGCTCGGCGTCGTTCAGCGGGGACCCAACGGCCCGTTCATCGCCATGCCATCCGGCAATCGACGTGCTCAGGGACCGCAGGCGGAGCGCCACCCCAGCAGCGTAGCCGCCACCCGTATGGTCTCTGTCACGCTAAGGGCACCCTTGCTTTACCGGGTTTCGGAATTCCGTCACAATAGTGTTGTGAAATTCCGTCCGGATACAGATCGCCACACCCGTGGCGCGATCGTCCAGCTCTTGCTGGAATCCGGACCCATCACCGCTGGTGAGATCGGTGAGCAGCTCGGCATCTCCGCCGCGGGCGTCCGCAGGCACCTGGATGCGCTGCTGGAGGCAGGCGACGCGCTGTCCAGCGCCGCGGCGGCGTGGCAGCACCACGGACGCGGACGGCCTGCCAAGCGGTACCGACTCACCGCCGAGGGCAGGGCCAAGCTGCAGCACACCTACGACGACTTTGCGATTGCCGCGATGCGCCAGCTGCGGGAGATCGGCGGCGACGACGCCGTCCGCACCTTCGCGCGGCGCCGGATCGACAGCATCCTGTCGGGAGTAAGCGAAGGGTCGGGCGACGTTGAAGCCAAGGCCGACAGGGTTGCGACGGCGCTGACCAAGGCCGGCTACGCGACCACCACGACACCGGTCACTGGGCCGATCCACGGCATCCAGCTGTGCCAGCACCACTGCCCGGTGTCACACGTCGCGGAGGAGTTCCCCGAACTGTGCGAGACCGAGCGGGAGGCGTTCGCCGAGATCCTGGGCACCCACGTGCAGCGGCTGGCGACGATCGTCAACGGCGACTGCGCGTGCACCACCCACGTCCCGCTCACACCTGAGAAGCCAGAATCACTTCGGCGCACAGCCCGCGCCGAAGCCACCACAAGCAAGCAAGGAGCGTCGACATGACGACCACTCCCGAGGTCCACAAGGTGGGCGAACCGCTCAGCCAGGACGAGGCCATCGCCTCGCTGAGCCGGTACGGCTACGGCTGGGTGGACTCCGACGTCGCGGGCGCCAGCGCGCAGCGCGGGCTGTCCGAAGCGGTGGTGCGTGACATCTCGGCGAAGAAGAACGAGCCGGAGTGGATGCTCGAGGTCCGGCTGCGCGCGCTACGGACGTTCAACAAGAAGCCGATGCCGAACTGGGGCTCCAACCTCGAGGGCATTCACTTCGACAACATCAAGTACTTCGTGCGCTCCACCGAGAAGCAGGCTGCGACGTGGGATGACCTGCCGGAGGACATCCGCAACACCTACGACAAGCTCGGCATCCCCGAGGCCGAGAAGCAGCGGCTGGTGTCAGGCGTTGCCGCGCAGTACGAGTCGGAGGTCGTCTACCACCAGATCCGCGAGGACCTGGAGGCGCTCGGCGTCATCTTCCTCGACACCGACACCGCACTGAAGGAACACCCGGAGATCTTCAAGCAGTACTTCGGCACCGTGATCCCGGCAGGCGACAACAAGTTCTCCGCCCTGAATACCGCTGTGTGGTCCGGTGGTTCGTTCATCTACGTGCCGAAGGGCGTGCACGTCGACATCCCGCTGCAGGCCTACTTCCGGATCAACACCGAGAACATGGGCCAGTTCGAGCGCACGCTGATCATCGTCGACGAGGGCGCCTACGTGCACTACGTCGAGGGCTGTACCGCGCCGATCTACAAGAGCGATTCGCTGCACTCGGCCGTGGTCGAGATCATCGTGAAGCCCGGTGGCCGTTGCCGTTACACGACCATCCAGAACTGGTCCAACAACGTCTACAACCTGGTCACCAAGCGCGCTCGTGCCGAGGCCGGCGCCACCATGGAGTGGGTCGACGGCAACATCGGGTCCAAGGTCACGATGAAGTACCCGGCCGTGTGGATGACCGGCGAGCACGCCAAGGGCGAGGTGCTCTCGGTGGCGTTCGCCGGTGAGGGTCAGCACCAGGACACCGGCGCGAAGATGCTGCACCTGGCGCCGAACACGTCGAGCAACATCGTGTCAAAGTCGGTGGCCCGCGGCGGCGGTCGCGCGTCCTACCGCGGCCTGGTTCAGGTCAACAAGGGTGCGCACGGGTCGCGCTCGAGCGTGAAATGCGATGCGCTGCTTGTTGATACGATCAGTCGCAGCGACACTTACCCGTACGTCGACATCCGTGAGGACGACGTGACGATGGGCCACGAGGCCACCGTGTCCAAGGTCAGCGAGGATCAGCTGTTCTACCTGATGAGCCGCGGCATGACCGAGGACGAGGCGATGGCCATGGTGGTGCGAGGCTTCGTCGAGCCGATCGCCAAGGAACTGCCGATGGAGTACGCGCTGGAGCTCAACCGGTTGATCGAGCTGCAGATGGAAGGCGCGGTCGGATAGTGGCACAGGACCTGACAACCGCAGTCGAGGGAGTCAACAAGGGCGAGATCTTCACGTCGTTCGATGTCGACGCCTTCGAGGTGCCGCACGGCCGTGACGAGATCTGGCGGTTCACCCCATTGAAGCGGCTGCGCGGCCTGCACGACGGCTCCGCAACGGCCACCGGTCAAGCCACCGTCAGCGTCGATGCGCCCGACGGTGTCTGGGTCGACACCACCACCCGCGACGCGGACTCGCGGCTCGGGCAGGCCGGTGCGCCCGCCGACCGCGTTGCCGCTCAGGCGTTCTCGTCGTTCGAGCAGGCGACCGTCGTCGAGATTCCCCGCGACACGCAGATCCGCGAACCGATCGAAATCGCCGTCACCGGGCCCGGCGAGGGTGCGACGGCGTACGGACACCTGCAGGTGCGGGTCGGCGAGCTGGCCGAGGCCGTCGTCGTCATCGATCAGAGTGGCAGCGGAACCTACGCCGACAACATCGAATTCGTGGTTGGCGATGCGGCCCGGCTGACGGTCGTGTCGATCGCCGACTGGGCCGACGACGCCGTGCACGTCAGCACGCATCACGCGGCGCTGGGCAAGGACGCGGTGCTGCGCCACGTCGCGGTGACACTCGGCGGCGAGGTGGTGCGGCTGACGGCGCGGACCCGGTTCTGCGCGCCCGGCGGCGACGCCGAATTGCTCGGCCTCTACTTCGCCGACGACGGTCAGCACTTCGAATCGCGACTGCTGGTCGATCACGCTCAGCCGAACTGTCGCTCACACGTGACCTACAAGGGTGCGCTGCAGGGTGATCCGGAGTCGAACAAGCCCGACGCGCACACCGTGTGGGTTGGCGACGTGCTGATCCGGGCCGAGGCCACCGGCACCGACACATTTGAGACCAACCGCAACCTGGTGCTCACCGACGGCGCCCGCGCCGACTCGGTGCCGAACCTCGAGATCGAGACCGGCGAGATCGTCGGCGCCGGACACGCCAGTGCCACCGGACGTTTCGACGACGAGCAGCTGTTTTATCTGCAGGCCCGCGGCATCCCCGAGGACCAGGCCCGTCGCCTCGTCGTCCGTGGCTTCTTCGGCGAGCTGATTCAGAAGATCGCCGTTCCCGCGGTGCGCGAGCGCCTCACCGATGCCATCGAACACGAACTAGAGATAACGGAATCGAGAACAGCCACCTCATGACCACACTGGAAATCAAGGACCTGCACGTCAGCGTCGTCTCCAAGGAAGACGGGACCGACATTCCGATCCTCAAGGGCGTCAATCTCACCGTGAAATCGGGGGAGACGCACGCTTTGATGGGTCCCAACGGGTCCGGAAAGTCGACGCTGTCCTACGCGGTGGCAGGCCATCCGAAGTACACGGTGACGTCGGGTTCGATCACGCTGGACGGGGAGGACGTCCTCGAGATGAGTATCGACGAGCGCGCTCGTGCCGGACTGTTCTTGGCGATGCAGTACCCCATCGAGGTGCCCGGGGTGTCGATGTCGAACTTCCTGCGCACCGCCGCCACCGCCGTACGCGGCGAGGCGCCGAAGCTGCGGCACTGGGTCAAAGAGGTCAAGGGGGCGATGGAGGGCCTCGATATCGACCCGTCGTTCTCCGAACGCAGTGTCAACGAAGGCTTTTCCGGTGGTGAGAAGAAGCGACACGAGATCCTTCAGCTCGAACTGCTCAAGCCGAAGATTGCGATTCTGGACGAGACCGACTCCGGTCTGGACGTGGACGCGCTGCGGGTCGTCAGCGACGGGGTGAACCGCTACGCGGAAACGGTGCATGGCGGGTTGCTGCTGATCACTCACTACACCCGCATCCTGCGCTACATCCAGCCGCAGTTCGTGCACGTATTCGTCGGCGGTCGCATTGTCGAATCAGGCGGTCCCGAGCTCGCCGATGAGCTTGACGCCAACGGATATGAGCGCTTCACCCAGGCGGTCGGAGCCTGACATGACCGCGTCGGCGCAGACGTTGGATCTCACCAAGATCAGGGCGGATTTCCCGATCCTGAAACGGGTGATGCGCGGCGGACAGCAGTTGGCGTACCTGGATTCCGGTGCGACGTCGCAGCGCCCGCTTCAGGTGCTCGACGCCGAGCGGGACTTCCTCATCACTTCCAACGGCGCAGTGCACCGCGGAGCCCACCAGTTGATGGAGGAATCCACCGACGCATACGAGCAGGGGCGTGCGGACATCGCGGCGTTCGTGGGTGCCGATCCGGACGAGTTGGTGTTCACCAAGAACGCCACCGAGGCGATCAATCTGGTCGCCTACGTGCTGGGCGACAACAGGTTTGAGCACGCCGTCGGGCCCGGCGATGTCATCGTCACCACCGAGCTGGAGCACCACGCCAACCTGATCCCTTGGCAGGAGCTGGCCCGTCGCACCGGTGCCACGTTGAAGTGGTACGGCGTCACGGAAGACGGCCGCATCGACCTGGACTCGCTGACACTAGACGAACGCGTGAAAGTAGTTGCGTTCAGCCACCATTCGAATGTCACCGGCGCGCTGGCCCCGGTGGGCGAGCTGGTCGCGCGAGCGAAGGCGGTCGGTGCGCTGACCCTGCTGGATGCCTGCCAGTCGGTGCCGCATCAGCCGGTCGATTTCCACGCGCTTGGCGTCGACTTCGCAGCGTTCTCGGGACATAAGATGCTGGGCCCCAACGGCATTGGCGTGCTCTACGGTCGCGGCGAGCTGCTGAACGCGATGCCACCGTTCATCACCGGCGGCTCGATGATCGAGACCGTCCACATGGAGGCCACCACCTACGCTCCTGCGCCCCAACGGTTCGAGGCGGGCACACCCATGACCTCACAGGTCGTCGGACTGGCCGCCGCCGCGAGGTATCTGCAAGAGATCGGGATGGACGCCGTCGAAGCGCACGAGAACGAGTTGGTCGCGGCCGCATTGACTGGGCTGTCCGGCATCGATGGGGTGCGGATCATCGGGCCGAAATCACTTGAAAATCGCGGTTCGCCAGTCGCATTCGTGGTTGACGGCGTCCACGCTCACGACGTGGGGCAGGTACTCGATGATGACGGTGTGGCGGTGCGGGTGGGTCACCACTGTGCATGGCCGCTGCATCGCCGGTTTGGCATCGCTGCGACGGCGCGGGCGTCGTTCGCGGTCTACAACACGCCGGACGAGGTCGACCGGCTCGTGGCCGGCGTGCGGCACGCGGTCGAGTTCTTCGGCAGGGACTGACGGTGCGGCTGGAGCAGCTCTATCAGGAAGTGATCCTCGATCACTACAAGCACCCGCATCACCGGGGGCTGCGTGA
>DASRJA010000720.1:0-4248 GCA_035649695.1 Mycobacterium sp. | reverse complement strand
TGGACTATACGAAGTGACTGGCCATGGTCCCCGCTCGGCGCTGAGTCTCGAGAGGTTGTCGGTGTCTAACGGCCGGGCCGCGGCCACATGTGGCCGGGATCATCTGCGTGCCGAAACCACCGAAATCGGTTCCGCTGCAGCAGAAATGCCTGAACCATGATGTTCGCTGCAGCGAGACGGCACCGCTGATCGGACCCGTCGCCGCCATCGCGGCCACTCTCTGTGATGCATGGCGCCGTTCTGGTGCATGGTCAGGCGAGGTCGGGCGGAAGCGCCCATGCCACGGAGAACCCATCCCGATCTACCTTCGGTTCCAGCTTCACCAGGCCACCCATCTGGAAGCCAACCACCTGGGCCTGCTCGTCGCCTACGACCAGCAACGAGGCAAGCCTGCCGAGGAAAGGCATGTGACCCACGAGCGCAAGCGACTCGTGCTCGGTCCGCGTTCGGAGCCACTGCGCTACCGGTATCACCGGGTCATTCGGCCCAAGACCCGGTCGCGCCTCGACGCTCGGCTCCACGCCGATCTCCCTGACCAGCAGGTGCGCAGTCTGCTCTGCGCGCAGCTTTCCGCTGTGCAGGCAGCCGCTGAACTGGACGCCGGCGGCCCGGGCTCTTTCAGCGACACGCTGCACCGCAGCTCGACCGGCATCCGTGAGTGGTCGCTCAGGATCCTCGGTTTCGGTCGTCGCCTGACCGTGCTGCATCAAGTAAAGATCCATATCGGTCACCTCCGATGGTTCCACCATCATCCCGCCGACGCTTGGTCGTGACGCGTGGTCTCTGCCGCATCCAGCGCGGCAAGGGCCGCAGGAACGGAAGGGCCCGATGCGAGCGGGATGCTGAGTGTGGCAACCACCCCCGCAATGCGTTTCCGAGGGCTACCGTGCCATCCATCGGCACTGGATAGAGGCTGGTCCAGGCCCAACGTGCGATGAGGTGATGTCGAGTGCACAGCGATGAGCTGGCGCACCAGCGGACGCGCACACTCGACGAGTCCCTGCTCGTCGATCCCGAGGAATCAGACCGGCCGGTCGTCGACTTCCTCAGAGCCACACCGGGCCGGATTGCGTTGGTGGCTGTCGTTCTGGTCGTGGCGCTGCTCGCCGTCGGTGCGACCGCGTCGAAGACGGTTTTCGACCGGCAAGGCCAGCTGGAGACCCTGCGATCGCACACCGAACCGCTGGCCGATGCGGCACAACGGATCTACGGCGCTCTCTCGTATGCCAACACGACCGCGGCCACCGCATTCCTTTCCGGCGGCGTCGAACCGCGCGACGTCCGCGATCGCTACGACGCTGCCATCGGACAGGCGTCTGCCGGAATGGTCACCGCCTCGAACGGCGTGTCGCCCAACGATATTCACTCGCTGACGCTGCTCACTGACATCTCCAACCAGCTGGCGGTGTACACCGGGATTGTGGCCACTGCCCGGGCCAAGAACCGCGCCGGTAGCCCGATCGGAGTCGCATACCTCAGCGAATCGTCGGCGTTGATGCAGCAGGGCATCCTGCCGGCCGCCGAACGGTTGTACGCGAGTCAATCCGATGCCGTCATCGCGTCGGGACGCTCCGTCGGTCCGCCTCGTGTCGTGATCGCGGCGGCCGTCGTCGTGCTGGTGTTGCTGGTGCTCTCGCAGGCGGCGCTGGCTCGGCGCAGCCATCGTCGGCTCAACCCCGGTCTGGTGCTGGCGTCGTTACTGATGGCGGTGCTCGTGGTGTGGTTGACAGTGGCCGGGCTGGTGTCGACTCATGCCGCCACCAGTGCGCGGACGCATGGCGGTGGGCCGCTGGACACCGCGGTTAGCGCGCGGATCCTCGCTCAGCAGGCCCGGGCGGAAGAAGTCCTCGGACTGCTCAAACGGGGCTCCGACCCCCTGTCCGACATCAGATTCGATGAGCGGACCGCACAGATAGGGTGGCTGCTCGACGAGCACCGGGTTGACGGGGCGGCGGACGCGCTGCACGGCTGGATGCGCTCCCATGACGAGATCCGACGCAAGCTGGCCGGCGGCGACTATGGCGGCGCCGTGGCGATCGCGCGAGATGACGCGCCGCAGCACTCCACGGTGCAGTTCACCCGGTTCGACACTGCATTACGGGACGAGATCGCGCGACTGCGCGATCGACAGCGCGACGGGATCGCACAGGCCTACACCGCGCTGAATGGGCTCCCGGTCGGTGCAGCGGTCATCAGTGTGCTGGCGGCGCTGGCGGTGGCTGCCGGTATCGCACCACGACTGAGTGAGTACCACTGATGCGCGCGATCCCAACGGTTCTCGCGCTTGCCGTCGTCCTGCTCGTGGGGTGTTCCACGGTGCAGCCACTCGTTGAGGTGTCGCCATCTCTCACCACGCCGCCGATGCCCAGCGGGGCCGAGGTGGCGCCGTCCGTGTCCGGCGCGGCGGTCGAGAGTTGTGATGCCACCGCGAGTTTGCGCCCGTCCACCGAGCCCGGGCCCACGGTGGAGGCGATCCGGCGCCGCGGCCGAGTGATTGTCGGCATTGACCAGAACAACAATCCGCTCAGTTTTCGCGATCCGGTGACCGGCGAACTGGAGGGCTTCCTCGTCGACATCTCCCGCGAGATCGTCCGGGACCTGGTCGGCGATCCCGACAAAGCGGACTTCCGCCTGGTGACGGAGCCGGAGCGTATTCCCGCGGTGCAAAACCAGAGCGTCGACATCCTCACGAAGGCGACGACGATCACCTGTCCCCGTGCCGAGCAGATCGCCTTCTCCACGGTGTACTTCGAAGGAAGCCAACGGTTGCTGGTGCCACGGGGTTCGCCGGTGCGGGGGCCGGCCGACCTGGCCGGCAAGCGGGTCTGCTCCGGGCTGGCGACGACATCCATTGCCACCGTGGCCCGGGTCGCGCCGGCGGCCACCCTTCTCGGGGTTCCGAATATGGACGACTGCCTGGTTGCGCTTCAGCAGGGTCAGGCGGACGCGGCCAGCACCGACGATGTGCTTCTGGCCGGCATGGTCGTACAGGATCCCAACCTGGAGATCGTCGGGCCGAGCCTGGAGGCCGAGCCGTACGGTATCGGAATCAACAAGTCCCAGGACGATCTGGTGCGAGCGGTCAATGCCAGCCTGGAGCGGATACGACGCGACGGGACGTGGGCGGCGTTGTTCCGGAAGTGGCTCACTGCGCTCGGCCCGGCGCCGAGTCCCCCGGAACCGAAGTATCGGGATTGACATGGCTCGAGACGAGGGAACGCGCGCCGTCCTGGTGACCGAATCGGGGCCGGTCAAGGTCGAGACCACCCGCCCTCGGCTGCGCACCGGGCGGCGGCGCATCGGCGACGGCCTGGTCGAGATTCCGATTCGTGAGGACATCGAGCCTGCCAGTGCGATTCTCACCAATCCGGTTCTGGCCGAATCGAAACGGGACTGCGGCAGCTGCGGGCAGCCGGTCGGGCGGACTGTTGCCGGCCGGCCTGGGGCCAGCGAAGGTGTGTGCCCGCATTGCGGCACGCCGTTCTCGTTCTCGCCACAACTGGAGGGCGGCGAATTGGTGGCCGACCAGTACGAGGTTCAGGGCTGTATCGCCCACGGCGGCGTCGGCTGGATCTATCTGGCGATCGACCGCAACGTGAGCGACCGGTGGGTGGTACTCAAGGGTCTACTCCAGCCGGGCGGACAGCAGGCGCAGGCGATCGCCGTCGCCGAACGCCAATTCCTCGCCATGGTGAACCATCCCGGCATCGTCAAGATCTACAACTTCGTCGAACACCCGGGTTTCGACGGTCGTCCGATCGGCTACATCGTGATGGAGTACATCGGCGGCACCACGCTGCAGGCGATCCTGGCCAAGCAGCGAGCGGAAACGCCGAAGGGCCAACCCAAGCCGATGATGCCGGTGGAGCAGGCGCTCGGCTATCTGCTGGACGTCATGCCGGCGCTGTCCTATCTGCACTCGCTGGGCCTGGTCTACAACGACCTCAAGCCGGACAACATCATGCTCACCGAGGACAACCTCGAGCTGATCGACATGGGCGCCGTGTCGGGCATCGGTGACTACGGATACATCTACGGCACCAAGGGATTCCAGGCACCCGAGATCGTCAAGACCGGCCCCACGGTGGCGACCGACATCTACACCTTGGGCCGTACGCTGGCCAAGCTGACCGTCGACCTGCCCAACGACCGCTACGCCGAGTCATTGCCCGACCCCGGCGAGGTGCCGCTGTTCGAGCGCTACGAGTCGTTCTACCGGCTACTGGTGCGTGCGACGAATCCTCGTCC
>DASRJA010000719.1:0-10702 GCA_035649695.1 Mycobacterium sp. | reverse complement strand
CAGACCAGCGCCCGCACCCCGAGGCCACCCGGCGTCGAGTCCAGCTTCTTGGCGCGCGCGGGCAGGCCTGCGCTCGTTCCGTCGTAGGTGGCCTTGATGATCTCCAGCGCCGCACGCTCGCGAAGGTCGAGGACGGAATGTCCGGCGGTAGGGAGATTGACCAGTACCGCGCCCGGGATCAGTGACGCGATGCTGCGGGCGACCGCGGGCGGGGTGATCAGATCGCGGCCACCGGAAATCACGACCGTAGGCCAGGTGAACCTGGGCATCTCATCACTGAGGTTGAACGGTTCGGTCTCGAATTCCGCTGTATCTGCTGATATTTCGTGATACGCGACGGCGGGGTCGAGCGGCTTTCCGTCGGGGACCGCGGCGTAGTTCAGTTCGCGGTACCCGATCCTGCCGACCAGGTCCGGCTCGTGACGGTACGGCGCCTTGCGTTCGAATAGGAATCGGGCGCCCCGGGCCAGCACGGACCACAACCCCCGGCGCCCGGCCAGCAGGAGGTCGAGTTGTCGGCGCAGCACCGCGGGGCCTGCGAAGCCGTACACCGCCGCGGCCAGCTGGGCGGCCTCCGGGGTCAACATCTCCTGGTCCACCAGCTGGCGCACCTTGGGCGCCAGGTCAGCGGTCTCTGCGGCGTCGCCATCCCACAGCAGCCGGCGGGTCTCCTCCCGCACGGCGTCGATGTCGTGGGCGGACAACACGGGTGAGTCGAGAATCATCCCGTACACCCGGTCCGGGTGCCGCACACCGACTCCGGCGGCGACATAGGTGCCGTACGAGGTGCCGTAGACCACGGCCTTGTCCACCTGGGCGTCGTCGAGGACAGCGGCCACGTCATCGACCACCTGGTTGATTGTCAGCGCCTCAGGCGGCAGGTCAGCGCCCCTGTCGTCGTGGCGGGACATCCCCACGCCGCGATGTTCGATCATGAGCACGTCGATGCCCTCCACGGCCGCGCGTCGCCGCAAGCCGCGGTAGAGGGCAATGGAGGCGGCGCCGGGGCCGCCGGGGATGACGACCAGCGGATGCGCCGATTTGCGGCCGGTGCGCACGTAGAACAGGTCGAACTCCTGGTCGCCGTCCGGCCGGGTGGGCCGTCGCACCGCACGCACGCCTGGCAACGCGGCCAGCTTGTCGTGGGCCCGCCGACGCTTGGCGTTCATCGTCATCACCACTCATTCTGCCCCGGTCGACCGTCGTTAGGTTCGGGATGATCCAAAAGCAGTGCGTATCGCGATGTAGTGTCGGTAAAACGAGGCCAGTGACCTCCGTGGACCACGCGACTCGCATCCTGCCCGGTTCGGATGAATGGGCCGACCTGCTGGCCGGCATCGGTTCCGGCGCAAAGGACCGAGATCTCAATTACGAGAACCCATTTGACCAAGTTGCCGCACTCAAGCGCGCAGGTTTCGGCGCGCTGCGACTGCCCGCAGATCTGGGCGGCGCGGGATTCACTGTGCCGCAACTATTCTCCGCGGCGATCGACGTCGCGCATGCCGATCCCATTGTGGCCCATATCTTCCGGACACACTTCTGGTTCGTCGAGGAGCGGCTGCGCACCGCGCATGACCCAGCTTCGCAGCAGTGGTTGAGCAAGGTCGCGGAGGGAAAGATCTTCGGCAACGCGTTCAGCGAAAAGGGCTCGCTGGCCGTCGGCAGCCTGGTGTTCAACACCCGGCTGCTGCCCGACCCCAGTTCTCCTGGCGGCTATCGGCTGAGCGGCGAGAAGTACTACAGCACTGGCACGCTGTTCTCCGACTACCTGACCGTCGCCACCACCACTGACCACGACTCGGTCGCCACGGTGGTGGTGCCGGCCGACCGCGAAGGCGTCCGCCTCATCGACGACTGGGACGGCTTTGGGCAGCGCCGCACCGGCACCACGGTGTTCACCAGCGTGGCGGTGTCGGGCAACGAGGTGCGGGCCGACACGCCGTATGACGCCGACCCGGTGCCGACGGTGCAGTACGCGTCGCTGCAGCTGTTCATCCATGCGGTCGTCGCGGGCATCCTCGCGAGCGTGGTGGACGACGGTGTCGCGCTGCTGCGATCGCGGGATCGCAGCTTCAGCCATACGCTGTCCGAGCGCCCGACCGACGATCCGCTGTACCAGACGCAACTCGGTGAACTGGCCGCGACGGCGTATATCGCGAAGGCAGCAGTACTGGACGCAGCGGAGGCGATCGCAGCGGCCACCGAAACTGCGACTGAGGGCATACCCGACGCACGCCTGGCCGCCGACGCCCAGTTGAAGGCAAATCGCGGAGGTCAGCTCTTGGCGATGCCCGCGTCGGCGAGCCACTTCTTCGCGATATCGGACAGGTTGGTGCCCTTGGCCGCCTCAGCGTTCATGTCGATCAGGTCGTCGGTGGTGAGCTTCGCCGAGACGGCGTCCAGCGTCTTGGTGACGGTGTCGTTTTGCTTCCCGGACTTGATCAGCGGAACAACGTTCTCCGCGGCGAACAAGCTCTTGTCATCCTCAAGCGCGACAAGATGGTTCGCGTGCAGACCTGGATCGGTGCTGAACAGGTCTCCGGCCTGGATCTGACCGTTGGTCAGCGCCGTCATCGTCAGTGTGCCACCGGCGTCGAGACTGACGAAATCCTTGAAATTGAGGCCGTACACGTCGCGCAGGCCGACGACGCCCTGCGTGCGCGTCTTCCACTCCGGCGGCCCCCCGAGCACGAGTTCGCCGGCGACCGGCTTCAAGTCCGAGATGGTCTTCAACTTGTACTTGTCGGCGGTGGCCTGTGTCACGGCCACGACATCCTTGTCCTCCGCCGGAGACGGCGTCAGCATGGACGTTCCGGACGGCAACTTGCCTTTGAGTTCGGCCGTTACCGCCTCGCTCGTCGCAGCCGTCGACTTGGGGTCGAGGTAACTCAGCAGCGCACCGGTGTACTCGGGAACCAAGTCGATCGACCCGTCCTTGAGCGCCTGGATGTAGACCTCGCGGCTGCCGATGTTGAACTGCTCCTTGGTAGGAACGCCTGCGGATTGCAGCGCCTGCGAGTAGATGCTGGCGATCAACTGGCTTTCGGTGAAGTCCGCAGACCCCACAATGACTTCCGAACCCGAGGATCCGGTGTTGTTTCCTCCGCCGGAGAGCGGATCGCCGCCGCCACCGCCGCATGCGGACAGTGCCAGAACGGAAGTGACGGCCAGCGCCGACAGCAGTGTGCGTTTCTTCATGGTGATTCTCCTAGGTGGTGGCCGGCTCGAGGACGGTCGTGGATATCGGTGAGCTGGATTTCGATACGGTGCGGCGCAGGCCGGGCGAGACGATGACGCGGCCCAGCCACGCGAAGGTGAACTCGAGGACGAGCGCGAGGATCGCGACAAGGATTGCTCCGCCTGCCATTTCGGCAAAGCTTGCGTTCGCCCTGCCGTCGAGAATGAAGCGGCCTAGACCCTGCAGACCGAGATACGCGGCGATGGTGGCCGTCGAAACGATCTGAAGTGTGGAGCTTCTCACCCCCGAGACCATCAGCGGCAATGCGCACGGCAGCTGCACCCGCAACAGGATCTGGCGTTTCGTGAAGCCCATCCCACGGGCCGCGCCCACGGCGTCGGGGTCGGCGGTCTGAATGCCAGCGTACGTTCCCGTCAGGATCGGCGGAACCGCAAGCAGCACAAGCACAATGATGGTGGGCAGCACGTAGACGAGCTTGCCGGACACGACCGGCGAGATGATCAGGAAGAGAAGCACGAGCAGCCCCAAAGACGGGAGTGCCCGCAACGCGTTGGCCGACCCCGCCACCAGCGCCTCACCGCGTCCGGTGTAGCCGATGAGAATGCCCAGCGGCACCGCGATGACCAGGGCTGCCAGCAGCGCGATCGCCGAGTAGAAGAGGTGATAGCCAACCTGGGCCGGGATACCGCCTGAGCCAGTCCAATTCGATGGATCAGTGAACCACGACATGATGTTCACGAGGTCACCGTCCTTTGCCGCCACGGGGTCAAGAGTCTGTTCAGCCAGATGATCAGGCCGTCGAAAACAACCGCAAGCACCACGCACAACACGATGCCGGTGAGAAGAGGAACGTAGAGCCGCAGCTGAAAGCCCTGCGTGAACAGCGACCCGAGCTGCGGGATTCCGAGCAGCGCCGCCATGGTCACGATGCTGACGTTGGACACGACCGCGACGCGCAAGCCCGCGGCGATGACCGGAACGGCGACAGGCAGCTCGACGAGCACAAGCCGCTGCCAGGCCCGGTAACCCATGGCCTCGGCGGCGGCCACGGTGTCGTGTGGCACCGAGTCCAATCCGTCCGCAACGACGCGCACCAGCAGAGCCAAGGTGTAAAGCGTCAGCGCGACAACGATGTTGATCGGATCAAGAATCTTCGTCCCGAGGATGGTCGGCAAGATGATGAACAGCGCGAGTGAGGGGATGGTGTAGAGCAGTCCAGCGGTTCCGACGATGGCGGCCTGGCCACGCTTGAACCGATGTGCCCACCAGCCGAGCGGGAGCGCGATGAGGAGCCCGATGACCGTCGGCGCCAGGGTGAGCCAAACGTGGCTGAGGGTCAGCGATACGATGCGGTCGATATTGGACGAGATCCAGTTCATGCCGCTGTCCTCGCTTCCTTCGCGCGGCGGATCGCGTCGATGACGTCGTGATCGGATGCGGTGCCGAGCAGCACACCCGACTCGTCGGTGACCACACAGCGTCCGCTCGGACTGGACAGCGCCGAGTTCAACAGGTCACGCAGCGGGTCGCCGATAGTCGCCGAAGTGGCACAGAGGTTGACGTCACTGTCCTGTACGGAGTCGCCGCGCACGCCTTCCGTGTCGACCCAGCCGAGCGGCGCCCGCTTCTCATCGACGACGAGGACCCAGCGGCCTTGCGAGGTGATCGTCGAGACTGGCTGCCCCACAGTGATAGTCGGCTCGTCGTTGAGTTTGAGGAGGTCGTCGGAGGTGTGGAACCCGAGCGCCCGATACCCGCGAGCGGAGCCGACGAAGTCCGCGACGAAGGCATCGTTCGGCGAGGCCAGCAGTTCGGCCGGGGTCGCCGCTTGAGCCAGCGTCCCACCCTGCCGAAGCACGACCACCTGATCACCCAATTTGAGCGCTTCGTCGATGTCGTGGGTGACCATGACGATGGTCTTCGAGATGTCGGCCTGCAGCCGTAGGAACTCGTCCTGCAACTGGCTCCGCACGATCGGGTCGACGGCGCTGAAGGGTTCGTCCATCAGCAGGAACGGCGGATCCGTCGCCAACGCCCGCGCCACTCCGACTCTCTGCTGTTGACCGCCGGAGAGCTGCCACGGGTAGCGCTTGGCGAACTTGGCGTCGAGCCCGACTCTCTCGAGCAGTTCCATTGCCGCCGAACGGGTTTCCTTCTTGCCGCCGCCGAGCAACCGCGGCAGGGCGGCCACATTGTCGACGACGGTGCGGTGCGGAAAGAGACCGGCGTTCTGGATGACGTAGCCGATTCGGCGGCGCAGGGCGACCCTGTCGAGGGTCTGGGTGTCGACTTCGTCGAGTGTGATGCTGCCCGACGTCGGTTCGATCAGCCGGTTGATCATGCGCATCGAGGTGGTCTTGCCGCAGCCCGACGGACCGACCAGGGTGGTGATCTTGCCGTTTGGCGCGGTGATCGTCAGCTTGTCGACCGCGACGGTGCCGTCGGGATAGACCTTGGAGACATTGTCGAATGTGATCATGATTGTCCTTCTGGCAGAGGTGATTTCGGGCGCCGACTCAATCCGGCGGACAGCTCGGCCGCCGTTTTGGCGAGCGTCCGGCCGTATTCGGCTGCTTGGGATGCGGTGAGCCGGTAGCTCGGGACGACGAGGCTCAGGGCTGCGACGATGCGCGCCTCGGAATAGATCGGAGAGGCAATCGCGGTGACGTCGGCCTCGACGCCGCGTTCGACGATCACGTATCCCTCGTCGGGCACACGGCCGCGCAGCGCTTGTCCCGCCGCGGAGATGTCGACTGGAACGGTACGACCGACCCAGCTTGCGTGCCGGACCGAATGGGTGCCCTCGACGATGCTGATGTAGAGCGCCGTGCCTGCGTGGCCCTCGACACTCAGGTACGCGGACTCTCCCGTATCGTCGACGAGCTTCTCCATCTCAGGCTTGGCGAAGTCGATCAGCGACTCATTGGACAGCGCTTGCGCGCCGAGTTGGATCAGGCGACTGCCGGGGCGGTACGTACCACCGGCCTCCTCTTTGGCGACGAACCCTGTGTTCTCCAGCGTGCGGAGGAGCCGAAGTGCCGTACTCGGCGCGAGATCACACTCCCGGGCGCTGTCGGCCAGATTCGCGCCGCCCCTGTCGCAGATGGTCGCGAGCAGGGCGAGTGCGCGTTCCACGGTCCGCGTGGACGGTTCGGCCACCGTGACCTCCTCTCGCCGGGATGGAATCTACGAGGGGTTTGTTGCGATCAGCCCTCTCCGGATTTCCATTGAGTAAAATTCAAATTCCATCTAGCGGCAATGTGTGGTTTCGGTGATGATAGGACGTATCGCTCGCCAGCGATAGAGGATCAGGAGAATTTCATGCTTGTCCTTAACGGACCCGCGAGTATCGCCGATGTCGTGGCGCTCGCGGACCGCCGCGATCGGGTCTCGGTTTCGCCGGAAGTTCTGAAGGCTGTCGCCCACGCGCATGAGGTGGCAGCGGAGCTGGGCACCCGGGTCGCGATCTACGGACGGACGACGGGTGTCGGCGCGAATCGGGCCACGTCCGTATCGCCGACCGATACCGAATACGGGATGCGACTTCTTCGCAGCCACGCGGTCGACGCCGGCGATCCCCTTGACGACAGAACGGTGCGAGCGATGCTCGCGGTTCGCCTGGTTCAACTATGCGTGCCCGGCGCCGGACTCGATCCCAGGATCTTGGCCGGACTCGAGGCGATGCTCAACGACGACGCCCTGCCCGAACTTCGGCAATACGCGTCCATCGGGACGGGCGACCTCGCTCCCCTTGCCGGCACCGCGTTGACGTTGATCGGAGAACGCCCCGCGTCCAAGCCACTGACGCCGATGGAGCCGTGGGGCGCCGACAGCGCCCTACCGTTCATGAGCAGCAGCGCACTGACGGTCGGGCGGGGTTGTCTTGCGCTGGACGAACTTTCACTCCTCGAAAGAGCGTCGAGCGTCATCTACATGCTGAGCTTTCTTGCGCTTGACGGCAATCCCGAGGCGCTTTCGTCGGTCGCGGCGCAGGCGTCAGCAGCGCCGTACGTCTCGACCATTGCAGATCGCCTGCGCTCCCTGCTGGCGACCAAGGGCGGGCCGAACCGCCGGCCCGCTCGCATCCAGGATCCGTATGGGTTGCGGGTGTACCCGGTAGCGCAGGCGACCGTGCTGGCGTCGTCGCATTCGCTGGAGGAACAACTCGAGAGGACGCTCAACAGCGCGCAGGAAAACCCTCTGTTCGACATCGACGACGACGCAGTGGTTCACCACGGTGCCTTCTATCAAGCGTCGTTGTCATTGGAATTGGACGGCACCACGCTGGCGCTCGCACTTGCCGCACCGATCACGCATTCTCGGATCAGAATGCTCAACGACCCGGATACCAACGGAGGCAACCCCTTCTTGGCCGCCGATGCGGCCGGGTCATCCGGGCTGATGATGGTCGAATACGTGGCAGCGGGAGCAATCGCCGAGATCCGCAACGCCGCTCAGCCTGCATCCGCCGGCACGTTAGTGCTGTCGCGGGGTGCTGAAGAGGACGCCACTTTCGCCTCCCAGGGCGCGCAGCAACTCGAGCGATCAATCGCCGCGTACCGGGTGTTGCTGTGCTGCGAACTCGTTGGCGCGGTGCGACTTTTGCGCCAGCGCGGGCTCGATGATCAGTTCAGCGGCGCCGTGGGCGACGCGCTGGCGCTCGCCGACGGTCTGCCGGACAACACCGAAGACCGCGATCTGCGGGGGGATATCGCTTCGGCGGAATCACTGCTGGACGACATGGGTCGACTCGTTCCGCCAGACAGCCGGCCTTAGCCGCGGATCAGATCGGCCGCCCTCTCACCGATCAGCACGCTGGGCGCATGGGTGTGGCCGCGGATGATCGTGGGCATCACCGACGCATCGGCGACGCGCAGCCCGTCCACACCGCGCACCCGCAGCTCCGTGTCGACCACGCTACCGTCGTCGGCGCCCATCCGGCATGTGCCGGCCGGGTGATAGAGCGTGTGCGACAACGAGTTCAGCGCCCGCTCTAGTGTTTCGTCGTCGAGGTCCGTCGCACCGAGCGGCCGCGCCACCTCGCCGATGATGCCCTTCAGTGCCGCCGATCTGGCGATGTCGGCACACATCCGGAGCCCGGCCATTAGCGCAGAGCGGTCAGCGCCAGCGGCGTCGGTGAGGTAGGCCGGGTCGATGATCGGCTTGTCCTTTGGGTCGGCCGACCGCAGGGTGATCGTGCCCGTGCTGTGCGGCTTGAGCAGGATCGGCCCCATGACAACGGCGTGGCGGTCGTAAGGATCGCCGATGCCTTCCTCGAAGTACGGCGCAGGCGCGAAAACCAGCTCCAGATCGGGCAGTTCGAGCTCTGGGCGGCTCTTGACGAAGCCGTACGCCTCCCCCACATTCGAGGTCAGCATGCCCCGCCGTCGCACCAGGTAATTGACCAACTGCACCGGCTTCTCAGCTGTGAACAAGGTGTCGTTCGGCACGTCGAACCCAATCGGAACGACGAGGTGGTCCAGCAGATTGGCGCCGACCCCGGGCAGTTCGTGCACTACGTCGATGCCATGAGCGGCGAGCTGATCGCGAGCATCGATCCCCGACAACATGAGTAGTTGCGGGCTGTTGATCGCCCCGGCGCACAACACCACCTCGCGCCGGGCCTTGACGACACGGCGCGCGCCGAGCTGTTCGAATTCGACGCCCGCCGCGCGTGTCCCGTCGAACAGTATTCGCGTGACGGTGGCTTCGGTGTGCAGGGTCAGGTTCTTTCGCTGCAGTGCAGGTTTGAGGTACGCGTCGGCGGTGCTCCAGCGCGCTCCCCTGCGTTGCGTGACGCGGGTTTCGACGAAACCCTCGTGACCGCACTCGCGCGCGGCCTGCAGCCAGGCGGCCGTCGATGTGCGGGGGCTGCGCTGCGGCGAGATGACCAGCGGACCGCTTTCGATCCGGTTGAAGTACTTCTCGACAGTGGCGTAGCTCCACTGCTCGCCTGCGTGCTCGGCCCACTCGTCGTAGTCGGCGGGGAAGCCGCGGACCCACATCATCGCGTTCATCGACGACGATCCGCCGAGCACTTTCCCTCGCGGCCAATAGATTTCGCGGCCGTCGAGTTCCTTCTGCGGCTCGGTCAGGTAGTCCCAGTCCATGTCGCTGCGAAACAGCTTCGCGAAGCCGGCGGGGATATGGATGAACTTGTCCTTGTCGCGCGGCCCTGCTTCCAGCACAACCACCGACGCGGAGGGGTCCGCGCTGAGCCGGTTGGCCACGACCGATCCGGCCGAGCCGGTTCCCACGACGATGTAGTCGGCGTCCACCTGCGGGAGTCTAAGAGTCCGGCAGGTGTCGCAGGGTCAATTCGATCGCCGCAGAATCCTGGCCACCTCGTTCGGCCGTTCCAGGGCCGAGAAGTGGCCGGTGTCGGGCAGGGTGATCCGCTCGACCTCCGTCAGCAGGTTCGCGACGTGTTCGCGCTCCGCCGGCCGTGACCAGTCCTGGTCGCTGTAGACCAACGTCACCGGCACCGCCACGTCGCGGTAGCGGTCGCGGGCTTTGACGAATCCCCTGAGGCTGCGATAGACGGCTCGCGCGACGTGGGTATATCCCTTGCGGCGTCCGCTCTTTCGGAGCTCGACGATGAAGTCATCCGGCAGCGTCGCATTGTCGACCACACCCCCGCGCATCACACGCTTCATGATCAGCCGGTTCTCCATGGCGGCGAACAGCGGACCCAGCCACGGCATGCGAACACTGCTGATGATGAACCGAGCGAACAAGTTGCCCCTTTCGAGGCCGCTTGGATAGTCGTAGGGGTTGAACGCAACGACCCGGCTGACCCTGTCCTTGAGGTCGACAGACGCCTGCAGCGCGAGCGCGCCGCCGAGCGATTCGCCGGCCAGGATGACGTCGTGCAGGTCGAGGCCGGTGACGAAGTCGACCACCGCAGCACGCAGGTTGGGCTCTTCGTAGCGCGCCCCTGGCACGATGTCCGACCAGCCCATGCCGGGCAGGTCCAGTGCGTAGACGGTGAACGAGTCCCACAGCTGCGGGATGACGCGATGGAAGTAGTCCAACTGCGTACGGATCGTGTGCATCAGGACCAGCACCGGGCCGCTGCCTGCGGTGAAGTACCGCAGGCGGGAGCCGTCGGATCGGGTGAAGTACTGGATGGGCCCGTGGCCGTCGGTCCAGGTGTCGGTGTAGGTGCTCATAACGACACCGCCTCGGGCTGGAGCGTTGTCTGCCGGGCCCGTGCGGGCAGCAGCCAGGCGACGACGATCGCGGCTCCCAGCGCGATACCGGCGCTGACCAGGGATCCGATCTGCAGGCCGTCGAGGAACGCGGTGTTGACGGCGGCGCGAACGTCGGGAATCACACCCTGCGGTAGTTGACCAATGACCTGTTGTGCTGCGGCCATCGAGCGTTCCATCGTCCCGCGGGCCTGGGCAGGCAGCGCTGCCAGCACCGCGCTGTCGGACAGCCGGCTCGAGTAGATGGACGCGAACACGCTGCCGACAATCGCGACACCAAGCGTGCCGCCCA
>DASRJA010000718.1:0-25235 GCA_035649695.1 Mycobacterium sp. | reverse complement strand
TCGTCCCAGCTGACGGCCCAGTCCCAGAGGTCCCCGTCGGAGTAGGACAGCTCGATCGAGGTGCCGGTGACCTCGACCGGGTCGCCGTAGATCGCGCTGTTGAAGTACTGCTGGGCGTCACTCGTCGACAGGTTGATGCAGCCATTGGTGACGTTGGTGTTGCCCTGTGCACCGGAGCTGGCCGGGTTGGCGTGGATGAACTCGCCGTTGTTGGAGATCCGCACCGCGAACCGCTCGTGCGCATTGCTGTAGCCGCCGGCCGGGTTGGTCATGTAGAAGTCCTCGTACTTCTCGGTGACGACGTGGATTCCGCTGCGGGTGATATTGCGCGGGAGGTCGGCCTCGCCGTAGCTGCACGGGAAGTCCATGATCACCGCGCCCTGTTCGTCGAGCACCTGGATGCGGTGGGTCGAGGCCTCGGCCTTGACCACCTGGCGGCGGCCGATCGCGAAGTTCAGCGAGATGTCCTGCGCGCCGTAGGCGCCGTCGCCGAATGGCACGCCGTAGAGCTTCGCGTCGACGCTGACCTTGGTGCCCGGCGGGTAGTACTCCTTGGTTCGGTAGTGCGCCCGCGATCCGCCGACCTCGTCGGGCAGCCACGCCCAGCTGCCCTCGACCGGCGGCTCCGTTGTGACCTTGAGCGCCTTCTCGACGGATGCCTTGTCGGTGATCGACGCGTCGAACTGAATGATGACCGGCGCGGCGACCCCAACCGTCTGACCGTCGGCGAGCTGGAATTGACCGTTGACCTGAGTGCTCGGGTTGATGGTGGTGAAGTTGCCCTCGACCGGGACGGCCTTACCGTCATGGCCGACCACCGACCCGGCCCACGTGTACGAAACGCCGTAGCCGAGCGGTTCGGTGGTGTTGAAGACGGTGCGATCGCGGTTGAGCGCCCCCGCAACGACCTTGCCGTCGGGATTGGTCAGCGCGACGCGCTGGAACCAGCCGTCCTTGACCTCCACGCGCACCGGCGTGACGGGTGCCACGTCGGTGGTGGCGTTGGCGGGCTGGTAGCTGATCGACGGCCCGGCGGGTGCGGCCGGTGCGTCCGCGGACGGTTTGCTGATCCTGCTACCGCAGGCGGCGAGTGCGCCCGGTGCAACGACTCCTACCGCCAGGGCGGTAAGAATGCGCCGCCGGTTCATCGACGGCAAGGGATCGGCTGGGCTCACGTGGACCCAGGGTACCTAGAGAGCGGCCCCAATCAGAATCGGCTCGGGTGTGAGATCGATCCCGAATGTCGTCCTAACACCGTCGCGTACCGTCCTGGCCAGCGCGATTACGTCCTCGGTCGTGGCATCGCCGCGGTTCGTCAGCGCCAGCGCATGCTTGGTGGACAGTCGTGCCCGCGCGCCATCGCCGGGGTAGCCCTTGCCGAAGCCGGCCCGCTCCACCAGCCAGCCCGCGGCCAGTTTCACGCCGTTAGGTGCCGGGTAGTTCGGCACCGGCCCGTCGGTGCGGCGCGCTACCCGGTCGAATTCATCGGTGCTGACGACGGGGTTGGTGAAGAACGACCCGACGCTCCAGGTGTCGTGGTCGGCATCGTCGAGCACCATGCCTTTGCGGGTCCGCAGCGACAGCACGGCCTCCCGCACGCGTGCGGGGTCGGCGCGGGACCCGGGCTCGGCGTCCAGCGCGCCGGCCAGTTCGCCGTAGCGCAGCGGCGCGCTGCGCCCGTCGGCGTCCAACGCGAACTCCACCTCGAGCACGATCGCGGCCGCCGAGTGTCTGAGAATGCTTGTGCGATAACCGAATTGGAGTGCGTCCGGCGACACCCAGCGGTCTTCGCCGGTGTGGCGGTCGAGCAGTCGCACGCGGCGGATGGTGTCGGCGACCTCGGCGCCGTAGGCTCCGACGTTCTGCACGGGCGTCGCGCCCACTGATCCGGGGATGCCTGACAGGCACTCCAACCCGCCGAGCCCGTGGGCCAGCGAGGTGACCACGACGTCGTCCCACACCGCGCCGGCTTCGGCGCGCACGATGTTGCCCTCGACGGTGATTTCGGTGTTCGCGAGCAGCACGACAGTGAGGTCTTCGAGGTCATCGGCCAGTACGACATTCGATCCACCGGCAAGCACCAGCACATCGTCGAGCGCCCGCAGCGCGGCGAGGATCTGCTCAGTGCTCGTGCATGTGATCAACCGGCGTGCAACGGGTCCGATGCGCAGCGTGGTCAGCGGCGCCAACGGCACGTCGTCGGCGACGGCCGCGCCCCCCAGATCCAGACCGGTCACGGGGCGTAACGGTAGCCTGGCCAGCTATGCCGCGTTCATTCGACATGGCGACCGAATACGGGGGCAGCGTCGAACAGGTTCACCTGGCATTCGGCGACGAACAGTATTGGTTGGCGCGGTTGGCCGATTCCGGCGCCGACGACTACGCGCTGGATTTTCTGACCGTCGAAGGCGACGGCATCGACATAAAGACCACGCAGCGGCTGCGCGCCGACCGGCTACCTGCCGTGGTGACCCAGTTCCACCGAGGCGACCTGGTCCTTGTTCGCGAGGAGAAATGGAGCCCGATCCGCGACGGGCAGTCCACCGCGACCCTCGACCTCGCGATCATCGACGCGCCCGCGACACTGACCGGCAGCGCCGTGCTCGTCCCAGCAAAATCGGGCGGCGGCTCGCGGTTGGAGTTCAACGCCACCGTCCAGGTCAACGTGCCGCTGGTCGGCGGAAAGATCGAGAACTTCATCGGCGGCCAGCTCGTCGACCTACTAATTGCAGAACAGCGCTTTACGACGGTGTGGATCACCGAAAACGCGTAACCCGTAAGTAAGATTATGTTCCATGTCGCGTCGCATGGATTACACCATCGAGTTCGACGCACCGACCGAGAAGATCTACCAGGACTTCACGAACCGGGAGTACTGGCAAACCCTGATGGACTCGTACCGGTTCCTGACGCCGCAGTCGCAGATCAGGTCCTTCACGTCGACCGAGCGTGGCACCGACATCGTCTTCGTGCAGAACCTGCCGAGGATGTATCTGCCGCCGATCGCGCGGACCGTCGTGCCGGTCGACATGATCATCACCCGCAAGCAGCATTTCGACGCCTACGACCACGACAAGAACCGGGCCAAAGGCACCTACTCGGCCTCAATTCCGCACGGCCCCGGCAGCTTTGGCGGCCAGTACTTCCTGACCGAGACCGACGCCGGCAGCAAGTTGCGGCTGGCCAGCATCTGTAAGGTGCACATCCCCTTGGTCGGCGGCGTGCTGGAAGATCTGATCCTGCACCACATCAAACAGCTCTTCGACGCCGAGGAGGCGTTCACCGCTGACTGGATTTCCAAGCACCACTAGGCCCGTCGGCGCCATCACCCGCGGCACCACGGGCCATAACCGGTTGCGTCGCAGCGACCGCTGGCTGGTGCACTCGCGACGGGTGCGCACCGCGCTGCAGGCGGCGGCCGATCCGCTGGTGGTCGACCTCGGCTACGGCGCGCTGCCGGTGACGACGCTGGAGCTGGCGGCGCGGCTGCGGGTGGTACGGGCCGACGTTCGTGTCGTCGGGCTGGAGATTCACCCCGAACGCATCGTGCCGCCGCGCGACGGCGTGGAATTCGCGCTTGGCGGCTTCGAATTAGCCGGGCGCAGACCGGTTTTGGTGCGCGCGTTCAACGTGTTGCGTCAATACCCGGTCGAAGACGTGCCAGCCGCGTGGTCGGTGATGCAGGCGGCGCTGGCGCCGGGCGGACTGATCGTCGACGGCACCTGCGATGAGTTGGGCCGCCGCTGCTGCTGGGTGCTGCTGGACGTCGACGGGCCGATCAGCCTGACGCTGGCATGCGATCCGTTCGCTATCGAGCGACCGTCGGATCTGGCCGAGCGGTTGCCCAAGGTGCTGATCCACCACATCGTCGCCGGGCAGCCCGTCCACACACTGCTGATGTCCGCGGACCGCGCGTGGGCCAGCGTCGCGGGCCACGGCGTGTTCGGGCCGCGGGTGCGCTGGCGGGCCATGCTCGACTTGCTGCGCGACGAGGGCGTCCCGGTCGAGCCGCCGCGCCGGCGGATGCGCGACGGCGTGCTTACCGTGCCCTGGTCGATGGTCGCGCCACTAGGCTGACCGCATGCGGATTGCCCTCGCGCAGATCCAGAGCGGTGCAGAACCCACGGCGAACCTCGGCCTGGTCGAGGACTACACGCGACGCGCCGCCGACGCAGGCGCCTCGCTGGTGCTGTTCCCGGAGGCGACGATGTGCCGGTTCGGTGTACCGCTGGCCCCGATCGCAGAGCCGCTGGACGGGTCGTGGGCGTCGGCGGTCCGCGCGATTGCCGAGCGCGCGGGCATCGTCGTCGTCGCCGGCATGTTCGTTCCTGCCGACGATGGCAGGGTGACCAACACCCTGATCGCCACCGGTCCCGGCATCGACACGCACTACGACAAGATTCACCTCTACGACGCGTTCGGCTTCGCGGAGTCCGACACCGTCGCACCCGGGCACGAACCGGCGATGATCACGGTCGGCGGCGTGAACGTCGGGATCACACTGTGCTACGACGTCCGCTTCCCCGAGCTCTACGTCGAATTGGCCCAGCGCGGAGCGCAACTCATCACCGTGCACGCGTCATGGGGCACCGGACCCGGCAAGCTCGAGCAGTGGACGCTGTTGGCCCGGGCCCGCGCCATCGACGCGACGGGCATCGTCGCCGCCGTGGACCAGGCCTATCCCGGAGACGAACTAGCCTCCGCCGGGCCGGTTGGCGTCGGCGGCAGTCTGGTCGCGTCCGCGGTCGGAGAGGTGTTGGCATCGGCCGGGGCGGATCCGCAGTTGTTGGTGTCCGATCTGGACCTCGATGCGGCGCAGAAGGCCCGCGAGACGATCGCGGTGTTGCATAACCGCTCAGAGTTCACGCGCGTCGATAAGGCAGAATCGCTGAGGTGACTGATCCGTGGGCTCGCCCGGCCAATCAGGGCCCGCCCGTCGCACCGCCGCCACAGTTCCCGCAAGGCCCACCGCCGGGCCAGCCGGCACCACCGTCGGCCGCACCTCCGCAGGCCGCACCTCCGCAGAAGGACTCGTCGCTGCCGGGGAAGGTCAAGAACCTCTTCCGCGACCCGCTGTCCATCGTCCTCGTCGTGGTCATCGTCATCGCTCTGGTGGCGGCCGGCCTGCTGGCAGGCGAGCTGTATGCGCGCAGCCGGGCGGACTCGGTAGTGGCCAAGGCAACCGAATGCGTAACACAGGACAGCGCGTCGGTTTCGTTCGGTGCTCTGCCACCGTTCCTGATGCAGCACGTGTCGGGCCACTACACGAACATCCACATCGAGACCGCCGGCAACCAGATCCGTCAGGCCAAGGGCATGAAGGTCAACGTGGTCATCAAGGACGTCCGGCTCGAGGACACCGCGACTTCCGGTGGCTCGATCGGATCGTTGGTCGCGAACGTCACGTGGTCGTCGCAGGGCATCAAGGAGACCATCCAGAATGCGATCCCGCTCGTCGGCTCGTTCGTCACCGGTGTGACGACCAATCCGTCCGCAGGGACCATCGAGTTGCAGGGCGCGCTCGGCAACATCACTGCCAAGCCGGCGGTCGTCGACAACGGGATCTCGCTGCAGGTGACGGAATTGACCGGCCTCGGCTTCGCCCTTCCGCGGGAGACCGTCCAGCCCGCGCTGGACGCATTCAGCGCGCAGCTGACCAAGAACTACCCGCTCGGCATCCATGCGGACTCGGTGCAGGTCACGGATACCGGTGTGGTGAGCCAATTTTCGACGCAGAACGCAACGATCCCGAAGCAGAACGAAGACCCCTGCTTCGCGAACCTCTAATCCAGCCCGTCGAGCACCGCGCGGGTGCCGGATAGTCCGAGCCGGGTGGCGCCCGCGTTGAGCATCGCGACGGCATCGTCCGCGGTGCGGATGCCACCGCTGGCCTTGACGCCCAGCCGTTCTCCGACCGTGCGCGCCATCACCTCGACAGCGCGTACCGAGGCGCCCCCGCTGGGGTGAAATCCGGTGGAGGTCTTGACGAAATCGGCGCCTGCGTCCTCGGCGATGCGGCACACGTCGGCCAGTCGCCCTTCGTCGGCCAAGGCAAGCAGGGCGGCGGATTCCACGATCACCTTCAAGATGGCGTGACTTGGTATCGCATCGAAAACCGCTGAGATATCGGCCTTCACCGCGTCGAAGTCGCCTTCCAACGCCGATCCGACGTCGATGACCATGTCGATCTCGTCGGCCCCGGCCGCGACAGCCAGTCGGGCCTCCTCGGCCTTGATCGCCGAAACATGTTTGCCTGACGGGAATCCCACGACCGAGGCGATGTGATAGTCGCCCGTTTTGAACGACTTGGCCGTCGCCACCATCGTCGGCGATACGCAGACCGCGAAGACGTCGAGTTCGTCGGCTTCGTGCAACAGCGCGACGATGTCGGCCTCAGTGGCCTCTGGCTTGAGCAGTGTGTGGTCGACGAGCGCCGCGACCCCGGCACGGCTGTAGCGCCGCACTAAAACGGTTCTTCTGTGCCGCCCGGATTGCAGCCCGCCGCGACCATCTGCTCTTCGGAGACCTCATTTCGCCACGGTTCGAGGTTCCAGCTGACCTTGCCGGGTTCGACGAGTTCGGCGTAATGCCAGTGGCATAGGAACTGGGCCTGCATGCCAGGTATGTCGGCGTCGGGCGAAAGGGTCAGCACCTCGGTCCACGCCTCGCCGGCCTGGGCGTCGGTGCCGGGGTCCAGCGAGGCTTGGCGCGCGGCATCGGTCGGGTAGACGCGCAGGCTGGACAGGTCGGCCCACTTCGACCACTGGACATGGTCGACATACGGCGGGCCGGGCACCGGATCGGCAGACGCGACGGGCGCGACGATGAGGGCCAGGGTGACAGCCGCCGTCGCGGCGGCGAAGACAATGCGCACGCGGCTAGCGCGACTTGCCTTGGATTTCCAGGATCTTGGGCCGGACGTCGACGAGATAGACGCCCGCTGCCACAGCGGCGATCGCCACGCCCGTAATACCGAGCACCAAGGCGAGCAGCACGCCGATGCCCAGGATCACCAGCCACACCGGCTTGGTCAGCTTGTCGGCGGCAGTGTAGGCGTCAGGGCGCTGCAGCGCGGCGTGAACGAACGCGTAGACCGCCGTCACCACGACCGCGATCTGCAAAACGAAGAGGACGTAACCCACCAGGCCTTGAAGCTCCACATAGCTAGCCTAAGCGGGTTACGTCCCCGGGTCGACTCTGAGTCACCCCGAGGGGTGACCTGAGCCCTTATTTACTTCTGGGTGACCTTCTTGGCCGGGGCCTTCTTGGCCGGCGCCTTCTTGGCGGCGGTCTTCTTAGCCGGGGCCTTCTTGGCCGGAGCGGCCTTGGCGGCCTTCTTCGGCAGCTCGACGCCGACCAGCTTGGCGGCACGCTCGCCGACCGCACGGGTCTGCGTCGCCACGTTGCCCAGCGCCTCCTGGGTCAGCTCGACGGCCTGGTCCGAGTAGCGCTCGACGCGCTCACGGCCCTCTTCCAGCGCGGGGGTGGTGCGAATCCGCTCGAGGGCGGCCTCGCCACGCTCGACGAGCTTGTTGTAGGTGGTCTGCGCGGCGTCGGCGTAGGTCTCGGCGAACTTGCGCAGCTCCTCGGACGACAGCCGACCGCGGAGCTCGTCGAACTGCGTGGGCAGGTCCTCCTGCAGCTTGGTCAGCCGAGCGCGGCTCTCCTCGACGCGGGTCTGGGTGTCGGTGCGGGCCTCGCCGGCACGCTCACGCAGGGTGGCAACGATCTCGTTGACCCGCTCGAGGGCCAGGTCAGCAGCGCCCACGGCAGCGAGCAGCGGGGCCTTGAGGTCGTCAACGGTGGGTTGGTTCTTGGCGGGCGTTTTCTTCGCCATTGTTGGATTCCTTTCAGGGACTTTCGTTGAATTGCTGGATTTCTAGCGTGGGTGATTGGTCTGTAGTCGCTTCAGTCGTCGGCTCCTCACTGACGGCTTCGTTCTGTTGGCAAAACGACGTGTAAATGTCGAGCAGCACTTGCTTCTGCCGCTCGGTGATCGCCGTGTCGGTGACGATGGCGTCGCGGACTTCGCTCTTCTCGCTGGGCTCGAGGATCCCGGCCCGCACGTAGAGAACTTCCGCGGACACCCGTAGCGCCTTGGCGATCTGCTGCAGCACGTCGGCCGAGGGTTTCCGCAATCCCCGCTCGATCTGGCTGAGGTAGGGATTGCTGACGCCGGCCTTCTCGGCCAACTGCCGCACGGATACCTGTGCTGCCTCGCGTTGCGTACGGATGAAACTGCCGATGTCCTGCGCGGCGTTCTGGGCAGCGTTAGACACGACGGCGGCAAGATTTTCATCCTGCGGCATGGCGTGGCCCCCTCGGTTGCGTCGGGTATCCGATGTGCGACGCAATTAACCGTACGACGGGGTGCTAACTTTTGCAAGCACTAGTTAGCGCAGGTCAGAAGAGTAGCTGGGCTACCGAATAGATGATCAGTCCGGCCAGCGACCCCACCACAGTGCCATTGATCCGGATGAATTGCAGGTCACGGCCCACATGCAGTTCGATGCGGCGACTGGCCTCGTCGGCGTCCCAGCGCTCGATCGTCTCGGTGATGATCGCTGTGATTTCCACCCCATATTCGGCGACCAGGTGTTGAGCTGCACGGATGATCCAGTTGTCGACCTTGTCGCGCAGGTCGGCGTCGTCTCGGAGCGACTCGCCGATGTGCACCACCGAGTCCGCGATGCGGGTGCGCAGCGCCGACGATGGGTCGTCGACCGACTCGAGGATGATCCGCTTGGCGGCGGCCCACGCGGTCTCGGCGGCCTTGGCGACCTCGTCGCGGGCCATCAGCTGTTCCTTGACGTTCTCGGCGCGCTGAATCGTGGCCTCGTCGTGCTGCAGATCGTCGGCGAATTCGAACAGGAAGCGGGTGGCCGACCTGCGCAGTTCATGGTCGGGGTTGCGGCGCACCTTGTCGGTGAAGTCCATCAGCTCGCGGTGGATACGGTCGCCAACGAGGTGGTCGACCCAGCGCGGCGACCAGGTGGGCGAGTCGCGTTCGACCACGCGCTCGATGATGTCGCCGGCGTTGAGCGACCACTGAAAGGCCCGGTCCGCGAGCAGCTGTAGCAGCGCTTCCTGGCGACGCTCGGCCAACAGCGTGGCCAGCACCCGGCCGATCGGCGGCCCCCACTGCGGTTCGGCGACACGCTTGACGATCATCCGGTCCAGCACATGCTGCACGTCCTCGTCGCGCAGCATCTCCACCAGGACGCGCAGGACGTTCGACGTCTCGGTGGCGACCCGCTGCGCGTGCTGCGGCTCCGAGAGCCACTTGCCGAGTCGGCCTGCCACTTGGGCGTCGCGCAGCTTGGTCTCGACGACTTGGGGCGACATGAAGTTCTCCCGCACAAAGGCGCCCAGGCCCTCGCCGAGCTGGTCTTTCTTGCGCTTGATGATTGCGGTGTGTGGGATCGGGATGCCGAGTGGATGTTTGAATAGGGCGGTGACCGCGAACCAGTCGGCCAGCGCGCCCACCATGCCGGCCTCAGCGGCGGCCCGGACGTAGCCCACCCATGCCGCGGCTCCGTTGGACTGGGCCCAGGTGCAGAGCAGGAAAACCACGGTGGCGCCGACCAGGAAGCCCAGCGCGACGAGCTTCATCCGCCGCAGCCCGCGGCGACGCTCGGCATCGGCGACGGTGTCCGCGCCCGCTAACGACTCCGCGAAGCTAGGCCTCGGCGCCGTCGGCAGCGCGCGCGTGCCGACGTCCTGTCTGTGTGCCACCCCTACATTGTCCGCTACAACGGCGTCGGGGCCGGGTCCTGCAAGCCTTCAGAACAAGATCGGCCGTAGTATCAGGAAGGACTAGGGAACGGATCTCGGCGATAGTGGCACATCAGACTTCTCCGGTGGCGGTCAAGACAGATGGACGCAAACGGCGCTGGCACCAACACAAGGTGGAGCGCCGTAATGAGCTGGTAGACGGCACCCTGGAGGCCATCCGACGGCGCGGCAGCAACGTCAGCATGGACGAGATCGCCTCCGAAATCGGGGTGTCGAAGACGGTTCTGTACCGGTACTTCGTCGACAAGAACGACCTCACGACCGCTGTGATGATGCGGTTCGCGCAGACCACGCTGATCCCGAATATGGCCGCGGCCCTGTCGTCGAACTTGGACGGCTTCGAACTGACCCGCGAAATCATCCGCGTGTATGTCGAGACCGTGGCCGCCGAGCCGGAGCCCTACCAGTTCGTGATGGCGAACAACTCGGCGAGCAAGAGCAAGGCGGTGGCTACGTCCGAGCAGATCATCGCGCGCATGCTCGCGGTGATGCTGCGCCGCCGCATGGTCGAGGTCGGGATGGACACCGGTGGCGTCGAGCCGTGGGCCTACCACACCGTCGGCGGGGTTCAGCTGGCCACGCACTCGTGGATGAACGACCGACGGATGAGCGCCGACGACCTGATCGACTATCTGACGATGCTGTCGTGGAACGCGCTGCGCGGCATCGTCGAGGTCGGCGGATCGCTGGAGAAGTTCCGCGAACAGCCGCACCCGTCGCCGGTGTTGCCGCCACAATTGTTGGCTCATGAGTAAGTCTGCAGATCTGCCCAAGCTGTTGAAGTTTCGCCCCGGTGACAAGGTGGCCGACATCGACGCCCGTGCCACGCCGGGGTTCAAGGGCGCCAAGGCGGACGGCGTGAAACTGCTGGACGAGCGCATCGGCCGGCTGGCCGAACTGCAGGAGATGCTGTACGCAAACCACAAGGCGGCCGACGACACCCGTTCGGTGCTGCTGGTGTTGCAGGGCATGGACGCCGCGGGCAAGGGCGGCATCGTCAAACATGTTGTGGGTTCGGTGAATCCGATGGGCGTCCGCTACACGGCATTCGGCGTCCCGACCGAAGAAGAGCGCAAACACAACTACCTGTGGCGGATACGGCGCGCACTCCCGCCCGCCGGCCATATCGGGGTGTTCGACCGCTCGCACTACGAGGACGTCTTGATTGTGCGGGTGCACAACTTGGTGCCACCCGAGGTATGGGGCAAGCGCTACGACGAGATCAACAGATTTGAGCAGAAGCTCGTCGATGATGGCACGACGATCATCAAGGTTGCGATGTTCGTCTCGCCCGACGAGCAGAAGAAGCAGCTGCTCGAGCGCCTGGAAGATCCCACCAAGTATTGGAAGTACAACCCGGGCGACATCGATGAGCGCAAGCAGTGGCCGAAGTACCAGGAGGCCTACCAGACCGTCCTTGACCGTACGTCGACTGAATACGCGCCCTGGTACGTCGTGCCGTGCGACCGCAGGTGGTATAGCCGGTTGGCGGTTACCGAGCTGCTTCTCCACGCGCTCGAGGGACTCAAGTTGTCTTGGCCGCCAGCCGATTTCGACGTCGAGGCCGAGAAGAAGCGGCTCGCCGAGGCTTGAATCGCCGAGCGTACGGTTATTTGCGGGTCTACCCGACGTTTCTGTACAACAAGCGTGCGCTCGACGACGGTCGTTATCCACAGCCACGACAACTTGTGTGAGGGGCACGCCCGCGGTTGCCCGACGATGAGATGGTGCGACCACGTCTCATCGTTGCGACTGAAGCTATCGCCAGCGGCGACCTGACGCGACGAGACCTTATGCGCAGCTACACAAAGATCCATCGGAATGTCTATGCGCCGAAGGGCATAGCGCTCACAGCTCTCGATCGAGCGCACGCCGCATGGCTGTGGTCGGAACGCAAGGCGATTCTGGCAGGTCATTCGGCTGCGGCACTGCTTGGCAGCAAGTGGCTTCCTCCTGACTCGCCCGGGGAGTTGGCGCGGGTCCGACGGCCAGCACCGCAAGGAATCCGGGTGTACAGCGGCGAAATCCGCGAAGATGAAATCTGTGACGTCGGCGGCATCAACTGCACAACGGTGGCCCGGACTGCCTACGACCTCGGTCGGCGATTGCCACTCGAAACCGGTGTCATTCGGATCGATGCACTACTCAATGCAACGAATGTCCCTGTCCACCAAGTTTATTCGGTCGCGCAACGCTATCCAGGCGCCCGCGGCATCTGCAGGTTCCGTGAGACGTTGGACCTCGTCGACGGTGGTGCCGAGTCACCGCAGGAGACGCGGCTGCGACTGCTTCTCGTGCAGTCGGGCATCTCACGGCCTGTCACCCAAATCCCGGTCGCCAATCCGAAGGGCCGAAAGCGTCGCATCGACATGGGATGGCCCGAGTGGATGGTCGGAGCCGAGTACGACGGCGAGCACCACTGGACGAATCCCGACGATCACGCCGAAGACATCGAGCGCCTCGAGTTCCTGGCCGCAAAAGGTTGGCTGATAGTCCGTGTCAGCGCCAGGCAGTTGCGCTACCAACGACCGGAGGTGGTGCAACGGGTACGGGACGCGTTGATCCGCCGAGGGTGTCCGCTCTGACGAGCGCACTGTTGTTTGCGGGCACACTCGACGTTTGAGTACAAAACCGTGCGCTCGGACGGGAGCTCGGTCAGTACTTGTAGAAGCCCTGGCCCGACTTCTTGCCGAGCAGACCGGCCTCCACCATCCGCAGCAGTAGCGGCGGCGGCGCGTAATGCGGGTCCTTCAGCTCTTCGAACATCGAGTCGGCGATCAGCTTCATGGTGTCGAGACCAATGAGGTCCGATAACCGCAGTGGTCCCATCGGATGCGACAGCCCTGCGACAACGGCCTTGTCGACGTCCTCGACGGTCGCGACGCCCGCCTCGACCATGCGAATTGCCGACAACAGATACGGCACCAGCAGCGCATTGACGACGAACCCGGAGCGGTCGCTGCAGCGCACCACCTGCTTACCCAGCACATCACTGGCGAACTTCTCCGTACGTGCGATCGCGGCGTCGGAGGTGACGAGCGTGTTGACGAGTTCGACGAGCGGCAGCACCGGCACCGGATTGAAGAAGTGCAAACCCAGCACGCGGCTCGGATTCTTCGTCGCCGCAGCGATTTTCATGATCGGGATGCTTGACGTGTTCGACGCCAGCACCGCGTCGCGATCGGCGATGATCTCGTCGAGCTCGGCGAAGATCTCGCCCTTGACCGCTTCGTCCTCGATCACCGCCTCGATGACGAGCTGGCGATCCGCCAAGTCCTTGAGCTCGGTCGTGAATTTCAGGTTGGCCAGCGCCTGATCGCGCTCGCGCTCGGTGATCTTGCCGGTGCTCACGCCACGCTCGAGCGACTTGGTGATCCGCGTCTTGCCCGCCGTCGTCAGCTCCTCGGTGGGCTCATACACGAGCACCTCAACACCGGCCCGCACCGACACCTCGGCGATGCCCGCGCCCATCTGGCCCGCGCCGATGACGCCTACTCGTTCAATGGAATTGGTCACTGCTGAACTTCCTCTCGCACATGCGTCAGGCCCCGCCCAACACTTCTGGGCGGGGCCTGCGCTGTCAATCCCTACAGGATCAGTGGAACTGACCCTCTTCGGTCGAACCGGCGAGCGCGGTCGTCGAGCTGGTCGGGTCCACCGTGGTCGCGATCCGGTCGAAGTAGCCGGCGCCAACCTCGCGCTGGTGCTTCGTCGCGGTGTAACCCCGCTCCTCGGCGTCGAACTCGCGCTCCTGCAGCTCGACGTAGGCGCTCATCTGGTTGCGGGCGTAGCCGTAGGCCAGATCGAACATCGAGTAGTTCAGGGCGTGGAAGCCGGCCAGCGTGATGAACTGGAACTTGAAGCCCATCGCGCCGAGCTCCTTCTGGAACTTCGCGATCGTCGCGTCGTCGAGGTGCTTGCGCCAGTTGAACGACGGCGAGCAGTTGTAGGCCAGCATCTGGTCCGGGAACTCGCTCTTGACGCCCTCGGCGAACTTCGCCGCCAGCTCCAGGTCCGGCGTGCCGGTCTCCATCCAGATCAGATCGGAGTACGGCGCGTAGGCCTTGGCGCGGGCGATGCACGGCTCAAGTCCGTTCTTCACCCGGTAGAAGCCCTCGGCGGTCCGCTCACCTGTGATGAACGGCTGATCGCGCTCGTCGACGTCGGAGGTGATCAGCGTCGCCGCCTCGGCGTCGGTACGGGCGATCACGAGGGTCGGCGCGTCGGCGACGTCGGCCGCCAGGCGGGCCGAGGTCAGGGTGCGGATGTGCTGCTGGGTCGGGATCAGCACCTTGCCACCGAGGTGACCACACTTCTTCTCCGACGCCAGCTGGTCCTCCCAGTGCGAGCCCGCGACACCGGCCGCGATCATGGCCTTCTGCAACTCGTAGACGTTGAGCGCGCCACCGAAGCCGGCCTCACCGTCGGCGACGATCGGGGCCAGCCAGTTCTCCACCGACGTGTCGCCCTCGACCTTGGCGATCTGGTCGGCGCGCAGCAGCGCGTTGTTGATGCGGCGCACCACCTGCGGCACCGAGTTGGCCGGATACAGGCTCTGGTCCGGGTAGGTGTGGCCGGACAGGTTCGCGTCGCCCGCGACCTGCCAACCCGACAGGTAGATGGCCTTCAGGCCGGCGCGCACTTGCTGCACGGCCATGTTGCCGGTCAGCGCACCGAGCGAGTTGACGAACTCCATGTCGTGCAGCTGATTCCACAGCACCTCGGCGCCGCGGCGGGCCAGCGTGGCCTCCTCGACGACCGAACCCTGCAGAGCCACCACGTCGGCGGGGGTGTAGGTGCGGGTGATGCCCTTCCACCGCGGATTGGTGTCCCAGTCCTTCTGGATCTCTTCCGGGGTCTTCGGCTGGCCAACGGTCGACATTGGTGCTCCTTCTCTTGCGAGTCGCTGGAGTCGCTCCAACCGTCAACAGTTGTTAACGCTCCAGCACCTTCACTTGTGTGCTAAGTCGAGAATGCACCAAGGCATAACCGCTGGTCCACTCGTTTCACTTGCCAACTTTCGCCAACACCTACCGTTAACTTGCTAAGTTTGCGAATATGGCTATCCGCTGTACCGGTTCAGTAGCTACCGGCCAGTAACGCAATTTTCGCTGGTCAGTACGCTCGTACTGTTAAACCTGAACCAGTCAGAGGGCGAAGATCGCTGCGACGGCTTTTGTCTCCTCGCCGACCGCGTATGTGAGCGTTCTAACAGTGCGATCCGTCAGTTCGGCGCCGAATTTATCGGTCGAGCCTGCCGGGTGAACGTGCGAAATGATCTCCAGCTTGTCGCCCAGTGCCACTGCGGCATCGTGCTCGATGGTCACCCTGATCGGCTTGTGGAGCAGTTCCGGCGTGCTGAAGAGATAGTCCTCGATGACGCCCCAGTACACGGAGTTGTTCATGTGGTCGAAGATGTCGATGTCGCTGACGCGCACCGGGTATTCGCGGATCTCGGCGGCGTCCTCGCGACTGCCGGCCTTCAGATAAGCCTTCCACCGCAGCCGGTCGACGTTCGTCGTGCGCTGCAGGCCTTCGATGAAGTCGTCGGAGATGCGCGCCGGGCCCTGGGTCTCGCGGTTGATGTTGATCCAGAACGCCTCGGACTCCATCAGCCCGCCCTTGCGGCCGTCGATGCGCACCCGCATCTCGCACCACCGGTTCGATGTGCCGGAGCACCACCGCCGCATCCGCAGCATGTCCTGGAACTCGACGGGCTTGATCAGGTCGATCATCGTGCGCCGGACGATCCACAGCGGATGGGTTTCCTCGAACCCCATCTCGCGCAGTTGGTCCGAGCCGATGTCCTGGATGTGACGGGTGGCCGCGTCGAATCGCAGCCTGCCCTCGCGGTCGATGTCGGCGACCCGCAGCGGCCACTCCCTGTCGAAGACGTCGGGGTGCGGATCGGGTACAGGCATCATCACCTTCGCCAAACCGGTGCTACCTGCGATTCCCGCCATGTCCGTGATCTCCCCTGTTACTCCAACCGGCCCGATCCTGCCATAGCCCGCAATCTGCCAACAATGCGAAGGCTGGCTTCGCAGCGTTGTTAGGCTGTCTGACGTGGCGAAAACGTTTGTCGGCTCCCGGGTGCGACAACTGCGCAGCGAACGCGGCTTCAGCCAGGCAGCACTCGCCCAGATGCTGGAGATCTCACCGAGCTACCTCAACCAGATCGAGCACGACGTGCGTCCGCTGACCGTCGCCGTGCTGCTGCGCATCACCGAGGTGTTCGGTGTCGACGCAACGTTTTTCGCATCCCAGGACGACACCCGCCTGGTCGCCGAGCTTCGCGAGGTCACGATGGACCGCGACCTCGACATCGACGTCGACCTCCCCGAGATCGCCGACATGGTCGGCTCACACCCGGCGTTGGCCCGTGCGATGGTCAACCTGCACCGCCGCTACCGGCTGACCACCACGCAGCTGGCCGCCGCGACCGAGGACAGGAACTCCGACGGCAGCGGCACCGGGTCGATCACGATGCCTCACGAGGAAGTGCGCGACTACTTCTACGAACGGCAGAACTATCTGCACGAGCTCGACACCGCCGCCGAGGACCTCACCATCCGGATGCGCATGCACCGCGCCGAACTCGCTCGCGAGCTCTCCGACCGGCTGACCAGGGTGCACGGGGTGCACATCATTCGGCGCATCGACCTCGGCGACACGGTGCTGCACCGCTTCGACCCCACTACCAAGACCCTGGAGATCAGCGGTCACCTCTCGTCGGGACAGACGGTGTTCAAAATGGCCGCCGAACTGGCCTACCTCGAGTTCGGCGACCTGATCGACAAGCTGGTCGACGAGGGCAAGTTCACCAGCGAGGAGTCGACGACCCTGGCCCGGCTAGGGCTGGCCAATTACTTCGCGGCCGCAACGGTGTTGCCGTATCGGCAGTTTCACGACGTGGCCGAGAACTTCCGCTACGACATCGAGCGGCTGTCGGCGTTCTACTCCGTCAGCTATGAGACCATCGCGCATCGGTTGTCGACGCTGCAACGGCCGTCGATGCGTGGTGTGCCGTTGTCGTTCATCCGCGTCGACCGGGCCGGCAACATGTCGAAGCGGCAGTCCGCCACCGGTTTTCACTTCTCGTCGTCGGGTGGTACCTGCCCGCTGTGGAACGTCTACGAGACGTTCGCCAACCCGGGCAAGATCCTGGTGCAGGTCGCGCAGATGCCCGACGGACGCAACTACATGTGGGTGGCGCGCACAGTGGAGCGCCGGGCGTCGCGCTATGGTCAGCCGGGGAAGACGTTCGCGATCGGCCTGGGCTGTGAACTCCGGCACGCGCATCGGCTGGTCTATTCGGAGGGACTGGACTTGTCGGGTGACAACGCGACGCCGATCGGCGCCGGCTGCCGAGTTTGCGAACGCGACAACTGCCCGCAGCGGGCGTTCCCCGCGCTGGGCCGCGCTCTTGACATCGACGAGCACCGCAGCACGGTGTCGCCCTATCTGGTGCAGCAGTCATGAGCGCGCCCGCACGTATCCCGCCGGGCGGTTTCAAGGAGCTCGGGCCGATCAACTGGGCGATCGCCAAGCTCGGCGCCCGCGGCATCCGCGCACCGAAGTTTCACCTGTTCAATGTGCTTGGACAGCACAAACTGCTGTTCCTCGCGTGGCTGCCGTTCTCGGGTTATCTGCTGTATGCGGGCAAGCTCTCGCGCAAGGACGCCGAACTGGTCATCCTTCGGGTGGGACACCTGCGCGACTGCGAGTACGAGCTGCAACAGCATCGGCGGCTGGCGAAGAGCCGTGGCGTCGACGCCGAACTGCAGGCCAGGATCTTCGAGGGCCCGGACGCCGACGGGCTCAACGACCGGCAGCGGGTGCTGATCACCGCGACCGACGAGTTCGTCATCACCCGCTCGATGTCACCCGAAACGTGGGCGGCGCTGTCGGGCATCTACAACCGGGCGCAGCTCATCGAATTCTGCACTCTTGCTGGGCAATACGACGCCCTTGCCGCCACCATGGCGACGCTGAAAATTCCGCTGGACTTTCCTGACTGACGTAGGGAACAATCCGCTTCCTGTCTGCGTTTGGCGATTTACCAGACTTGATTAGGAAGGGGCATGCCGCATGGCCACTGACTATGACGCTCCCCGCGTCACCGAGCCCGATGCCGACGAATCACTTGAGGAGCTGACCAGCCGCCGCAAGAACGACGCGGCGACCGCGGTTATCGATGTCGACGACGGCGACGCGGTCGATTCGTTCGACCTCCCCGACGCCGACCTCACCGGTGAGGAGCTCACCGTCCGCGTAGTCCCCAAGCAGGCCGACGAATTCGTCTGCTCGAGCTGCTTCCTGGTGCAGCACCACGCTCGGTTGGCTCTCCGCAAAGATGGCCAACTAATCTGCACCGACTGCGTCTGATCTTGTAGACCACGCGCGGCCTGCGCGGATGCCCTACGGTATGGGCGTCGAAGGAGCCCGCTAGCGGACAGACCCGTCCGGCAACAGAAGCGGCGCAGGAGCCTGGACGTCGCCGAACGGCCCGGGCTCCGCGGGGGGAGGCACCTCGGCAGGCAGCGGCACATCGACGTCGTTCACCGGAGCGACCGCAGGTTGGTCGGGCGGCGGTGCGACGTCGGGAGCCTGACATGCGAGAACAGGCTGCGGAGTCATCGACAGCAGGAACGGATCACAGTTGTCGTCGGCCTGGGCATTGGCCGCCAGAGCCAACGCACACCCGGCCAGGACTGCACCGGCAAAAGAGATTACGGCGTACTTCGACGCTGCCACGTAGCTTCCTCCAAGGTCGTCTGCGGTGCAGCAGACGATAACGCAGCGGGCTCCCGACCGCTACCGCGCACAAACAGTCCACAGCTCGTGGGCGGCGGAAAGCTGCCACGCTGCCTCCTCGATAGGCGCCGTGAAGAACGCCGCCTGCAGACGCTCGCCGACCGAGGGATCTGTGATCCACTCGGAAACCGTTGACTTAGAAGCAGATTCGAACGGCTCTCGCATCGTGAACACCGCGTCGATGAGATCGGCGACGTGCCTTGCGGCGGGCAAACCATCGACGGTCAGCAACAAACCGAGGTACTTCACGAGGGGCAGCTCGCACCAGTCGAGGAGATCGAGCGCCGACGGGCAATCCGAGAAGTATCCGAGCGCGGGTGGGTAGCCGACCAGCAGCTCGGCCCAAACGGCGTCGGCGAGGTCTCGGACACACCCGACTTCCTCGGGCCGCCAACCGCGCAGCCGGTCCTTCAAGTCGGCCAGCCGGAAGTCGAACACCGGACTTGGTTTCTGCAGCATCAACTCCATCAACCGCGGGAAGAAATGCCGTAAACCGTCCACATCGAGAGACATGACATGGACCGCGACGAGCTGTGGCAGGGAGGACACCGACCGCAACGGTAAGGCGCGGATGTCCTCGGTCGACCATTCCGGGCCGCATTGCTCGCATACCCACAGGTTCGCCGGGCACGGGTACGCGGCGAACCGGTGGTAGATCCGCTCAACGCTCTCGAGCAGTCCCACGAGACACCACAAAAGCGGCGACGTGCGCGGCCACGAGCACGAAGTGCACCACCGTGGCCGCCGCCCCCATCGGCACCATGCCGAACACGATAAAGCTGTTCCAGAAAACAAGATTCGCCGCGCCGAGCAGCGTGTGCACCACTGCGGAAAGGATGTGCCAGAACCGTCGCAGGTCCCGAACGGCTACCGCCAACAGCAGCACGCCGATGATGAAGGCCAGTCCGTGCGCTTCCACCCCGCCGATGGCGTAGGGCGACTCCTCGAAGATGTAGCCGTACGGCCCGACGCCCTTGTAGTAGGCGAGCAGTTCGAAGACCACTTGGACACCGCCGACCACGACCAGGAAAACTCCGTTGGCCAACAGAAGCCACCGTCGCGCTGCCGTCATCGTCTGCCTATAGGTAGACAGCTACCTAGCGAAATTTGGTCGCTAGGGGCCCGCTCCGCGGGGGACTTAACTCAATGAATGGCTGGCTAATTCTGGCGTGTCTCCTCGGTCTGCGTGTTCCGCGGGTTTGCTGATTGCCATAATCGCAGAATGCCGGTGTCGGGACCTTCGCTGGACGACGCCGCGGTCGGAGACCTTCTGACCGCGGCGAAGACACGGCCGTCGGCTCTGCTCATTCAGGGCGAGGCCGGCATCGGCAAGACGACCTTTTGGCAGTTCGCCGTTGATCGGGCGCGCGAGCGCGGGTTTCGTGTGTTGACCGCGCGCGCGAGCCAGGCAGAGACGGTGCACGCCTACGCGACGGTCGGAGACCTTGTCGCCGATGTAGAACCGACGCTCATGGCCCGCATCCCGGACCTGCAGCACCGAGCGCTCGACCGCGTGCTGATGCGGGCAAGTGGCGAGGGTCCGGAAGCCAATCAGCAGATGGTCGCCGCGGCATTCATGTCCGTAATAGAGGCATTGTCGGCCAACGCTCCGCCATTGATTGCGGTCGATGACGTGCATTGGCTGGATTCTTCGAGTCGGGCGGTGATGGCGTTTGCGGTGCGCCGGCTCAAGAACCGCGTCGGCGTCTTGTTCACCGAGCGCGAAGAACACGACACTGTCAACGCGCTGTCCTGGCTGCAGCTGGCCACCGGCGACGAAATAGGGAAAGTGCGAGTGTCGCCTTTGGGTCTGCATGAGCTCCATGCCTTGATCAAGAACAGAATCGGTCGCTCGTTTCCGCATCCGACGATGGTGCGCATCGCCGAAGTCTCCGGCGGCAACCCGCTCTACGCATTGGAACTAGCCCGTGCGATCGACGCCGAGGGCGGCGGCGAACACCAGGTTTTCCCGCGCAGTCTCGCCAATCTGGTGCGGATGCGGATCGCTCGCCTGGACGGCCGCGCTCTCGACGTTTTGGTGGCGGCAGCGTGTCTGCCGCAGCCGACAGTCGACATGCTGGTCGGTGTGACCGGCACGACCGTCGAGGAGGTCGTCGAGCTGCTGGAGGAACCCGAAAGCGCAGGCATCATCGCGCTTGACGGCAACCGCGTGTCGTTCACCCATCCCGTGTTGGCCCGGGGGGTCTATGCCAACGCCGCGCCCGCGCGGCGCCGCTACTGGCATCGAGCCTGGTCGGAGGCGCTGAGCGAGCCGGAATCCAAAGCGCGGCATCTGGCGCTGGCCGCCACCAGCAGCGATCAGGAAACTCTGGCGGCACTCGACGCCGCGGCCGCGGTGGTCCGAGGGCGCGGAGCCCCGGCAGCGGCCGCTGAACTGCTCGATCTCGCCATTGGTCTCGGTGGCGACACCCCGATGCGGCGGTTCGCGGCGGCCGAGCACCATCTGCGCTCCGGCGACGCTGCCCGCGCACAGGAAGTGCTCAAGCCCGGGATAGACCAGATGGAACCTGGCCCCTTCCGGGCGTTGATGATGTTCGGGTACGCCGTGATCCTCATGCACACCGAAGGCTATTCACAGGCCGCCGACGTGCTTTACGAGGCGATCGACGACGCGACGGGCGACCCGACCGTACTGGTCGAGGTGCTGATGATGCTCGCATTCGCTCAAATCAACGAGGGCATCTACGAGACTGCGCCTCAGCATGCCCGGCGTGCGCTGGCCGAGGCCGAAGCGGCGGCGCAGCCTGTGCTGATCAGCCAAGCGCTGGCGTCGTGGGCCTACGTCAGCTTCCACTGCGGTTCGGGATACGACGAGACCGCCATGACGCGCGCGCTCGAACTCGAAGACCACGCCGGTGACGTTCCAATACCGTTTCGCGCGAGCGCGGTTGACGCGTTGTTGATGGCGTGGACCGGCCGGCTCGAGGAATCAGCGACCGCTTTGGACGCATTGACTACGCAGCTGGTGCGCCGCGGCGGCGAAATCGAGATGTTGTTTGTGGCCTACAACAGTGTGCTGGTGAATGTTTGGCTGGGACGCTATGTCGAGGCACGACACTTCGCCGAGGACACGTTCCGACGGGTCGAAGAGATCGGCGGTTCCGCGATACGCGGTCTCGGGCTGGCCATGCGCGGTTGGGTGGCGGTGCACGCCGGACACGAGCAAGAAGCCCGTGCAGATCTGACTGCGGCCCTCGAATCTGCAGCGCGCAGCGAATCATCCTCGTGGTGGGTCGATTTGGCGCTGACGGGCCTTGCCCGCTTGGAGGTATCGGCAGGCAGACACGCCGAGGCTTTGAACGTCCTGGCGCCGCTGCTGGCGGTCGCCGACACGGTGCCCAACACCGAGATCTCCAAGATGGAATACCTTCCCGACGCCATCGAGGCGATGGTGATCAGCGGTCGCTTCGAGGAGGCCGAAGTGTTGATCGACAGGCTCGAGCGCGACGGCCGCGAACTCGGCCGTGCGTGGATGGTGCTCGTTGCCGCACGGTGCCGCGGCATGTGGCTGGCCGCATCCGGCGACGTCGAGGCGGCGGTTCGAGTCGTGGCTCAGGCGGCGGATGCGCACCGGGGGCTGCGGATGCCACTCGAGCATGCCCGCACCCAACTCCTGCTCGGACAACTGTATCGCCGGCTGCGCCAGAAGCAGGCTGCCGCTGCTGCGCTCGACCAAGCCCTGCGGACCTTCGAGCAGCTGGACAACCCGCTGTGGGCGGCACGGGTTCATGCCGAGCGTGCACGCGTCAACGTCCGCCCGGGCCACGGGGTCGACCTGACACCGAGCGAACAGCGGGTCGCGGAGTTGGCCGCCGAGGGGCTGAGTAACCGCGAGATCGCCGCGGCGGTCTACGTCAGCGCCAAGACTGTCGAGAGCGTTCTGACCCGCGTCTACCGCAAGCTGGGCGTCCGCTCGCGCGCCATGTTGGGGCGACGGATGCTCGAACTCGCGCCGCGCGATGAAACGCTAGACAACTGAGCGAGCGTGCAGTGGCCACCGCGACCTAGGGATCCCCATGCCGTTGCAGCAGAAGAAGTTAACGTAGCCGGCGCGTAACCGCCAGTACTGTGCGCGCGACTGGACCGGTCGGTTCCACTTCCCCCGTCGACGTCATGCGCACGGGTAGCTTCGGAGGCTTTCGACCGAGCCGCCACAGCAGCCGGTCCATGAGGCGAAACGGCGCAAGGAGACATGGCTCCGGAAACTTCCAGAGCTCACATCCCTCCTTCGACCCCGTCGCCTTGAGGATTGCGTTGACCGCGAGGCGGGCTGCTTCGTTCGCGGCTTCCATCGTCGCCAAGTCGGTATCGGTGCGCACGAAGTCGGCGGCAATAAAGAAGTTCGGGATTGCCGTCCAGGCTTCCGGCCGATCCGCCCATGACCCCGGGGTGTTGATGAGCAATGGCTCGGCGTTGGCCGCTTGCGACGGGTTGGGAAACGAGATCGCCGGATCGAGAAAGCACGTAACGACATTGGCCTTGTCCAGCTTCCTATCCTTGATGTGGTCCTGCATTTGTTTCAACACCTCGTCGCAAATCTCATCTTTTGTGCAGGCGCTGGCGACCTTGCCGGTGCTTCCAGGGGTCCGCCACTCTGAAACATCAACGGACAGAATGCCTTCCACCCTTCCGTCACCACGCTGCTTGAGGTCGACAACGCGCTTCCAGAACTGTGCCTGCGAGATCGCCGTGAGCGACCACTCGGAGTCGATGAAGATAATGTGACCGTGCTCCAGCGGCACGTCTGTATCCAGATAGAACATCGCGCCGTTCATCCACCGGGTCTGCAGTCGGCCCAGCGCAGCGAGGTGCGGATCGGCGGCGCACATCTGCGGGGAGATCAACAGTTCCAGCTTCTCCTTCGGCATCGCCGCGATGTAGTAGTCGGCGGTGATCAGTTCGTCACCGTGGGGACCGGTGACGGTGACGCCGGTGATCTCCCGCCCGTCGCAGTGGATGCCGCCGACCGTGTGCCCGCCGCGCAACTCGACGCCCAAGCCGCGCAGATGCTCGACCCACGGGTCGATCCACACCTCGCTCGTCGGGCCTTTGAGCACCCGGTCTACCGGCGCACCCGAGTTGAGCATCAACCGCAACGAGATCATTCCACCAGTGCGCGCCGACATTTCACGTCCGCGCGCGGCTACCAAACAGCGCGTGATCCCGTCGCCGAGAAACTTATTGAAAGCCTCAGTGCGGTGCCCGGCATCCATGAAGTCCCACCAACTCATCTCTTCCCACTCGCCATAGCGTCGCCCGTCGCAGGAAACGAGCAGCGTCAGCAAGCCCTTGGTGTAGTCCAGGAATTCACTGATCGGGATGCCGAGACCGAACACGAACTCGCGCATGAACTTCAGCGCGGCCACCACATCGTTGACAGACGACGGCGGAACCGTCGGGGCGGGCAGCTCATTCCGGTCTCCGCCCTGCGCCAGCAATATCTTGGTGGTCTCGATGAGATTGCCGGCGACAGTTCCCTGCCCGTAGGGGATGCGTCCCATCGTGTCGATGATGTGTTTGTAGAAGCTGGGGAAGAACCGGAATCCATGCTCGCCCGGAAGGTCCTTGCGCCCTCCGGTACCCGAGCCAGGCACGGGCATCGATCGGGCCTTGCCGCCGAACGCGTCTCGCATCTCGTAGACGGTGACCTTCAGCCCTCGCTCGGCGAGCTCATGCGCTGCGCTCAGCCCGCCGACACCGCCCCCCAACACCGCAACAGATTTCATCGGTCGAAAGTAAGCGCGTCAACGCATCAAGGCCAGCATCTGCGCGCGTGTCGTCGGCAAACCTACAGATACGTGACGCCGAGCACCGTCAGCGACAACAACACGGGCGAGATCGGCAGGGCCCACAGGAACGCGGCCCATATCTCCGACTTTCGCTGATACGACCGCCAGCCGAAATACGCGGCGATGGCGCCGGCGACAAACGACACCCCAGCGACGATCAGCACCCAGCTGTTGATCGTTCGTGTCGCGATCGCGACCGAGATCCCGGCCAGCCACAGGATGTGGCCGACCACCAATCCGCCGATGCCGGCGACCCAGATCGCTCTCAAAAGTTGATCATGTGGCCGACGAGGCCGTGGAAGCATTCCTGCAGTGCCTCCGACATCGTCGGGTGGGTGTGGACGTTTCGGGCCAGCTCGTTGGCTGTCAGGTCCCATTTCTGCGCAAGGGTCAGCTCGGGCAGCAGCTCCGACACGTCATGGCCGATGAGGTGGCCGCCGATCAGCTCGCCGTACTTGCCGTCGGCGATCAGCTTCACGAAGCCACTCGGGTCGCCCATGCCGTGCGCCTTGGCGTTGGCGGTGAACGGGAACTTGGCGACCTTGACGTCGTAGCCCTCGTCGCGTGCCTGCTCCTCGGTGAGACCGAAGCTGGCCACCTGCGGCTGGCAGAACGTCGCACGCGGCATCATCCGATAGTCACCAAGCGGCAAAGTGTCTGCGCCACCGATGGTTTCGGCGGCCACCACACCCTGCGCCTCGGCGACGTGGGCCAGCTGCAGCTTGCCGGTGACGTCGCCGATCGCGTAGATGTGCGGAACGTTGGTGCGCATGTAGTCGTCGATCCCGATGGCCTTGCGCTCGGTGATCTGCA
>DASRJA010000717.1:0-9423 GCA_035649695.1 Mycobacterium sp. | reverse complement strand
CGTGCGGCGTCGGCCCAAAACGCCGTCGGATCGGCGAGGCTGGCATTGAACAGGTCGCGATATCCACCCATACGCCGACGGTAGCGCGGCACCGGTTACGTAGAGTCCGATTCATGACCTCCGAACCGCCGCCCATCGAAGGCGTTCGACGCTCGTTCGTCGAAGCGCGGGGAGTGCGCTTTCACGTCACGGAATCGGGCCCGGCCGACGGTCGCCCTGTCCTCGCACTCCATGGCTGGCCGCAGCACCACTGGGCGTACAACGATCTGTTGGCCGACCCACCGCCGGGCCTGCGGATCATCGCGCCTGACCTGCCCGGCTACGGGTGGTCCGGCCCGGCCCCGCACAAGTGGGCGAAGGAGGACGTCGCCAGCGACGTTCTCGCTCTGATGGATGCGCTCGGACTCGACCGCGTGCTGCTCGTCGCACACGACTGGGGCGGTTACATCGGATACCTGATGGTCCTGGGCGCGCCGGAGCGTTTCGACGGCTATCTCGCGCTGAACATGGCATACCCGTGGGTGACCGCGCGGGACGTGCTGCCGCACATCTGGCGCTGGCTGAAGTATCAGCCGCTGATCGCATTCCTCGGCGTGCCGGTGCAGCGCTACACCAACTTCCTCCATCTTGCCTTCAAGGTCGGCTCAGCGCTCGATCCCGAAACGGCACGCGTTTACGTGGACCGGTTCCGCGATCCGGTGGTCGCGCGCTCGGCAAGAGATAGCTACCGGACCTTCTTGCTACGCGAGTTACCAAGGGGTGCAAGGCATCCCGAGACACGGCGTGCCACCGTTCCGATTCGCGCGTTGTTCGGTGTCCATGACACCGCCATCCACGTGTCGCTGGTGTCGCCCGAACACGCAAACGCCGACGACTACACGCTGGAAACGGTCGATGCGACCCATTTCATCATCGATGAGCGGCCCGACCTGGTGCGGGCGAGGCTGGTCGCACTCGCCGACGAAACCAAGCGCTGACTATCGGGGCGGTTTGGCGCCGTCGCCGTCGGGTAGCCCGCGGGTATGGCAGAACCAGCGGCGATCGACAGCCGACTCACCGTGAAGCGCGACACCACCGCCACCCGGCAGCAGGTGTGGGACGTGCTGGCCAACGGCTGGAACTATTCACAGTGGGTGGTCGGAAACACTCGCATGCGAGCGGTGGATCCCAGATGGCCCGCGCCAGGCAGCACGATCCACCACACGATTGGCGTGTGGCCGGTGGTGCTCAACGACGAGACCGAGGTCGAATCCTCCACGCCGCTCGAGGAACTGGTATTGCTTGCCAAGGGCAGGCCTTTCGGTGGTGCCCGAATTGTCTTGAGACTGTTCGATACTCAAACCGGCTGCCGCATCGAGATGGCCGAGGTGCCGGTAGGTGGCCCGCTTAACCTGCTGCCGCGCCGACTGGCCCTGGCGGCGGCATATCCAAGGAACCGTGAATGCCTGGCACGGTTGGCCGCGCTCGCCGAACGCCGGGAACAGCCGGAGTGAGTGTGCACAGATCAGGTGTCGTCCCAGTTCTGTAGGAAGGCTTCGGTGACGATGGCGGCGTTGTCCGCTGCGATCTGCTTGTAGACCAAGAACGAGAAGGGATAGCCCGGCAGGTTCAGCGGATCGCCGGGTCCGTCGGACATGCCGCGAATGCCAAGGAACGGGATGCCGTGTGCGTCGGCGACCTGTTGCGCCGCCGCGGTCTCCTGGTCGACCGCATCCACAGCAGGAGGCGTATCCGTCAAGAACCCCGTGATGTTGCTGAGCAGCCCGAAGGCGAGGAAGGGCACGACTGCCTGGAAGAAGTTGCCAGTGGACAGAAGTGAGTAATCCGGTGCGCGGCAGGGTTGGGGGCCGAACACGTCGCCGCCGAGGGGGATGGCGGGGAACGCCGTGCCGTTGTTGTTGTCATCGCTGGAACCGTCGCCGCCAACATGTAAATCGGGCTCGCGCCCCAGGTCGATCCGCGGGCCTGCGAGAAGACCGCAATAGCAGGCGGGATCGCCGAGGGTGTCGCTGCTGAGCAGGTCGACGTCGAGTGTGTTGGCGGTGGCGAGCATGCCGGCATCGACCGCGTGCCATGTTTCTCCGTCATCGGAGGTCCACCGGGCCGGCACAGCCACATCGCCGATCTCGGTGCGTCCGGAGCCGCCGGCGACGCCGGAGAAAACCACTGCGTCGATGGAGATTCCGGACTCGGGCGTGAAGTGGTCGAGCGCGGTTTCGGTGGTGCGGGTGGCGTTCACCATGCCGATGCCGGTCATCGCGACGATGACCTTCTTGCCGCCCAGCGTGCCGAGGTAGTAATGGTGCCCGTCGACGACGACGGTGGGGTTCGGGTCGAGTGTGGTGCGGGACAGGATCGCGTCCGTTTCGGCCGGAAACGCGGTCAGGATCAGCGTGCGCTGTTCGGGTTCCGTCTGACTCGTTGTATTGGGCTCGGCCGGTTTGTCGGTCAGCGATGGTGACGTGAATGCCTTCTCGAACTCGCGTCGCGCGAACGCCAGCAACGCCCATATCGATGGGGTGTCGGCGGGCGCTCCCGGGGTGTTGATCGCGGCGAACGGGCTCAGGATCGCGTTGACGACTCCCGTCACAATCCTGCTCACGACAGTAACGAGGTTGGGCGGCATAGGCTTTGCCGTCGGCTCTGTCGTGAGTTGTGGAGTTTGCGTGGCAACTAGTGACTGTGTCGATGCGATCCGCAGTGACGCGGTTCCCGGCGGTTCCGTCGTATCGGATCTTTGAGTAACGGTGTCGGTGGCCACGTCGCGCGCCGCGGCTCCGGTCGGTGTCGCGTCGTCCTTGGCGTCGGTGACCCGGGATTCCGGGGGTGGCGTTTTCTTCTTTGTGGGCTTGGCCTCAGCCGGGTCGGACCCCTTCTTGGTTGTGGGCTTCGTCTCGCTCGGCTCCGGCGTCGGGTCTGTCGATGGCTCCTCGATGAGCCCGCCCGTGCCGACAACGACGCCCGGAGGCGCCGTGCGCACGTCGTCATCGTTGGTGGTCGTCGTCTCGGTGTCGCCCGACTTTGCGGCTTCTTGCGCCGGGCTGGAGTTGCCTGTCGCTGAGTCCGTGTCGGACGGAGTGCTGGAGGCAGTCGCCCCTGCGGCATCGCCGGACTCGTCGGCCCAGGCGATGCCGCTGTTCCAGCCGGTCAGGGCGGCAGCGGCGACGCCCAAGGCGACGGCCAGGCCGCCGACCCGTCTTGCGCATGCCTTGCCAGGCATGCGGCATGTATACCGCGTGAGGTCAATCGGCGCGCCGGAATGCGAGGAACTCCGCAGTTTGCCAGTGTTCGTCGGTCACAGGTCCAAGACCACGGTCGAGGTGGGCCGCGAACAGCAGATCAATACGTTGCCGTCTGCCGGAGGCTCGACCGGATCCGGGTCGTAGTGCACCGTGCCCGCAAGGACCACGGTTTCGCAGTTGTGGCACACCCCGGTGCGGCATGACCAGCGGACGGGCACGTCGCACGCCTCGGCGAAGTCCAGCAGGCTGGGGTACCGGTCACTCCACTTGGCGGTGAGGCCGCTTCGCGAGAACGACACGTCCGGGCCTGCACCGGGCGGGCCGGCAGGTAGGTGTGGCGGCGATGATGTCGAGGCGGCGATGCCGGGCGTCAAAGCGCCTTGGGCGCCGAACGTTTCGGTGTGGACCTTCTCGATTCCGATCTCGGTTAGTGCGGCAGTCATGTCGCGCATAAAGGAATCCGGGCCGCACACGTAGGCATCCGCCTCTGGTGACAGTGCCATCATTCTCAGGGCCTCTGTGGTCAGCCGTCCCTCGATCGTGTAGTCGACCCCGAGTCGATCCGAAGGGCGCGGCCGGCTGTAGGCAATATGCACATGCACGGCAGACAATCGCTGGAGCAGCTCGGTGGTTTCGGCTGCGAAGGGATGCTCAGCGCCATCACGCGACGCATGCACCCACCACACTTGGCGGTCTGGTTGTCGTTCGGCGATTGCGTGCAGCATGGCCAACACCGGGGTGACCCCAACGCCGGCCGACATCAGGACCACCGGCCGGTCTCCGTCGCTCAGGTAGAACCCGCCGCGAGCGGCGGCGACCTCGAGACGATCTTCGACCCGCAGATGGTTGTGCAGGTAGCCGCTGGCGACACCGCCGGGCTCTTGCTTGACCGCGATCCGGTAATCCCGATCACCGGGCCGGTTCGACAGCGAGTAATTGCGATAGAGCGGCACGTCGTCGCCGTTCAAGTGGATGCGCAGCGCAATGGATTGTCCCGCAAGCCAACTCGGCAACGGGGCACCATCCGGCTCGGTAAGTTTCACCGAAAACACTGTGTCGGACTCCGCCCGGACATCGGTCACCCTCAACGATCGGAAGCCACGCCACGCCGGCGGCGGTGTCCCGGCGGCCGCGCTGAGCCCGCTGTTGCCGCTGGCACCGTCGCGGTCGGCTTGATCCGAGAGACTCCGCAACGACTCCTGCCAGCCGGGACTCAACGCGGGAATGCGCAACGCGCGCTGCAACGCCTGTTGCGGATGGCTCGGCAGGTACAGCAATGCGTCAATCTCCGTGACCGACACCGCTTCTGGGCCCGACGCGATCTTCTCGATGGCCTGGCCGGCTTCCACCACACCCTCTTGCAGCACCCGGCAGTAGAAGCCCGGCCTGCGATGCGACACCAGCCATGCGGCTATCCTCGGCTCGCCGAGTCGTATTCCGACGCGATAGCAGGTGACCCGCGGTTGTGTCACCTCGAAGACGGCGTCGCCGATGCGATAGCGGTCGCCGATACACACCTCGTCGTCGGGCAGGCCGTCAACCGTGAAATTCTCGCCGAAATGGCCTGGCTCAAGATCGTCCCGGCCCAACACTTCTGCCCAATAGCGATACGACTCTGTCTGATAGACCAGAACGGCGCGCTGCTCGCCACCGTGACCCGCGAGATCACCCTGCCCGTCACCGTCGATGTTGAGGCGGCGCACCATCCGCGACCCGCTCACAGGTCGCTTGAAGACCCCGGTCCGCACCACGCGGCCTTGCCACTCCACATCCGTCGGCATCCCGACATTCACCGAGACGAGAGTGGCCATGTCTTCACCCCCAGGGCGTGCTGACGACCTCAGTGGCAGTTGGCGTTGTCACGATACGTCTGCATGTAGCGGCGCATCCGATCCGGATGCTTAGCCTGGTCTCTCTCGCTGAGAATCCGGTGTGCGGTGCCGGACGGATAGCCGTGCTTGGCCAGACGGTGCTCCACCGCCGGATCGAAGTAGGCCATCGAGTAGATCAGCGCCAGAACGATCCCGCACCCGATGCCAACCCAGGCGATCCAGCCGGATCCGAGGACGAGCAACACCACCACGACCAGCGGCGCCAGTTGCACCGCGGCGCGGATGAGTTGGCGCTCCCACCGGGTGCGCCCGGTGAGGTCACGCAACACCCAGTCGCGGTAGCGCGGCCCGAGCGTCCCGCCGTAGGTGTACCAGACCCAGCGCAGCGGATCAGGGCGGCGCCGCTGAGCATCGGGGCTCATCGGTCCAGCTCCGAGTCGAGCGCACCGGCCGCCAATGCGGCGGTGTTGATATTCGTGAGTACCTCGTGCAGATTCTCGAGCTCCGTCAGCTCGACGCCGAGGCGCTCGACCACCGCCGGGGGGACCTTGAGCGCCTGGCGGCGCAGATTGCGGCCGCTGGTCGTCAGCTCCACGTGGGTGGTGCGTTCATCGGTCTCACTGCGTGACCGGGTGATCAGCCCCTGGGCCTGTAGCCGTTTGAGCATCGGCGACAGAGTGGCCGAATCCATCTGCAATGTCGCGGCGATGTCCTTGACGGACAGTGGCTCGCCGTTGGTCTTTGCGTTGTCCCACAGCGTCAGCATCACGAGATATTGCGGATGGGTCAGTCCGAGCGGCTCGAGCAACGGCCGGTACACCGCGAGCACCGCGCGGTTGGTGATGGCGAGCGCGAAACACACCTGGCGCTCCAATGCGAGCGGATCGACGTCCGCGGTGACTCCTTTGGTCATGGCTCCATCGTACCCACATAGTTAGGGCACTATCCATTAGTGTCCTATAGATCACATTTCCTCGGGCCCAGCCGTTGGACCCGCATACGACCCCGACAGAGGAATCGGGGGGTTGAAGGAGGTTCTGGTGAGTGCCACCATCACGCCGTGGAACGGACCAAAAGCAGCCCGATCAGCGGTGAATGCCGGTAACGTCGGCAGTCGGAACAGCAAACGTACTGGAGTTCACCTCTGACATGTGGTCCGTCCTGCCTCGAGCCCTGATCGCCGGCGCGGCGATGTCGCTCGTGCTTGCCTCGCCCGCAGCGGCTGACCCGGCAAGCTACCTTCACGAAGTGCAACCCGTCTACAACAACTTCAGCGCAGAGCAGTTGCTGTCCGAGGGTCTCAGGGTCTGCAAGGTCACCCGCAGCGGCATGAACGCCCCGCAAGCCGTCCAGATGGTGCAGAACGACATTGGGGCGTCGGTGGCCGCGGCCGGCGATATCGTCGCAGCCGCTGTGGTTCACCTTGACTGCTGAAGTGGACAGCTCCTGCGCGAGTGAGACCAGAAATCGCGTGTATTGCGACTTTGTGTCTTGCCAGCCGGAGTAGGCCTTGAACGCGACTAGCTGATCGCGGAACGGTCAATGCCTCTGCGGATTTCGCCCGCGACGTGTTCGACACGGGCAAGGTCGCGGTGCGCCGACGAGTGAAGCTGCCAGGGCACGCTGGTCACCATCACGCTCGGCTCGAACAACAATCGACCCTTGAGGCGCAACGAACTCTGGTTGTGCAGCAGGTTCTCCCACCAGCGGCCGACGACGTATTCGGGTATGTACACATTGACCACGTCGCGCGGACCGCTCTGCCTCTGTTTCTTGATGTAGTTGACGACGGGACGGGTGATCTCGCGGTAGGGCGACTCGATGACCTTGAGCGGGATGTCGACGTTGAGTTCCTCCCATTCCCGCACCAGGGCCCTGGTCTCAGAGTCGTCGACATTGACGGTCAGCGCGGTGAGAGTGTCGGGCCTCGTCGCCTTCGCGAACATGAGGGCACGCTGAGTCGCTTTGTGCCAGCCCGAGATCAGTACGATGGCGTGGATCCTGCTCGGCAACGTCGGCTCGTCTTCGTCTGCGGTGCGTAGCTCGGCACGCACCGCCGCATAGTGCCGATGAATGCTCTGCATCAGAACGCAAAGCACCGGAATCGCGATGACCACGAGATAGGCGCCGTGCGTGAACTTGGTGATCATGACCACCACCAAGACCACACCGGTGAAACAGGCGCCGAATGCGTTGATGGCCCGCGCGCGGTGGATACGGAGTCTCTGTGCTGGGGTATCGGCGTCGCGCAATGCCCGATTCCAATGCGCCACCATGCCCGTCTGGCAGAGCGTGAATGACGTGAAAACGCCGAGGATGTAGAGCTGGATCAACCGCGTCGTCGAGCCGTCGAACGCGTAGATCAACCCGCCGGCGATGACCGCAAGCAGGATGATGCCGTTGGAGTACGCCAGTCGGTCACCGCGGGTGTGCAGCTGGCGGGGCAGGTAACGGTCCTGGGCGAGGATCGAGGTGAGGAGGGGAAAGCCATTGTAAGCGGTGTTCGCCGCCAGGATCAGGATCAGCGCCGTCGCGGCCTGAATGTAAAAGAACATCACACTGTTGTTGCCGAACACCGCCGCGGCTATTTGGGCGATCACCGTGCGCTGTGCGTCGTTATTGCAGTCGCCGGGAAATCCGATGAGATCACAGGCGTGTTCGACCACCCGTACGTGCGATATCAACGCAATCGCGGTGACGCCGGCGAACATCGTGATCGCGAGACTGCCCATGGCGGTCATCGTCCGGGCGGCGTTGAGAGACTTGGGCTTCCGGAACGCTGGCACTCCGTTGGAGATGGCTTCTACCCCGGTGAGCGCCGTGCAGCCAGACGAGAAGGCGCGCAGCGCCAGCAAGGAGATCGCCAGGGTGTTCAGGCCCGCCTGTTCGGCGTGGATTCCGTAATTCGCACTCTCGGCTAGCGGCGCATCACCAATAAGCGTTCGGAACAAGCCGATTGCGATCATCAGCATCACCCCGGCGATGAAGGCGTAGGTCGGCACGGCGAACGCTCGACCGGACTCGCGCACTCCCCGCAGATTCATCGCGGTCAGCAAGACGATGAAACCGATGTTGACCGCGACGCGATACGGGTTCAAATCGGGGATCGCCGAGATGACGTTGTCCACGCCCGCGGCCACCGAGACCGCCACCGTCATCACGTAGTCGACGAGCAGTGCGGCCGCCACCACCAGTCCCGCACGAGGACCCAGGTTCGTCGACGCCACTTCGTAGGAACCGCCACCGCTGGGGTAGGCCAGCACCACTTGGCGATACGACAACGTCACGACGGCGAGGAGCAGCACCACCGCCGCCGCGATCCACGGCGTGAGGTAGAGGTAGGCAAGCCCGCCGAGGGTCAGGATCAGCAGGATCTCCTGGGTCGCGTAGGCGACGGAGGACAGCGGGTCGCTCGCGAAGATCGGCAGTGCGATGCGTTTCGGCAGCAGGGTATGGCCGAGTCGGTCACTGCGGAACGGTCGGCCGACGACCAGGCGTTTCAGCACGGATGTCGGTGACGACACGATCAGCGAGCCTAATGTCGCGGCGCCGGAGAGCACCCATCCGGAGGCGTATAGATTTCGTAAAAGTCGAGCAAGCCGACGTACGGATGCCGTAAGGCGATATTTACCGCTGCAGGCCTGATATCTACCGTGCGGCGAATGCCCGCCATCGGTGAACCGGACTCTGTGCCGGACATGCTTGAGCTAGTAAGCCACGCGCACGTGCTTGAAGTACTCGACGCGCTCACCCGCGGGCCAATGACCCGTGCAGATCTGGGCACCCACGCCCACGCTGGCCGGCGCGGATTGGCGGCGGCGTTGAGACTCCTCGGGGCTCGTGGACTGGTGACCAGGAACGACCATGGAAGCTGGGACACCGACGCGCCCGCCGACACGGTGTACCGACACACGGTCATCGGTCGTGTGGTTGTCGAGGCACTATCGTGCTACTCGCTCTGGACTGCGATGTACAACCGTGCAGAGACGGACCGGGATCACTCCTGGAATCGATAACCCATCCCAGCTTCGGTCAGCAGGTGGACCGGGCGTGACGGGTCGTCCTCGAGCTTGCGCCGCAACTGCGCCAAATACACTCGCAGATAGTGGGTTTCCTTGGCGTAGGCCGGGCCCCACACTTCCTTGAGCAACTCCTCGCGGCCAACGAGCTTCCCGCGGTTGCGCACCAGCATCTCGAGCATGCCCCACTCGGTGGGGGTCAGGTGGACCTCTGTGCCGTTCTTGGTCACCTTCTTCGCGGCGAGGTCGACGGTGAACGACGAGGTTTCGATCACCGGCTCGTCGGTGTCGGACGCGGCAGTGCCCCGGCGTACCGCGGCCCGCAGCCGA
>DASRJA010000716.1:0-6471 GCA_035649695.1 Mycobacterium sp. | reverse complement strand
CTGGATGCCGCGGTGGACAATGCCAGTCGCCAGCGCGACGAAGCGCTCGTCGTCGCCCGCTGTGAGTACAACCCATCGCCGGCCTGCCCGCAGACGCACATCACCGGGGTTCCCGGGTCGGGGCCCGAAACACGAACGGCGACAGAATTTCTCGCAGACACCCAGCGACAGCTGGACGACGCCGTCGCCAACCGGGATCGCCTGGCGCCGGGGCTCGACAACGAAATCACCACTCGTGAGCAGGCACTGGAGCAAGCGCGCGCGGCCGCGACGAAGGACGTGGACCACGGCCTCGGCGCGCGCTGGATGGCGATGAACGACCACACCGTCGCGAGCCCCGGCGCGATGCTGTTGCGGCTGGTGACGATCTCGTTCTTCGCGCTGCTGCTCCTTTTGCCGCTGCTCCTCAGGCTGTGGCGTGGTCAGACAAGTCAGGATCGTGGCGCCGCTGCGCGCGCCGAGGTCGAACGCGCCGAGCTCGATGCCGACACCGCGATCGCTGTCAAACGTGCCGAGGTGCGCGCCGCCGTCGAAACGCTGTGGGCCGAGCAGCAATTGGCCAGTGCCCGCATGGCTGTCGAGGCGCAGATGGAGATCGACCGGGAGGAACACCGCCGCAGAGTGATCGAAGCGGTGGAGGCGCCGGTGCAGGCTGAGTCGGAGCGGGTCACCGAGCCGACGCCAGCGCTGCCCGCGGCGGAATCGGACAACCTGCCAGCGCTGGCCGAAAGCGACGCAGTGGAGTCGCGTCGCGAGAGCACCTCGTTGATTCCGGAGGTCACCAAGACCGCCGCACGGTGGCTTCGTCCGTTCGTGCCCCCGATCATCGCGAGCGCGATCGACACCACGACCAGGCCGCTGCGCAGTGCGCGCCAGGTGTTCGAAGAGACGGAGGAGATTCACTTCTCGCTCAAGCGCACACACAAGGTGAGCGTCCACTCGGAAGAGCACGGGTCGGTGGCCACTGAGACGGCAGCGCCTCAGACAGTCGTCTCATCTGTGGAGCGTCAACAAACGATGACGGATCGGGAAGGACACCCCGAACTGCGCGGAGCCGACGGCCTTCGCCAGCTGCCACCCGCGGAGTAATTCCGCCTGTTTGCGAAACCGCATCACTGGGTGCGGACACCGTATGGCTTCTCGTCACCGATTGGACAGACGCCGCCATGACACTGCGCCGTGTCTGTACGTCCGAGCCGCCGCTCGCTGCTCAAGGGCGCGGTTGTCCTCGCCGCACTGCCACTCGCGGGATTCGCCACCGAGCGTCGTCTCGGCCCGATTCCCGCTGACCCGTTCAGCCTCGGTGTGGCATCCGGCGAGCCCGCGCCTGACGGCATGGTGATTTGGACGCGATTAGCGCCGCGCCCCTTGGCCGACGACGGCCTCGGCGGCATGCCGGCACGTGTGGTCGATGTCGAGTGGGAAGTCGCCGCCGACGACCGGTTCCGTCGCATCGAGCAGCGCGGCATCACGACAGCCGGACCCGATGCGGCACACAGCGTGCATGTTGAACTCACCGGGCTGCGGCCCGGCACCGATTACTACTATCGGTTTCGCGCCGATGGCTACCTCTCGCCGGCGGGCCGCACCCGCACGGCGCCCGAGCCAGGCTCGCTAGCGCCGCTGACGATGTGCGTCGCGTCGTGCTCCAATTACCAGCAAGGCTTCTTCACCGCATACCGCCGACTGGCTGATGAGCAACCCGATCTCGTTGTGCACCTTGGTGATTACCAATACGAGTACGCCGCAGGCAACGGCAACGTGCGTGATCACGTCGGTCCGGAAACGGTGACGCTGGCCAACTACCGACAGCGATACGCCCAGTACAAGACCGATCCCGATCTGCAGGCCGCCCACGCAGCAGCCCCCTGGCTCGCGGTGTTCGACGACCACGAAGTGGCCAACAACTGGGCCGACGAGGTGCCGGACGAACCCGACCCCGCATTCGTGGCTCGGCGCGCCGCGGCGCTGCAGGCGTACTACGAGAACATGCCGCTGCGCGGGTCATCGGCGCCGCGCGGTATCGACATGCAGCTCTACCGCCGTCTCAACTGGGGCGCACTGGCCATGTTCCACATGCTCGACACTCGGCAGTACCGCACCGACCAACCATGCGGCGACGAACTCCGGTCGGACTGCCTCGAACGCCTGAACCCGGCTGCCTCGCTGACCGGAGCCGACCAGGAACAGTGGCTGCTCAACGGTTTTCAGCAATCTCGAGTGCAATGGGATGTGTTGGGACAACAGGTGTTCTTCTCCCAAGTTGATTTGACCCCCGGTCCGGGCCGCGGCTTCAATCCCGACGCCTGGGATGGCTACACAGCCAACCGCGACCGCATCGTCGCAGGGCTCGCCCACTCGCCGGTGCGCAACGCGGTGGTACTCACCGGCGACGTCCATTCGCATTGGGCGGCCCAGGTTCACGAGAGGTCCGATGACCCCTCATCACGCGCGGTCGCGACCGAGTTGGTCACCACCTCGATCAGCTCCGGTGGCGACGGTTCTGACTCACGTGACGAGATCGCCGCGGTCCTGCCCGAAAATCCACACATCCGTTACTTCAGCGGTCGCCGCGGCTACATCCGTGCCCGCATCACCGCGGAGGAACTGCGCGCCGACTTTCGAGTGCTGCCTTACGTCTCGCGTCCGGGCGCTGCGGTACAGACCGGGGCGTCGTTCGTGGTGCCGGATCGGGATGCGGCGCTGTATGCGATGTAGTTCACAACACCGCGCGCCCCTTGTAGCCTGTTAGGCATGAGTCAAATAGGGTCGGCAGCGTTGCCGCCGGGGCCCCCGCTTCCCAGGTGGGTCCAGACGATTCTGTTCATGCGGTACTGGCCGCGGTTCGTGGCGGCCTGCGGGCGTCGCTACGGCAAGGTGTTCACGATTCGCGCCGCGACGGTGCCGCCGCTGGTGTATCTGTCCGATCCCGCCGAGATCAAGAAGGTGTTCGCCGGCGACCCGAGCATCTTTCACGCCGGCGAGGCGAACGCGATGCTGGGCGGCCTGCTCGGCGACACCTCTGTGCTGGTGATCGACGACGACGTGCATCGCGACCGGCGCCGCTTGATGCTGCCGCCGTTCCACCGCGAGGCAGTGGCTAAACAAACCGAGGTGATGACGGAGATCGCCGCGGCGAACATCGCCGACTGGCAGGTGGGCCGACCATTCGCGGTCGCGCCGAAGATGTCCGAAATCACGCTCGAGGTGATCCTGCGGACAGTCATCGGTGCCAGCGACCCCGCGCGACTCGCAGCGCTGCGGGCCGTCATGCCGAAGCTGCTCAACGTCGGCCAGTGGGCGTCGTTGGCGATCGCGCGCCCAGAGCTTCAGCGCCGCTGGCCGTGGCGGTCGCTGTGGGATCGCATCCAGGAAGCCGACCAGTTGCTCTACGCCGAGATCGCCGAACGCCGCGCCGACCCTCATCTCGATGAGCGCACCGACGTGTTGGCCATGCTGGTGCGCGCCACCGACGAAGACGGGCGCACGCTAAGCGACCGTGAACTGCGCGACCAGCTGATGACGTTGCTCGTCGCGGGCCACGACACCACCGCGACCGCGCTGTCGTGGGCGCTGGAACGGTTGACCCGGCACCCGGCCATCCTCGATAAGGCGGTAAAGGCGGCCGATGCCGGAGATGCCGCCGGCGACGAGTATCTCGACGCGGTGGCCAAGGAGACGCTGCGAATCCGCCCGGTGGTGTTCGACGTCGGTCGCGTGTTGCAAAAGCCAGTCGAACTGGCCGGCTATCAGTTGCCCGCCGGGGTGATGGTCGTCCCCGGAATTGGCTTGGTGCACAGCGACTCCGAGCTGTACCCCGACGCAGACCGGTACGACCCGGACCGGATGGTCGGTGCGACGCTGAGCCCCACGACGTGGTTCCCGTTCGGCGGCGGCAATCGCCGTTGCCTCGGTGCGACCTTCGCGATGGTCGAACTGCGGGTGGTGCTTCGCGAGATACTGCGGCGCGTCGAGCTCGCCACGACGACGGCACCCGCCGAAACCCAGAAGGTCAAGCACGTAATCATGGTGCCGCGCAACGGCGGACGCATTCAGGTTCGAGCGTTCCGGCAGGCGCTAATCCGCCAGTAGGTTGACGACGCCGCGGAACACAGTCGGAAACTGTGCTGCCGCAGGCACAATCCGCGGACGCAACGCGGGCATGGCGCTTGCATGCAGTACGGCCGCCGTCATCAGCCGGTAGCGGCGCGACATCCGGCGCCAGCGGCGGTCATAGTCCTGCGGCCGGTCTGCCACTACGGATTCCACCAATAGCTGCGCGGCGCCGAATGCGATGCCCAGGCCTTCTCCGGTCAACGCGTCGACGTACCCGGCGGCGTCGCCGACCAGCAACACCCGCCCCGCCGATCGGTGGCTCACCTTCTGCCGCAACGGACCCGCCGCGCGGTCAGGGCCGTGGCCCGCACCGCGCACCCGTTCTTGCAGCGCGGGAAACGAGTCCAGGTGCTCGTCGAAACCGCCCTTGCGCGAGGTAAGAACCGCGACGCCGACACAATCGTTGGCCACCGGAGTGACGTATGCCTCCGCGTCGTCGGACCAGTACACCTCGACGCAGTCGCTCCATGGCGCCATCAAATGATGACGGCGGATGCCCCACCTGCGCGGGCCACCGGACGGCCGCGCCAGGCCGAGTGCGGTGCGGATCGGCGAGTGCAATCCGTCGGCGGCCGCCAGGTAGCGGGCGTGAAAACCACTGCAGTACACCGATGTTGCGTTCTGACTCACCGGCCCGACGTCGCCATGCTCGATGCGCACACCGGCAGCCGTCGCCGCTTCCAATAGCCCGGCATGTAATGCGGTCCTGCGCACGCCGCGTCCAGGGCCGCCGCGGAACAGCCCGGTCACACTGCGTCGGTCGTCGATGTACGTGATGCCGCGAAACGGCTTGCCCGGCGCCTCTACGCCGAGGCGATGCAACAGCGAAACCGCATGCGGCATCAGGCCTTCGCCGCATGCCTTGTCGACGGGCCCATGGCGTCGTTCAATGACGACGACTTCAAGCCCGGCACGCGCACCGAGGATCGCGGTGGCCAGCCCGGCCGGACCGCCGCCCGCGACGAGCAGGTCGATCATCGCAGCCTCGCCAGTGCGGTGTTCTCCACGCCGATACGGGTCCGCAGCACAGCAGCGTTGAGCACAGTGAACACGAGAGCCGTGACCCACGCGGTGTGCACCAACGGCAGCGCGATTCCTTCGACAACGACCGCCACATAGTTCGGGTGCGAGAAGAACCGGTACGGGCCGTTGGTCACCCGCGACGCATCGGGGACGACGACGACGCGGGTGTTCCATTGGCGACCGAGCGTCGCAATGCACCACCAACGCAACCCCTGCGCAGCGAGCACGACCACCAACATCGGCCAGCCAAGCGCAGGGAGGAACGGACGGTAGAAGCTCTCCGCGAGACATCCCGCCAGCAGACCGGTGTGCAGCGCCACCATCGCCGGATAGTGCCGCGCACCGAACTCGACCCCGCCGCGAGCGCGGCTCCACGACAGATTACGTTGGGAGACAACTAGTTCCGCGACTCGTTCGACCGCCACCGCGGCGATCAACAGCGCATACCAGACCATGCTCAGTGCCAGCGCAACAGCACCAGTTCCGCGCAGAATCCGGGGCCCATCGCCATCAGTAGGCCCGGTGTTTCACTTGGCGGAGGCTTGGCACGCGCGTCACGCAGGATGTGCAGTACGGATGCTGACGACAGGTTGCCGATTTCGCTCAATGAGCGCCACGACAATTCGAGTGCGGCGTCGTCGAGGCTGAGCGCGGCGTTGATCGCCTCGAGCACCCTTGGGCCGCCGGGGTGGGACACCCACGAGCCGATGTCGTCGATCGTCAGGCCATGGTCGGCCAGGAAGCCAGTGACGTCGTCGGCGAAATAGCGTTCGATGAGGTCGGGCAGATCGGGAGACAGCACCAGCCGGAAGCCGGAAGCGCCTACGTCCCAACCCATTATGTCCAGCGAGTCCGGATACATCCGGCTGCGCGTCGCAAGCACATCGGGCCCGGCCGCGGGGTCTAGCAGGGCGCGACGATCGCCGACCGCCACCACCGCGGCCGCGCCGTCACCAAACAGAGCGCTGCCCACGAGGGTGGCCATGGTCGGCTCGGCCGCCGGAAACATCAGCGAGCACACTTCGACGGACACCAACACAGCGACGTCGTCGGGTGCACCACGCAGGTAGTCGTGCAGCCGCGCCACACCCGCGGCGCCCGCCACACAGCCGAGGCCGAAGATCGGCACGCGACGCACATCGGGCCGCAGCCCCAACCGCCCTGCGATGCGGGCGTCCAGCGACGGCACAGCTATACCGGTCACCGTCGTCGTGACGATCAGATCGACGTCACTGGGCCGCATACCCGCGTCCTCGAGCGCACCCGACAACGCTTCGCAGCCCATTTCCACGGCGTGCTCGATGAACAGGTCGTTGGTTTCGCCGAGGTCGC
>DASRJA010000715.1:0-8584 GCA_035649695.1 Mycobacterium sp. | reverse complement strand
GGGCAGCGCATCAGTTGGAACGTCGACGTGGGCCACCTGACCCGTTGCGTGCACGCCGGCGTCGGTCCGGCCCGCCGCACGCAACTGCACGGGTACCCGGAACACCGTCGACAGCGCGTCGTCCAGTACGCCTGCCACCGTGCGCTGCCCGGCCTGCAGGGCCCAGCCCGCGAATTCCGTTCCGTCGTAAGCGATATCGAGCCGAAGACGAACAAACCCGCCACCGGAATCGATGGCGGGTTCGTTCACAGCTTCGCTACTTGGCGTCGTCGGCCTTGTCCTCGGCTTCAGCCGTTGGCTCCTCGGCCGAGGCCTCGTCGGCAGCTTCGGCAACCTCTTCGGCTGCCTCAGCGGTCTGCGCCTCCTCGATGGCGGCGTCCTCCGCCTTGACCTCGTCGACGGTCTCCTCAGCCGGAGCTTCCTCCACAACCTCGGCAGCCGGAGCTGCCTTCGCAGGCGCGGCCTTCTTCGAAGCGGCGGCGCGACGGGCCCGGTTGGCCTCGTCGGTCACCGTCTTCTCCCGCACCAGCTCGATAACCGCCATCGGGGCGTTGTCGCCCTTCCGGTTCTCGACCTTGATGATGCGGGTGTAGCCGCCGTTGCGGTCGGCGAAGAACGGCCCGATCTCGGCGAACAAGGTGTGCACCACATCCTTGTCGCGGATCTTCTTGAGCACCTCACGCCGGTTGTGCAGCGCACCCTTCTTGGCGTGGGTGATCAGCTTCTCCGCGTACGGCCGCAGCGCCCGGGCCTTGGTCTCGGTGGTCTTGATCCGGCCATGCTCGAAAAGCGACGTGGCCAGGTTGGCCAGAATCGCCTTCTGGTGGGCGGACCCACCGCCGAGGCGAGGGCCCTTGGTGGGCTTGGGCATTGGAGACTCCTATAGACGGTGCGTGATTAGAGCTGTTCGGTTTCGGCGTAGTCCTGGTCGGTGTCCAGGTCGTAGCCGGCGTCGCTGTTCCAGGTGCCGGTGGCGACGTCGTAGCCGGCGACCTCGGACGGATCAAACGTGGCCGGGCTGTCCTTGAGGGACAGACCCAGCTGGTGCAGCTTGATCTTCACCTCGTCGATGGACTTCTGGCCGAAATTGCGGATGTCCAGCAGATCAGACTCCGTGCGGGCGACCAGCTCGCCCACCGTGTGCACACCCTCGCGCTTGAGGCAGTTGTACGACCGCACCGTGAGGTCCAGGTCATCGATCGGCAGCGCGAACGAGGCGATGTGGTCGGCCTCGGCCGGCGACGGCCCGATCTCGATGCCCTCGGCCTCGACGTTGAGTTCGCGTGCCAGACCGAACAATTCGACCAGCGTCTTACCCGCCGACGCCAGCGCGTCGCGAGCGGTGATCGAACTCTTGGTCTCGACATCGAGGATCAGCTTGTCGAAGTCGGTGCGCTGCTCGACACGGGTGGCCTCCACCTTGTAGGTGACCTTGAGCACCGGCGAGTAGATGGAATCGACCGGAATGCGGCCGATCTCGGCGCCCGATGCCTTGTTCTGCACGGCGGGCACATAGCCGCGGCCGCGCTCCACGACGAGCTCGACCTCGAGCTTGCCCTTTTCGTTGAGCGTCGCGATGTGCATCTCGGGGTTGTGCACCGTCACGCCCGCCGGCGGCACGATATCGCCCGCGGTGACCTCGCCGGGGCCCTGCTTGCGCAGGTACATGGTGACCGGTTCGTCCTCCTCGGAGGACACCACCAGACCCTTGAGGTTCAGGATGATGTCGGTGACGTCTTCCTTGACGCCGGGGACGGTGGTGAACTCGTGCAGCACACCGTCGATGCGAATGCTGGTGACCGCCGCGCCCGGGATGGACGACAGCAGCGTGCGCCGAAGCGAATTGCCAAGGGTGTAACCGAATCCGGGCTCCAGCGGCTCGATGACGAACTGGGAGCGATTCTCGGCCTTGACCTCTTCGGCCAGGGTGGGTCGCTGAGAGATCAGCATGTTTTTTTCCTCCTTCACGGCACCCACTATTTGATGCCGCGTGTCCCAGCCGTCATCCGGACGGCTGAGAAGTCTTTACTTCGAGTAGAACTCGACGATCAGCTGCTCGGCGAGCGGCACCTGAATCTGCGCACGCTCCGGCAACTGGTGCACCAGGATGCGCTGACGCTCGCCGACAACCTGCAGCCACGCCGGGATCGGGCGGTCGCCCGCGGTCTCCCTCGCAACCTCGAACGGCAGCGTGTTGAGCGACTTGTCCTTGATGTCGATGATGTCGTACTGCGACACCCGGTAGCTCGGGATGTCGACCTTGACACCGTTGACGGTGAAGTGACCGTGGCTGACCAGCTGACGGGCCATCCGCCGGGTCCGGGCCAGGCCGGCGCGGTAAACCACGTTGTCCAGCCGGCTCTCCAGGATCTGGAGCAGCTCCTCGCCGGTCTTGCCGGGGCGACGCACTGCCTCTTCGTAGTAGCGGCGGAACTGCTTCTCCATCACGCCGTAGGTGAAGCGAGCCTTCTGCTTCTCCTGCAGCTGCTGGCGGTACTCGCTGTCCTTGACGCGGGCACGGCCGTGCTGGCCGGGCGGGTAGGGACGCTTCTCAAACGACTGATCGCCACCGACGAGGTCGGTGCCGAATCGGCGCGACTTGCGGGTCGCGGGTCCGGTGTAACGAGCCATAAGTTCTGTCTCCTCCTAGACCCGACGCCGCTTCGGCGGACGGCAGCCGTTGTGCGGCTGCGGCGTGACATCGGAAATCGCGCCGACCTCGAGGCCGGCGGCCTGCAGCGATCGGATCGCGGTCTCACGGCCCGAGCCCGGGCCCTTGACGAACACATCGACCTTCTTCACGCCGTGCTCCTGCGCCTTGCGGGCGGCATTCTCGGCGGCCAGCTGCGCGGCGAACGGGGTCGACTTGCGCGAACCCTTGAAGCCGACGTGGCCCGACGACGCCCAGGCGATGACGTTGCCCTGCGGATCGGTGATCGACACGATCGTGTTGTTGAACGTGCTCTTGATGTGCGCAGCGCCGTGCGGGACGTTCTTCTTTTCCCTGCGACGGGTCTTGGCGGCGCCCTTCTTCGGGGCGGCTTTCTTGGCTGGTGGCATCGGTTACTTGGCCTTCTTCTTGCCGGCGATGGTGCGCTTCGGGCCCTTGCGGGTGCGCGCATTGGTCTTGGTCCGCTGGCCGCGCACCGGCAGGCCGCGACGATGCCGCAGGCCTTGGTAGCAGCCGATCTCGATCTTGCGGCGGATGTCGGCCTGCACCTCGCGGCGCAGATCGCCCTCCACCTTGAGGTTGCCTTCGATGTAGTCGCGCAAATGGGTGACCTGATCGTCGGTCAGGTCCTTGGTGCGCAGGTTCCGGTCGATGCCGGTGGCTTCCAGGATCTCCTGGGAGCGGGTACGGCCGACGCCGTAGATGTAGGTCAGGGCGATCTCCATGCGCTTATCGCGCGGGAGATCAACGCCCACGAGGCGTGCCATCAGGCAGTGTTCCTTCTTCTATGCGGAGGTCTGGTCCCAGTCCGTTCCCTCGTCTGATGGGGTCCGGCCTCCGTGCCGGACGTGGATGAGCAGCGAATCCGCTCAGTGGTACTGGGATTTCGTCATTAAGTTGTCGGCCCGCCTGCGCTCTTCGCGCAAGCGGCTCATCGCCAAGTGCGCTTTAACCCTGGCGCTGCTTGTGGCGCGGATCTGAGCAGATCACCATGACCCGCCCATGCCGACGGATCACCCTGCACTTATCGCAAATGGGCTTGACGCTCGGGTTCACCTTCACGGCTCGGTCGATCCTGTTCTCGTCTAGTTACTTGTACCGGTAAACAATGCGACCCCGGGACAGGTCGTAGGGAGACAACTCCACCACGACGCGGTCCTCGGGCAGGATGCGGATGTAGTGCTGCCGCATCTTGCCGCTGATGTGGGCAAGGACCTTGTGTCCGTTCTCCAGCTCAATGCGGAACATCGCATTGGGCAGAGGTTCGACCACCCGGCCCTCGACCTCGATGGCACCGTCTTTCTTGGCCATTATCTTTCGGAGATCCTCCGTGTCCTGTAGATCGTTGGCGCCTGTTGGCGCAGCCTTCGTCCGACTACAAAACGTGAGCCGGTAACCAGAAATTCCAGAACAGGGGCACGCAAGAGTCGGCGCGGAAACCGCACCGTTGGTCCATACTACCTGCTCGGCGGCCTGCCCCAAAATCGCTGAAGTGCCAGGCCAGGGCGGCCAAGGGGCCGACATATCCGGTGGACAGCGGGAGCATACTTATAACCGATGACTGGACCAGTCTCTGCCCCCCGAAAACCCGTAATACTGACCGTCGACGACGACCCCGCGGTTTCCCGCGCTGTCGCTCGCGACCTGCGCCGCCACTATGGCGAGCGCTACCGAATCGTTCGGGCCGAGTCCGGGCCCGACGCCCTGGAAACCCTCAACGAACTCAAGCTGCGCGGAGACACCGTTGCGGTGTTCGTCGCCGACTACCGGATGCCGCAGATGAGCGGCATCGAGTTCCTCGAAGAGGCGATGGACATCTACCCCCTCGCCCGTCGCGTGCTGCTGACCGCCTACGCCGACACGCATGCCGCGATCGACGCGATCAACGTCGTCGACCTGGACCACTACCTGCTCAAGCCGTGGGACCCGCCGGAGGAGAAGTTGTACCCGGTGATCGACGGGCTCCTCGAGGCCTGGCACGCCACTGGTGACCGGGCCATTCCGCACACCAAGGTGATCGGACACCGCTGGAACGAGAGGTCGTGGGAGGTACGTCAGTTCCTGGCGCGCAACCAGCACTCGTTCCGCTCGTTCATGGCCGACGAGGCCAAGGGCAAGCAGCTGTTGGACGCCGCTGGCCTGGACGGCTATCAGCTGCCGGTGGTCATCACCGAACAGGGCGAGACGCTCGTCGAGCCGACGGACGCCGAGCTCGCCGGAATGCTCGGCCTGTCGACCAGCCCGTCGCTGGAGATGTACGAGCTCGCGGTGATCGGCGGCGGACCCGCTGGCCTGGCGGCCGCGGTGTACGGCGCCTCCGAGGGCCTGAAAACCGTGTTGATCGAGGAGACGACAACCGGTGGACAAGCCGGCCGCAGCTCAAAAATCGAGAACTACCTCGGCTTCCCCACCGGTGTCTCGGGCGCCGAGCTCACTACCGCGGCCCGACGTCAGGCCGAACGGTTCGGCGCTGAGGTCATCACCACCCGCAAGGCGGTCAGGCTGCACGCCGGGGACAGCGGAACGGCGCGCACGATCGAGTTCGAGGACGGCAGCGACGTTGGCGCCCAGGCGGTCATCCTCGCCACCGGCGTCGAGTACCGCGAGCTGCAGGTGAACGGGTGCTGGAACGACCCGGACAACTCCGCCTGCAACTACGTGGGTCGCGGCGTGTTCTACGGCGCCTCGGTGTCCGACTCATCGGAATGCAAGGGCGAGGACGTCTACATCGTGGGTGGCGCGAACTCGGCGGGGCAGGCGGCGATGTACATGTCCCGCTCAGCGAAATCGGTGACGCTCCTCGTGCGGGGCCCGTCGCTGGAGACGTCGATGTCCTACTACCTGATCCGGCAGATCGAGAAGAACGACAACATCACCGTCCGAGTCTGCACCGAGGTGGTCGACACGCTCGGCGAGGACGACCACCTCACCGGCCTGGTGTTGTTCGACAAGCAGAGTGGCGAGAAGGAAACGGTGACCTGCGACCGGCTGTGCTGCTTCATCGGCGCCGCGCCGCGCACCGATTGGCTCGACGTAGTGGCGAAGGATGACCACGGATTCATCCTGTCCGGACCGGATCTCAAGGACGTCAGCGGTTGGACACTGGACCGTCCGCCGCACCATTTGGAAACAAGTGTGCCCGGTGTGTTTGTTGCAGGTGATGTGCGCGCCGAATCCGCCAAACGGGTGGCCGCAGCCGTCGGCGAAGGTTCGATGGCGGTGATGTTGGTGCACCGGTATTTGGCCGAGGCCTAGGAGCGGATGATGGGCGATTCAAACAAATGTCTGCCTAACGAACTGCGGACGCTGTTCCTGTTCGAGGCCCTGACCGACGAGCAGCTGAAGATGCTGTGTGACAACGGCCATATCCAGGCTTTCGAGCCCGGCCCCATCGTGACCGAAGGCGATCCCGCGACGTGCTTGTACGTCCTGCTCGACGGCGAACTGGTGATGTCCAAGCGCTCGGGCGGCGTGGACATCGAAACCACCCGCACGTCGCAGCGCGGTGTGTACTGCGGCGCATGGTCGGCATACATACCCGGCGCAGAAAGTGCCTACGCAGCATCGGTCCGAGTGACCAAGCCATCACGGTTCTTCGTGCTGGACGCCGACGCGTTCGCCCGCTTCATGCAGGCTGAGTTCCCAATGGCCGTGCACCTTCTCGAAGGGCATTTGGTCGGCGGCCTCAGACAGCGCCAGATCATCGGCCAGCGCGAGAAGCTGCTGGCGCTCGGCCAGTTGTCGGCTGGGCTCACCCACCAGCTGAACAACCCGGCCGCAGCGACGGCGCGCGCGGTCGCGGACCTGCGCGACCGCGTGGCCGGCATGCGCCACAAGCTGGCGATGCTGGCCGACGGCAAGTTCACCCCCGAGGCCCTGCGCGTGCTGGTCAGCATCCAGGACGAGGTCGCCGAGCAGGTCGCGAAGTCCAAGTCGGTCGAGCTGACTGCGCTGGAGGCATCGGACCGCGAGGAGCAGATCGGCGACTGGCTGGAGGATCGCGGTTTGTCGGGGGCATGGGAGTATGCCCCGACATTCGTCGACGCCGGCCTCGACACCGACTGGCTCGAACGCGTCTCGGCCTCGGTTGACGAGGTCGACGCGACGGCGTCGCTGCAGGGCGCCATTGGTTGGCTGCGCTACACCATCGAGACCGAGCTGTTGATGAACCAGATCGCCGAGGCCAGCAAGCGGATCTCCGCGCTGCTGGCCGGGGCCAAGCAGTACTCCCAGATGGACCGGGCGGAGTATCAAAGCGCCGACATCCACGAGTTGCTGCACAGCACCGTGATGATGTTCGGCGACAAGGTCGGCAAGGACGGCGCGGTCAAGATGGTCAAGGATCTCGACAAGTCGCTGCCCGAATTGCTTTGCTACCCCGGCGATCTCAATCAGGTCTGGACGAACATCATCGACAACGCGATCCAGGCGATGGACGGTCGCGGCACGCTGACGCTACGCACGATGCGCGAGAACGAAGAGATGATTCGCGTCGAGATCTGCGACGACGGTCCCGGCATTCCCGCGGACATCATCGAGAAGATCTTCAACCCGTTCTTCACCACCAAGCCGTTCGGCGAGGGCACGGGCCTCGGGCTGGATCTGGCCCGTCGGATCGTCGTGGAGAAGCACCACGGCGACCTGCGAGTGCAGTCCGAGCCTGGGCACACGAAGTTCATCGTCCTGCTGCCATTGGTGGCGCCGGCACCCGAATTACCGACACCGATCGAACTTCCGGCCACAGCGGAATAGCCGCTGCCGCGCCGCGGGTTGACCGGACCATGACTGATACCCAGAAACCCAACCTCGGCCGATTCGGATCTTTCGGACGCGGAGTAACTCCCGATCAAGCGAAAGACATCGAGGCGCTGGGCTACGGCGCCGTGTGGGTCGGCGGTTCGCCGCCAGCCGAATTGGATTGGGTCGAGCCGATCCTCGAGAAGACCACCACGCTGCAGGTCGCCACCGGCATCGTCAACATCTGGACCGCGGACGCCGGCCCCGTCGCCGAGTCGTTCCACCGCATCGACAAGGCGTACCCCGGCCGCTTCCTGCTGGGTATCGGCGTCGGCCACCCCGAGGCGGGGCATGAGTACCGCAAGCCCATCGATGCGCTCAACGACTACCTGGACAAGCTCGACGAGTACGGCGTGCCGAAGAACCGCCGCGTCGTCGCCGCCCTCGGCCCGAAGGTTTTGAAGCTGTCGGCGGATCGCACTGCCGGTGCGCATCCGTATCTGACGACGCCCGAGCACACGGCCGAGGCGCGCAAGCTCATCGGAGCCGACGCGTTCATCGCGCCCGAGCACAAGGTGGTGTTGACCACCGACGCGGACAAGGCCCGCACGGTCGGCCGCAAGGCGCTCGAGATTTACCTCAACCTGACGAATTACCTCAACAGCTGGAAACGTCTCGGGTTCAGTGATGAAGACGTCGCAAAACCGGGTAGTGATCGTCTGGTGGATGCCGTCGTCGCCTACGGGACGGTGGACGCCATCGCGGCACGGCTCAAGGAGCACCTAGACGCGGGCGCCGATCACGTGCCGGTGCAGGTGCTGACGTCGGATGACAAGTTGGTGCCCGCGCTCGCCGAACTTGCCGGGCCGCTGGGCCTGCAGTAATCGAAGGAGACTTGCATGACTGAACTCAAGCCCGACCTTGGCCGCGTAGGGGTATGGACCTTCGGATCGCCCGGGCCGGAGCAGGCCGTCGAAATCGAGAAACTCGGATACGGCTCGTTGTGGGTTGGCGGATCGCCGGCCGCGGACTTGTCGTTCGTCGAGCCGATCCTCGACCAGACGGAGACGCTGCAGGTCGCCACTGGCATCGTCAACATCTGGTCGGCGGAAGCGAACACGGTCGCCGAGTCGTATCACCGCATTGAGGCCGCTCACCCCGGCCGCTTCCTGCTCG
>DASRJA010000714.1:0-6643 GCA_035649695.1 Mycobacterium sp. | reverse complement strand
GACGGGCCGAGGTCGCGCCGCAACGCCCCGACCCAGGGCCGCGGCACCCGATACTGCCTCCGCGCGGCGATGTCGAAGGCCAGCGTCATGAACCCGAAGAACACGATGAAGTACAGGCCGGACCACTTTGTTGCACAAGCCAATCCGAGGCACACGCCTGCGCCGAACCGCCACCACCGCACACCCAGTCGCGGCCCCCACGGCGTTTCGCCGATGCGGCCCTCTAACAGCGCGATGTGCATCCGCTCGCGCACCTGATCGCGATCGACCATCAAACAGCCGAACGCCGCCACCACGAACAGCTCCAGAAATCCATCGAGCAGCGCGGTGCGCGACGCGACGAAGCTCACGCCGTCGGCGATCAACAGCAGACCCGCGATCCCGCCGACGACCGTCGACCGGCTGATGCGCCGCCCGATCCGCACGACGAGCAGTACGACGATGACGCCGCACACCGCGCCGGAGAACCGCCAGCCCAGCCCGTTGTAGCCGAACAGCGCCTCGCCGATCGCGATCAACTGCTTGCCCACCGGCGGGTGCACCACCAGCCCGTAGCCCGGGTTGTCCTCCACGCCGTGGTTGCGCAGCAGCTGCCACGCCTGCGGTGCGTAGTGCTTCTCGTCGAAGATCGGCGTCCCCGCATCGGTCGGCGAGCCGAGGTTCAGGAAACGCGTCACCGCGGCCAGCGCCGTGACGACGGCCGTCATCGCCCAGCCCTGCAGCCGGTCGACCGGCCCGAAGTCGGCGACGGGCACCAGGGGCGCGGGACTGATGACGGGGACCGCGCGCCCCTTGGCAACGAGTTCATCGGCCGGGGCGGTCACGACAGCGATCGTAGGCTGTCCCGCATGACCACCGGCCGACTGCTCATCGGCGCCACGCCGCTGGGCCAACCGTCGGACGCATCCGCCCGGCTGGTCAAGGCCCTGGCGAGCGCAGATGTGATCGCCGCCGAAGACACCCGCCGGGTCCGCAACCTGGCCCAGGCGCTCGAGGTCAAGCCCGCAGGCAAGGTCGTCAGCCTGTACGACGCCAACGAAGCGACCCGGGTTCCGGCGCTGGTCGACGAGATCCAGGCCGGGGCGACGGTCCTGCTGGTCAGCGACGCTGGGATGCCGCTGATCAGCGATCCCGGTTACCGGCTGGTGACCGCGTGTATCGAGGCTGGGGCGCCGGTGCATTGCCTGCCGGGCCCTTCGGCGGTGACGACGGCGCTGGCGGTGGCTGGGCTGCCGTCGGAGCGGTTCTGCTTCGAGGGGTTCGCGCCGCGCAAGCACTCGGCGCGCCTGGCCTGGCTCAAGACGCTGGCCGCCGAACGGCGCACCTGCGTGTTCTTCGAATCACCGCGACGGCTGGCGGACACCCTCAAGGACGCGGTCGACGTGCTCGGTGCGGACCGCAAGGCGGTGGTCTGCCGCGAGCTGACCAAGACGCACGAGGAGATCGTTCGGGGCACGCTCGGCGAGCTCGCGGAGTGGGCGAACGACAAAGTGCTCGGCGAGATCACCGTCGTGCTGGCAGGGGCGACGCCAAAGGCTGATCTCGCGACGCTGATCGATGAAGTGAACGCCTTGGTCGACGACGGTGTCCGCGTGAAGGACGCGTGCACACAGGTGGTGGAGGCGAATCCCGGCGCGCCGTCGCGACGTGAGCTCTACGATGCGGTTCTGCGCTCACGGCAATAAGGGGGTCCGGCCATGGCGCTGCCGGCCTTGGTTCTCGTTCACGGCGGCGGGCACGCAGCCGATTGTTGGGAGCCGACGATCGACGAACTCCACCGGCAGGCACCAGAACTGACCGTGCTCGCGGTCGACCTACCGGGCCGCCGCGGAAAGCCCGGCGACCTCTACACACTCACCATTGCGGACTTCGTGGAGTCCGTCGTCGCCGACATCGAGGAGGCCGGTCTAGGCGATATCGTGCTTGCCGGGCACTCGATGGCTGGGCTGACTGTGCCCGGCGTTCTCACCAAGGTCGGATCGTCCAGGGTGCGCGAGATGATCCTCGCGACCGCATTCGTGCCTCCTGAAGGCAAGGCCCTAGCGGACACGCTCACTGGGCTGTTCAAGCGGATCGCCCGACGGGCCGCGTCGAGCGGCAAATTGACCCCGACACCCCGCGCGATGGCTCGGTTCGGCTTCTTCAACGGAATGACCCGCGCCCAACGCCGATTCATGGTGGGCAAGCTCTACCTCGAACCCCCAGGCATCCTGGCCGAGAACGTATCCCGGCGCGATATGCCCGACGACGTGCCACGCACTTGGATCCTGACAACGCGTGACCGCGCGCTTTCACAGAAGTCGCAGCGCAGGAGCATCGCGGCGATCGGCGGGGTACAGACCATCATCGAGATGGACACGTGCCACGACCTGATGGTCAGCGAGCCGAAACGGTTGGCCGAGATACTCGTTGAGCGCTGTCGGCTATATCAATGAACGGGGCGGCCTTGTGCAGGCACTCGTCCCATTCGCGGTCGGGATCTGAGTCGGCGGTGATGCCTCCGCCGACGCCGAGGACCGCGTTCCCTGACGCGTCGAACTCCACCGTCCGGATCGCGACGTTCAGTTCACAACCCGCGACTGGGGACGCCAAACCGACTGTGCCGCAATATACTCCGCGGCGGTGCGGCTCCCAGCCGCGCAACAGCTGACGGGCCCGCAGCTTCGGCGTGCCGGTCACCGACGCAGGCGGGAACGTCGCATCCAAGACCGATCCCATCGGCACGCCGACCCCGACGCGCGCCGACACAGTCGACACCAAATGCCACACCCCCGGCGCCGGTCGCACCACCAGCAGCTCCGGCACTGTCACCGTCCCCGTCAACGCAACGCGACCTAAGTCGTTGCGGACCAGGTCGACGATCATGATGTTCTCCGCGACATCCTTGACCGACGCCCGCAACGCCAACGGATCCGCGTGCCGCGGCAGCGTGCCCTTGATCGGGCTCGAGGTCACTGTCTCCCCAGAGCGCTGCAGGAAGAGTTCCGGCGACAGCGACGCCACCGCGCCCCACGAACCGGCCACATAGGCCGCCCGCGCCGGCGTGGTGCGCTCCACCGCCTCGACGAAGAAGTCGATCGGCGCTCCGTCGAGGCGCCCCTTGAACTGCGTGCACACACACGCCTGGTAGATCTCACCCGCCGCGATCGCCTCCAGACACTCGAGCACACCGCGGCGGTGCGCATCTCGGTCGGCGTCGCCCCACGCGATGCCGTGCTCGCGGGCAGGAACTCGCGAACGCAACGCCTCGGTCACCCACGCGGAAAGTGGTGCACCGGAGAGACTTTCATACCACCACTGCCCGTCGCGGTCCTGACGCAGCACGTGGTCGGACCAGCCGCCGGCCGCCTCCGGGATCCGTGGACCGCGACCGTCGACGCCCGCGTCCGGGTACGACAGGTAGCCGAACCATCCTCCGCCGACAGCGTCACCCGATTCCCCCGCGGGCACGGCGAAGACGTCCTCGACGGCGACGGCCTTCAGTGACGGGGCGATGACCGCCCCCGAGTCGAACCACTCACCGATCAGCGCGGCGGGCGGAGGCAACCCGAGCCTGGCGCCGGCGTAGGCGACGGCCCGCAGCACCGCAGGGGCGCTCCCCAAATCGCCGAGCCGCTCGATCCGCACCGACCAAGCGTGACAGAGCGCTAGCGGCTGATCTCCCGCGGGACGGCGATCGCCGTCAATTTGTCCGGGTTGCGCATCGCGTAGAACTGCGTGATCTTGCCGTCGATGATCTCGACCAGGAAGACGCCTTCCAAGTGGTCTCCGGTGTAGACCACGACCGCAGGGGCGTTGTTGCAGTTCACCATCTCGAACCGCATGTCCGGCATGCGCTGCCCATAGCGGAACAGTCCCATGATCGCCCTGGCGACCTTCTCCGCACCCACGATCGGCCGGCGGGCCGCGGTCGCCTTGCCGCCGCTGTCGGCCGTCCACGTCGCATTGGGCGCCAGCATCGCCAGCAGCCCTTCCATGTCTCCGGTCGCTGCCGCAGTCATGAATTGCTCGGTGAGCTTCGTTGTGGTGTCGGTGTCTACGGGCTCGAATCGCTTGCGCCGCGCATGAACATGCTCCCTGGCGCGGTGCGCCACTTGACGCACCGTCGTCGCGGATTTGCCTACCGCCCCGGCGATTTCGTCGTAATCGAAGCCGAACACCTCACGCAGCACGAACACCGCCCGTTCGTCGGGAGTGAGCGTTTCAAGCAGCACGAGCATCGCCATCGACACCGACTCCGCCAGCACCACATCGGCGGAGGCGTCGCGGTCGTCGAGCAACAGCGGCTCGGGCAGCCACGGCCCGATGTAGTCCTCGCGACGCCTGGCGCCCGCCCGAAGCGCGTTGAGCGCTTGGCGGGTCACCAGTTGCGCGAGATACGACTTGGTGTCGCGTACCGTCGCGAGGTCGACGTCGGCCCACCGCAGATAGCTGTCCTGCAGCACGTCGTCGGATTCCGTTGCGGAACCAAGGATTTCGTAGACGATCGTGAACAGCAGCGGCCTTAGGTGGGTGAACCGCTCGGCGTGTTCGTCGGTAACCGTCACGATTCCGCGACCATCTCGAGCGCCGGCTGCGACGGACGCTTGCCGCCCTTGAACCAGAACACCGAGCCGGGCTTGCTGGCCTCGCGGCGGATACCCCACAGGGTGCCCTTGCAGACCGCTTCCTTGATGGCTCCGCCAAGCCGGCCGCCGGTGTAGAACTTCGTCGGGGTGTCGTCCTTGTGGGCCCACTGGATGGTGGCGGCGCGCCGGCCAAGGCTGACGTTGGAGCCCACGAACGCGATGTCCACCGTGTTCGGCGCGGTGCCCGCGATGCGGCTGAGCACGGTGTTGGCTGCCTGCGCCCCGAGCGGAACCGCGGCCTGGCAGCTCATTCGCAGCGGCACACCCGACGGCGCGGCGGCGTCCCCGCTCGCCACGATGCGATCGTCGTCGACGCTGGTCAGCGTCTCGTCGGTGAGCAGCCGGCCGATCCCGTCGGTGCGCAAACCGCTCTGAACGGCTAGGTCGGGCACACCGAATCCGGCCGTCCAAATCGTGAGCGCGCTCGGCCGCACCGCACCATCGGCGAACACCACCGCATCCGCGCGCACCTCGGTCACGACGTCATTCTCCAGCACGGCGACGCCGTGCTTGGCCAGCCACTTGGCCACGGACCGGCGGCCCGCTGCACTCAGCGACGGAACGAGCGCCCCGCCACACACCAGCGTTACCCGGCGGCCCGCTTCGGCCAACTCAGCGGCGGTCTCGGTGCCGGTCAACCCGGCGCCGACGACGGTCACCGGAGCGTCGGGATGGAGCTCGTCGAGGCTGTCCCGCAGCCAGTGCGCGTACTCCAGTTCCCCAACGGGATGGGCGAATTCGGCGGCGCCGGGCACCGAAGCCGGTGCCACTGCGGTGCTGCCGACCGCGTAGATGACGTAGTCATAGTCCAGGGCACGGCCCGACGCCAGCTCCACGGTGCGGAAGGCGGTGTCGATGCGCGTCGCGGCGTCGACGACCAGCTTGATGCCCTCGCCAAGCAGCGTGCCGTAGTCGACCGTCGCGTCGTAGTTGCCGGCCACGAACTGATGCAGCCGGATCCGCTCGACGAACTTCGGCCGCGGGTTGACCAGGGTGATGTCGACGTCGCCCCGCATGCGGAGATGGTTGGCCGCCATCGTCCCGGAGTAGCCGCCTCCGATGACGACGACCTTGGTGGTGTTGTGATCAGTCATGCCCTGAAGACACCGCTGATCGCTGAGATGTGACAGGACGTGACGCGCGTCACACAGCCATGTCAGAACTCGCGCAGGTGGTCGCGCAGCATCGTGGTCGTGTACTCCTTGCGAACCAGACCGCGTCGCTGCAACTCGGGAACGAGGCCGTCGGTGATCTCGGTGACGTAGCGGCGGTTGAGCCGCATGACGGGGCTGGTGATCAAGAAGCCATCGCCGCCAACCTGTTTCATCACCTCACCCATCTCGTCGGCCACTTCGGCAGGTGTACCGCAGAACTGTAGGTTGCCCCCGATGACTCCGGTGTTGGTGACCAACTCGCGAAGTGTCTTGTCCTTGCCGCGGGAAACGAAGCTCTGCAGGGCGCCCCGCTCGCCGTTCGTCGACAACTCAGGCAGGGGCTCGTCGAGATCGAACTGGGCGAAGTCGATCTCGGTGATCGACGAGATCTCGGCCAGCATGTACTCGATGTAGAGCGGATCGGTGAACCACCGCTGCGCCTTGGCCTGTGCCTCGTCGTGGGTGTCGGCCACGATCGGGGACACCAGGAACAACAGCTTGCATTCCGACGGGTCGCGGCCATGGGCCTTCATGCGGGCATGGATGTCCTCGCGATAGGACCGCATCGACTCGATGCCGTTGGCGGGCGCGACGATCGTGTCGGCGTGCCGCGCTGCCAGCTCACGTCCGGGTGGGGACGCGCCGGCCTGCGCGATGGTCGGACGGTACTGCGGTGACGGCGCGGTGTTCAGCGGGCCACGCACCTTGTAGTACTTGCCATCGAAGTCGATGGTGTGGACCTTCTTGAAGTTCGCGAATGTGCCTGTGGTGGTGTTGCGTTCGACCGCGTCGGGCTCCCACGACTCCCACAACTTGGTCACCACGTCCATGTACTCGCTGGCCCTCGCGTACCGCTCGTCG
>DASRJA010000713.1:0-3247 GCA_035649695.1 Mycobacterium sp. | reverse complement strand
GCCTTCGAGGTGTGCTGCGGGGGGCGGGCGAACCTGCCGTTGGTCCGCCGCGGCAGGTCCGGGAACACCACCGGCCACGTCGACGTATCGGGAAACGTCGGATAGTCGTCAGGCGCCGGAGGCAGCTGTGGGTAGGTGGTCTTGGCCGCCCGTTTCATCACCACGGTGCACATCCTGCCCGAACACCGACACACGCTGCTCAGCGACCGTGCGATCGACCCGGTAGGCCCGCTCGACCAGCGGCAATGTTCGCAGCTGACGTTCCAGATGCCACTGCAGATGCGCGGCCACCAGCCCGCTGGCCTGGCTGCGATACGACGGCGGCGACTCCTGCGCGTGCTCCCAGTCGCCGTCGTTGAGCGCGGCCATCAGGTCCAGCACCCCCTGCGGCGGGGTCGCCGACCCGGACGGGCGGCAGTGCACGCACACACTTCCTCCGGCCGCGACGTGGAACGCCCGGTGCGGACCCGGCGCGGCGCAGCGGGCGCATTCGGTCAGCGCCGGCGCCCAGCCCGCGATTCCCATGGCGCGCAACAAATAAGCGTCCAGCACGAGCTCGCGGGGACGGCTGCCATCGGCCACCGCCCGCAACGCGGCCACCGTGAGCCGATGCAGCGCGGGCACCGGGGCCCGCTCCTCCCCTGCCAGCCGCTCCGCGGTCTCCAACACGGCGCATGCACTGGTATAGCGGCCGTAGTCGCTGACGATGTCGGTGGCGAACGCGTCGATGGCCTGCACCTGGGTGACGATGTCGAGGTTCCGGCCAGGATGCAGCTGAACGTCGATGTGCGCGAACGGCTCCAGCCGCGCACCGAACTTGCTGCGTGTGCGTCGCACCCCCTTGGCCACCGCGCGCACCAACCCGTGGTCGCGGGTGAGCAGGGTGACGATCCGGTCGGCCTCGCCGAGCTTGTGCTGGCGCAGCACCACCGCCCGGTCCCGATACAGCCGCATTAAGAAAGTCTCTCACCGTGATCTGACAGTTGCTGGGATGCAGCGCCGATATTCTCGTAACCGATGGTCGAGTTTTCCGGACACCACGCCCGATTTCCTACTATCACCAACCAGCTTTATCAGCTCGCAGCCGGCACCGTGACGTCGGATCAACTGGTACGGCGATCACTCGATGCCATCGATGCGAGCCAGCCGACGCTCAACGCGTTCCGCGTCGTATTGCGAGAGCGCGCGCTCGCCGACGCGGCGGCGGCCGACCGCAAACGTGCGGCGGGCAAAGACCTTCCGTTGCTAGGAATACCGATCGCCGTCAAAGACGACGTCGACGTCGCCGGCGTGCCCACCCGGTTCGGTGCCGACGGCCACATCCGGGAGGCGCAGCAGGACTCCGAAGTGGTCCGTCGACTGCGCGACGCGGGGGCGGTCATCGTCGGCAAGACCAACACCTGCGAGTTGGGTCAGTGGCCGTTTACCAGCGGCCCGGCGTTCGGGCACACCCGCAACCCGTGGTCGAGCGAACACACGCCTGGTGGTTCGTCGGGTGGCAGCGCCGCGGCCGTGGCGGCTGGCCTGGTCGCGGCGGCCATCGGCTCGGACGGCGCGGGCAGTGTGCGAATTCCCGCGGCGTGGACGCATCTGGTCGGCATCAAACCGCAGCGCGGACGGATCTCCACCTGGCCGCTGCCCGAGGCGTTCAACGGCATCACCGTCAACGGGGTGTTGGCCCGAACGGTGACGGATGCGGCGCTGGTGCTGGACGCGGCATCGGGCAACGTGCCCGGTGACCTGCATCAGCCGCCGCCGGTGCGGGTGTCGGATTTCGTCGCGCAGGCTCCCGGCCCGCTGAAGATCGCGATGTCGACGAAGTTCCCGTACGCAGTCTTCAAGGCCAAGCTGCATCCGGAGATCCGGGCGGCGATGGAGACCGTTGCGGGTCAGCTCGAGGAGCTCGGGCACACCGTCGTGCGGGCCGACCCCGACTACAACCTGCGGATGTCGTGGAACTTCCTGTCCCGGTCGACGTCCGGGTTGCTCGATTGGGTGGATCGCCTCGGCCCGAACGTAAACCTGGACAAGCGGACGCTGGCTAATACGCGGACCGGGTGGCTGCTGTCGCAGAACACGTTGCGCAAGGCCCGCGCCCGTGAAGCGCAATCGCAGCGACGGATCGGGTGGACGTTCAATCTTTTCGACGTTGTCCTGGCGCCGACGACCGCGTTGCCGCCGCCCAGGGTGACCGACTTCGATCACCGCGGCGGGCTGTCGACCGACCGCGCCATGATCCGCGCATGCCCGGTGACCTGGCCTTGGAACCTACTCGGATGGCCGTCGATCAACGTGCCCGCCGGGTTCACCTACGGCGGGCTGCCGATCGGCGTTCAGCTGATGGGCCCGGCCAACAGCGAGCCGCTGCTGATCTCACTGGCCGCGGAACTGGAAGCGCTCAATGGTTGGGTCATGCGGCAGCCCGACGTCTGGTGGGATCGTCGCGACCGCCAGCCGGCGCCGGAACTGGTTTCCGAGGCCGCGCTGGAGAATCTTGCCGCTGACGAGCCGGTGCCCGGCGAGGTCGCGTAATCTCCCCAGCGTGAAGGTTGTGGCGTGCCGCGTGCTACCGGTTGTCGCGGTGATCGGCGCGGCGGTTGCGGGTATGCCCGCCGCCAACGCCGACAACAAGCGGCTCAACGACGGCGTCGTCGCCAACGTCTACACCATCCAGCATCAAGCAGGCTGTACCAACAACGTGACGATCAGTCCGCAGTTGCAGCTGGCTGCGGAGTGGCACGCGAACGACGTGCTGAACAACCGTGCGCTCGACGGCGACATCGGATCCGACGGGTCGACGCCACAGAGTCGCGCCGACGCCGCCGGGTTCAAGGGTGCTGTCGCCGAAACCGTCGCCATCAACCCCGCACTCGCGATCAGCGGCATCGAGATCCTGAACCAGTGGTACTACCGGCCGGACTACATGGCGATCATGTCGAACTGCGCCAACTCGAAGATGGGTGTGTGGTCGGTGAACAGCCTGGACCGCACGGTCGTCGTCGCGGTTTACGGCCAGCCGGCCTAGACGTTCGTCGAGTGTGCACTCAACGAGGGTTATCCGTAACGGTTGCTAACCCCTAAACCCCTAAACGGATCTGCCGCGCAGTACCCGCACGAGGGCGATCAGAAGGGGGTTTGGGCACCATTCTGCAACCAGTCCCGGGCCCATACCGTCATTCCAAATCGCCGGAAAGGCAACCCGAACGAACGAAGGTACCCCCGTGATCCGCACCGCACTTACCACACT
>DASRJA010000712.1:0-7703 GCA_035649695.1 Mycobacterium sp. | reverse complement strand
CGAGCGGATGCTGGCCCGTATCGGCGACGCCCCGGTCTACGTCTCCGTCGACATCGACGTGCTCGACCCGGCACACGCCCCCGGCACCGGTACCCCCGAAGCCGGCGGGATGACCAGCCGCGAGTTGTTGCACTGCTTGCGAAACCTGGTGGGCGTCAACGTCGTCGGCGCGGACATCGTGGAGGTCGCCCCGGCGTACGACCACGCCGAGATCACCGGCATCGCCGCCGCGCACGTGGCGTACGAGCTGATCTCCGTGCTGGCGAAGTCATGACCGAGCATCGCAACGGCGGTGCGGCCGTCGTGGAAACCCTTGCCGCACATGGCGTCGACACCATCTTCGGCATCCCGGGCACACACAACCTGGAGATTTATCGCCACCTGCCGACGACCGGGATCCGGGCGGTCACCCCGCGCCACGAGCAGGGTGCCGGTTACGCCGCCGAGGCGTATGCACGAGTCACCGGACGGCCGGGTGTCGTGGTGACCACCAGCGGCCCAGGGCTGACCAACGTAATGACTGCGGCGTCGACGGCCTACGCGGAATCACAGCCGATGCTGGTGCTGTCGTCGGGCCTGCCCACCGGCGCCGAGGACCGTGACCTCGGCCAGCTGCACGAGGCCAAGAACCCCTTGGGCGCAATGGATCAGCTGGTGCGCTGGAGCCGACGGGTGCACAGCGCCGACGAGGCGGCCGCCGCGGTGACCGAGGCGTTCGGCAGCTTCATTGGCGGCCGTCCTCGGCCCGTTCACATCGAGGTTCCCTTCGACGTGCTCGAGCAGCAATGGTCGGGCCAACCACGGATCGCCTCGAAAGCCGCTCCTCCCCAAGCCGATCCGGACGCGATACGACGGGCGGCCGAGGTGCTGTCGGCCGCCGGCCAGCCGATGATCATTGCCGGCGGCGGCGCCGTCGACGCTCAGAGCGAGCTGACGGCACTCGCGGAGGCGCTCGGCGCGCCCGTCGCCACCACCGTCAACGGCAAGGGCGTCGTCGACGAGGCGCATCCGCTGTCGGTCGGGGCGTCGATCCGGCTGCGCGCCGTGCAGAAGGCCGCCGCCGACAGCGACGCGCTGCTGGTGGTGGGCACCGAGCTTGGCGACTCCGACTTGTGGGACGGCCAGATTCGCGGCCGGAACGTGATCCGCTGCGACATCGATGCTGCCCAACTGAACAAGAACTGCCCGGCCGACCATTCTCTGCTGGGCGACGCCGCCGCCACCGTTGCCGCACTTCGCGCCACGCTGCCCGCTGTCTCGCAGGCCTCGCCTGAGCGGGCCGCGACGCTGCGGGCAGCATGCGTCCAGGAGGCGATGGTCGACGCGGGGGCCTACGCCGAGATCAACGCCGCGGTCCGCGCGGCGCTGCCCGCCGACGGCGTGCTCACCGGGGACAGTTCGCAGGTCACCTATTTCGGCTCGGTGCATTTCTTCGACATGCCCGCACCGCGCCGGTTCTGCTACTCACCCGGCTACGCCACCCTGGGTTACGGGCTGCCCGCCGGACTCGGCGCCGCAATCGGCCGGCCTGGGACCCCGGTAGCCGTGCTGCTCGGTGACGGCGCACTGATGTTCTCCGTTCAGGAGCTGATAACGCTTGTGGAGCAACGGCTTCCGGTACCGGTGATCGTCGTAGACAACGGCGGCTATCAGGAGATCAAAGAACAGGAAGCCGCACGCGGCATCCCACCGATCGGGGTCGAACTACGCACCCCGGATCTGGCCGCCCTGGCGGTCGCTATGGGCGCGCGCGGGGTGCGTACCACCTCGACGGCCGAACTAACCGAACTGGTCGGCGACGCTCTCGGCGCCGACGGCCCGACCCTCATCCATTTCGACATCCGCTGAAAGGACACCAGACTCATGGACATAGCGATTGTCGCCATCTATCTGTTTGGAATGATCGCGTTTGGCTTCTGGGGAAAGCGCAGAGCCACAACGCAATCCGACTTTCTGGTGGCTGGCCGCCGACTCGGCCCGATGCTGTATTCAGGCACCATGGCCGCAATCGTGCTCGGTGGCGCCTCGACAATCGGCGGGGTCGGCCTTGGCTATAAATTCGGCATCTCGGGCATGTGGCTGGTGTTCGCGATCGGCGCGGGCATCCTGCTGCTGAGCCTGCTGTTCGCGGGCCGGATCCAGCGGCTCCGCGTCTACACCGTCAGCCAGATGCTCGAATTGCGTTACGGCCCTGGCTCTTCCGTGCTGTCGGGCGTGGTGATGTGGGGCTACACGCTGATGCTGTCGGTCACTTCGACGATTGCCTATTCGACGATCTTCGGCGCGCTGTTCGACATCGGCAAGGTGCCGGCGATCATCCTCGGCGGCGGCGTGGTAATCATCTACTCCACGCTGGGGGGCATGTGGTCGATCACGCTCACCGATTTCGTGCAGTTCCTCGTCAAAACCATCGGCATCTTCTTCATCCTGCTGCCGATCGCGCTGTACAAGACCGGTGGCGTTTCCGGTCTGGCCGAGAAGCTTCCAGCTGACGCCACGTCGTTCACCGCGATCGGCGGCGAGACGATCCTGACCTACTTCGTCATCTACACGTTCGGCCTGCTGATCGGCCAGGACATCTGGCAGCGCGTGTTCACCGCGCGCAGTCCGGGAGTGGCCCGCTGGGCCGGCGCGGCGTCCGGTGTGTACTGCCTGGCCTACGCGGTGGCCGGTGCGGTGATCGGGATGGCGGCCAAGGTACTGCTACCCGCGCTGGAGTCCCGAGACGACGCCTTTGCGCAGTTCGTCGAGCAGCAGCTGCCACCTGTGCTGGCTGGCCTCGTGCTGGCTGCTGCGCTCGCCGCGGTGATGTCGACGTCGAGCGGCGCGCTAATCGCCACCGCGACCGTGTTCAGTCAGGACATCGTCGCCCGGCTGCGTCACCAAGACATCGAGGCGGGTAGCGAGCACGACCACATCCGCAACAACCGGCTCTATGTCTTCGGATTCGGTGTCGTCATGGTGGTCATCGCGTGCGTCTTGCAGGATGTGGTCGCCGCGCTGACCGTGGCCTACGACATCCTGGTCGGCGGCCTGCTGGTGCCGATCCTGGGCGGTCTGGTCTGGCGGCGCGGCACCAATGTCGGGGCGGTGGCGGCGATGGCCGTCGGCACCGTCGCCACCCTGGCCACGATGTTCTTCGTGGGCGACATCTACGCCAACGAGCCGATCTACGTCGGGCTCGCGTCGGGCCTGCTGGTGTTCGTGGCGGGAAGCCTGCTCAGCAAGCCGACCGATCCCGAGGTGCTGGCCGAATGGGATCGACGCAGCCGCGGACAGGAAGAAGCACCTGTTCCGGTGTGAGCAAACTCTGCGGGCGTGCAAGAATGCCATTGAGATGAGACTGTCGTGGATGCGCACAGCGGCGATCAGCTGCCTGGTGACCTGCGGAGCGATGGTCGCGGGTCCCGGTATCGCTGGTGGTGCGGTGGCATCGGCCGACCTGCTTGGCATCGACCTCGACATCTTCGATATCTTCTGCCACAACGATAAGAAGTGCGACCACGACAACGATCGCCGTGGCGTTCCCGGGGTTGGTAGCAACGTGCCCGAGGTCCGCATCAACGGGATACCTGGTACCGAAGTACCAAAGCGCGGTCTTCCAGGTGCGACTGGAGGTGGCGGCGGCGTCCCCCGCAGCGGCGGCACGAACAGGCCGTCGAACCTGCCGCCGGTGCCGACCGCGCCAGGTTCGCGCGAAATCGTAATCCGGGCGGGGCCCGCTGCGCCGGCTCCCGCCGCCCCGGCTCCCGCCGCCCCGGCACCCGCGGCTCCGGCACCCGCGGGTCCGGCTCCCGCGGGTCCGGCTCCCGCGGCCCCGGCTCCCGCGGCGCCGGTGGTCGTTCCGCCGATCGTCGTTCCGCCGGTGATCCTTTCGCCGATGGTGCCGCCCGCACCCGTCATCGGTCCGGTGGTGACCCCGCCGCCGCCGGAGGTGCACCCGCCCTCGCTGACCCCGTCCCCGCGAACCGACCGTCCGGCGCCAGTTGGTGAGTTCGGCCCCAAAGGGATACCGGCAACATTCCGCGCCGGGTACGCCGACTACCTAAGAGCCGCGACGGTAGGCGAAATTGCGGCCGTGGCCGTGCCGGGTACAGCGGGCATATTGGTGATAACCACGCTGGGAGGCCTGGTGGGGTTCCGGCAGGCTCGCGCAGCGCAGGCGCTGCCGCCCGCGAATATCGCGAATGTTGCGCGATTCCTGCAATGACGTTGGTGTTCGTCGCGCGCTCTTCGAACCCGCTCGCTTGTGTTCCTCGCTGGTTCTGCGAACCAGCTCGTCAGCAAGCTCAATCGCCTCGGACGCGTGAGCGAGCTCCCGTGTCGCTCGGCTCAATCGCTTGTGCCCTCGGTGAGACTCGAACTCACACTGTCTGGGTTTTGAATCCAGTTCCTCTGCCAATTGGGATACGAGGGCGTGGTGTTTCTCGCGGCTTCCCACCATAGAGGATGCCCCGCGGTCGCTGATCGGGCGTGCGACCGCCACAATGTGACCCATGACCGGGTCACCGACCGACGCCGACAAGCCGCGCCGTGTTCTCGTCGCCGAAGACGAGGCGCTCATCCGGCTGGACTTGGCCGAGATGCTGCGCGAAGAAGGTTACGAGATCGTCGGCGAGGCCGGCGATGGGCAGGAGGCGGTCGATCTGGCCGAGAGCCTACGACCGGATCTGGTGATCATGGACGTCAAGATGCCGCGTCGCGATGGCATCGACGCCGCGTCGGAAATTGCCGGCAAGCGGATCGCGCCGATCGTCATCCTGACCGCGTTCAGCCAGCGCGACCTGGTGGAGCGCGCCCGTGACGCGGGCGCGATGGCGTATCTCGTCAAGCCGTTCAACATCACCGACCTCATCCCCGCGATCGAGGTGGCGGTGAGCCGGTTCAGCGAGATCGCCGCCCTGGAAAACGAAGTCGCGACACTGTCGGACCGATTGGAGACGCGCAAGTTGGTCGAGCGCGCCAAGGGTTTGCTGCAGACCAAGCAGGGGATGAGCGAGCCCGAGGCGTTCAAGTGGATTCAGCGCGCAGCGATGGACCGCCGGACCACGATGAAACGAGTCGCCGAGGTGGTGCTGGAAACCCTCGATGCGCCGGAAAAAGCGTAAATACTGCGTTTCCGACGCGCCGTTGGTAACGATTTAGCAGCCGGTCGGCGGTGCGCGTTTTCCAACATCACGCGACACGGCGATGCGTTGGCTATGGTCGTCCCGAAGCATCGCCGCCCCACTCAACCTGGGCTGGTGCGTCGATGCCGATGAAAACATTGACCCGGAGGTGAAGCGTGCGCGGTCGCGTGGCACGGAATGTATTTGCTCTCGGTAGTGCGGGTTTGGTTGTGCTCGGCATTGCCGGCTGCAACCAGTCCAAGCCGGAAGAAGGGGGCACGGCGCCGACCGATCTGAAGATCGTCGAGCAGGTGCAGATCGACGAGCAGGGCAAGGAGATCAAGGCCGACCAGAGTGCCGCTGCCGCCGATCCCGCCGGGGACGGCAAGGCCACCTGCCCGCCGGTGTCGATCGCGATGGCGGGCGCGCTCAACGGGCCCGACGCCGCGCTTGGCATCAACATCAAAAACGGCGTCCAAATGGCCATCGACAAGCACAACGCCGCCAACCAGGGCTGCCAGGTGCAGCTGAAGCCGTTCGACACCGAGGGTGATCCGCAGAAGGCCACCGCGATCGCCCCGCAGATCGTCGACGATCAGTACACGATCGGCCTCGTCGGCCCGGCGTTCTCCGGCGAGACCAAGGCCACCGGCACCGTATTCGATCAGGCCGGTCTTGTCGCCACCACCGCGTCGGCGACGAACCCCACACTCAGCGAGAACGGCTGGAAGACGTTCTTCCGCGGCCTGGCCAACGATGCCGTTCAGGGCCCGGCGGTCGCCAACTACATGAAGAACACCCTGGGCTACAAGAAGATCTGCGTGATCGACGACAGCACCGACTACGGGCTTGGCCTCGCCTCTGCGGTGCGCACGACGCTGGGCCCGGTGGCCGATTCGGGGTGCAACATCTCGGTGAAGAAGGGTGACAAGGACTTCTCCGCTGCGGTGACCCAGGTCAAGGGCGCCAGCCCGGACGCCGTCTTCTTCGGCGGGTACTACGCCGAAGCCGCGCCGCTCGTCCAGCAGCTCAAGGACGGTGGCGTGACGGCAACGTTCGTGTCCGCCGACGGCACGAAGGATCCGCAGTTCGTCAGCCAGGCCGGTGAAGCATCTAAGGACGCGATCTTGTCCTGCCCGTGCGGTCCGGCCACCGGGACGTTCGCCGATGAGTACAAGAAGAAGTTCAACACCGATGCGGGCACCTACAGCGCAGAGGGATATGACCTGGGCACCATCCTGGTCAAGGGCATCGATTCGGGCGCCATCACCCGGCCCGCGTTGCTTGACTTCGTGAAGAACTACGACGGTCAGGGTGTGGCGCGTAAGTACCAGTGGACCCCCACCGGTGAGCTCACCACCAACCTGATCTGGATCTTCAAGGTTCAGTAACCGCTGAAGCGAGGCGCGTCCGAGACCGAAAGGCTCGGACGCGTTTTCGCTAAAGACACGTCTTTGCAAAAGCACAATCGCAAGGAGCCGCTCACCGGATGATCCACGAGTGCGTCGACCAGTACGCCTGCCTGGCCGCCAACATCAACTTCAACCTCGAGGGCCTGCGAATCGGCTTCTGGCAGTTGACGATCGACGGCCTCTCGTGGGGAGCGATCTACGCGCTGGTGGCCGTCGGCTACACGCTGGTGTTCGGTGTGCTGCGGCTGATCAACTTCGCCCACTCCGAGATCTTCATGCTGGGCATGTTCGGCGCCTACTTCGCGCTCGACGTCATCATGGGCTTCACACCGAGTGGCAACGCGTATAACAAGGGCATCGCGCTGACGGTGCTGTACCTGGGCATCGCGATGCTGTTCGCGATGCTGGTGTCTGGTTCGGCGGCGGTCGGGCTGGAGTTCGTCGCATACCGGCCGCTGCGAAGACGCAACGCCCGCTCGCTGACATTCCTGATCACCGCGATCGGTGCCTCGTTCGTGATGCAGGAGTTCGTGCACTTCATCCTGCCGCACATCATCAAGGGCTATGGCGGCAGCAACGCCCAACAACCGATCATCCTGGTGCAGCCCAAGACGCAGTTCACCATCTTCGGTGCGACGGTCTCCAACGTCACCATCGTCATCCTCGTGGCGGCGCTAATCTTAGCGTTGCTTACGGATTACGCGATCAACCGGACAAAGTTCGGCCGCGGCATCCGGGCGGTTGCGCAGGATTCGACCACCGCGACGCTGATGGGGGTGTCGCGCGAACGCATCATCATGACGACGTTTCTCATCGGCGGGCTGCTCGCCGGCGCCGCGGCGCTGCTCTACACCCTGAAGGTGCCGCAGGGCATCATCTATTCGGGCGGATTCTTGTTGGGTATCAAGGCATTCTCCGCTGCGGTGCTCGGCGGCATCGGCAATCTGCGCGGCGCCCTGCTCGGTGGGCTGCTGCTGGGCATCATGGAGAACTACGGGCAGGCGGTGTTCGGCACCCAATGGCGCGACGTGGTGGCGTTCGTGCTGCTCGTTCTGGTGCTGTTGTTCCGCCCGACCGGGATACTCGGGGAGAGCCTCGGGAAGGCACGGGCATGAGCGTGACGGACAAAGTTCTCGCGCCGGGCGACCGTCTACGGGAGTGGTGGGACGGCCTGTCCCGGGTG
>DASRJA010000711.1:0-3254 GCA_035649695.1 Mycobacterium sp. | reverse complement strand
CGAACTTGTCCAGCGGCAGGCGGCCCTGCTCATACAGATCGACGAGCGCCGGGAAGTCACGCTCGGGCAGGCAGTCGCCGTACCAAGACGACTTCAGCGCGCCGCCACGCGAGAAGAAGTCGATGAGCGGCATCTCCAGCGTCATGTCCGGCGTTGGAACACCTACCAGCACAACAGTGCCGGCCAGGTCGCGGGCGTAGAACGCCTGCTTCCAGGTTTCCGGGCGGCCCACCGCGTCGACGACCACGTCGGCACCGAACCCGTCGGTCAGCTCCTGCACTGCCTCGACGGCGTCCGCCTGCGAGGCATCGATTGTGTGGGTGGCGCCCAATTCTGTTGCCCACTGCAACTTCTTGGGGTCGCGGTCGATCGCGATGATCGGGGACGCGCCAGCCAGCCGTGCTCCGGCGATCGCCGCGTCGCCCACCCCGCCGCAGCCGATCACTGCGACGGAGTCTCCGCGCGAGACGTTGCCGGTGTTCATCGCCGCGCCCAGGCCGGCCATCACACCGCAGCCGAGCAACCCGACGACGGCGGGGTCGGCATTCGGATCCACCTTCGTGCACTGTCCTTCGTGCACAAGCGTTTTCTCGGCGAACGCGCCAATGCCGAGCGCTGGTGTCAACTCGGTGCCGTCGGTCAGCGTCATCGGCTGGCTGGCATTGAAGGTGTCGAAGCAATACCATGGCCGGCCTCGGCGGCACGCCCGGCAGTTGCCGCACACCGCTCGCCAGTTCAGTACGACGAAGTCGCCGACCTGGACGTGCGTGACCGCGCTTCCGGCCGACTCGACGATGCCGGCCGCCTCATGACCGAGCAGGAACGGGAATTCGTCGTTGATACCGCCGTCGCGGTAAGTCAGATCTGTGTGGCATACCCCGCACGCCTGGATGCGCACGACCACATCGTTCGGGCCGGGATCCGGAATGGTGATGTCGACGAGCTCGACGGGCGCGCCCTTGCTGCGGGCGATGACGCCCTGAACCTGTTGTGGCATGAAAAATCCTCACTGCGTCGTAGGGAATGGGAACTGATAGATGTGTGGTTGCTAGAGCTTCACAGCGCGAGACACAACCGGTAGGCGTCAAACACCGCGGCGTGAATATTCCTGCTGGCGACCGCATCTCCGATCCGGAACAGCTGATAGCGACCATCCGGATTGCGTCGCACCTCTTGCGGGCGTAGATCGAGCAGCGCTTGCTGGTCCACCTCACCGAGATTCGACGAGTCTGGCACCAACGAGAAGTACAGCTCGTCCGACGGCAGCGTGCCGTGTTCGACGACGACCTGATCGACGATGCGTTGCCGAGTGACGTGTGCGTATTCGTTGTACAGGTCGGCTTCCAGCCGGCCGTCCTTGCGGCGCACCGCGGTCAGCCGCTCGTTGAGCGTGACGCGCACGTCGTGCTCGGCGAACACCTTGAAGTAACCGGGGTAGTTGACGCCGCCGACATCGGGAGCCAACACCCGCTCCGGCGTGACGAATTCGATCTTGGCGCCTGCGCGTGCGAGTACCTCTGCGGCATCGAGGCCAGGGTGCTGACCGTTGTCGTCGAAGAGCAGCACATCGCCCTTGACCCGGAAGGCGCCACTCAGCACGTCCCAGCCGTCAGAAACGAGTTGCGCTCCCTCGGTGAGGAATTCGGTGTTCGGGATACCACCGGTGGCGACAATGACGACGTCCGGATCCTCGGCGAGCACGTCGTCGGCCTCGGCGTAGGTGTTGTACCGGATATCGACGTCGAAGTGTTTGCACTCGGCCAGCCGCCAGTCGATGATCCCGATCAGGTCGCGGCGCCGCGGCGACGAGGACGCGAGCCGGATCTGGCCGCCTGCGGCGTCGCTGGCCTCCAGCACGACCACGCGATGCCCCCGCTCACCGAGGACCCGCGCCGCCTCCAACCCGGCCGGCCCCGCTCCGACGACGACCGCCCTGCGCGGTGTCCCCGTGGCCGCAGCCACGTGGTGCGGCAACCGGTCTTCACGGCCTGTCGCAGGGTTGTGGATGCACTTGGCGTCGCGGGCTTGGTAGATCTCGTCCAGGCAGAGGCTGGCGCCCACGCACGGTCGGATCCGGTCCTCTTCTCCCGCTTGGATTTTCGCGACGATGTGCGGATCGGCGATGTGCGCCCGGGTCATCCCGACCAGATCGAGCAGTCCGTCCCGGATGGCGTGCCGGGCGGTGGCCACATCGTTGATGCGGGAGGCGTGCATCACCGGCACCCCCACCTCGCGTTTGATTTCGCCGGCGAACTCCAGATGCGGCGCAACGGGTGTGCCCATCGGCGGAATCACCCGGGACAGCGCCTCGTCACTTGCCATGTATCCCCGGATGATGCTGAAGAAGTCGATGCCCTCAGCGACGACTTGGTGCGCGATCGCAACCGCCTCTTCCCGGCCGAGTCCTCCCGGCATCTCCTCGTCGAAGGACATCCGGATGCCGACGGCGAAGTCGGGGCCTGCGGCCTCACGGACCGCGCGAATCACCCGAAGCGGGAAGGCCATCCGGTTCTCGAGGCTGCCGCCGAATTCGTCGTCGCGGTGATTGGTCAGCGGCGACCAGAACGCATCGAGCAGGTGGGTGTAGGCCTCAATTTCGACCCCGTCCAGGCCGGCTTCGCGGCAGCGAGCGGTGGCGTCGGCGTAGGCCCGAACGATGCGATCCATGTCCCATTCCTCGGCCACCTTCGGGAAGGCTCGGTGGGCGGGTTCGCGGAGCGGGGAGGGATAGACCACGGGCAGCCAGTCGCCGTCGTAGTTGCTGGTCCTGCGGCCCAAATGGGTGATCTGGCACATGACTGCCGTGCCGTGCTCGTGAACGCCGTAGGCCAGTTCACGCAGCCAAGGGACAATCTCGTCCTTGTACAGATGGAGGTTGCCGAACGCTGCAGGGCTGTCCGGCGCCACGACCGCGGACCCGCCCATCATGGTCAGGCCGATGCCGCCTTTCGCCTTCTCCTCGTGGTAAAGGCGGTATCGCGCCTTGGGCATCCCGTCCTCGGTGTAGGACGGCTCGTGCGACGTACTGACCACCCGGTTGCGCAGCGTGAGGTTCTTCAGCTCGAAGGGCTGCATCAACGGGTCGATGAGGTGGCGAGTCATAGTGTGTACTCCTCGGCTGCGTCGAGCAGCCAATCGGCGAGGTACCGGGCGAACGACGAGCGGACGAGGATGCGGTAGTCGGCGCCGCCGCCGTCGACCGCCACCAGGATGACGCCGGCCTGACCGAGCCTCGTCTCTGCCGCGATGCCCTC
>DASRJA010000710.1:0-8690 GCA_035649695.1 Mycobacterium sp. | reverse complement strand
TCCGCACGCGTCGATGCCCGGCGTCTGCGGGTTCACCCACCAACCGACCACCCCGCCGGCGTCGCTGGCGACCCCGCATGCCCCGTTCGGATCGTTGGGCTTCATCACGATCGACGGCACGCCCGCGATCGAGCGGTTCTCGATCTGATAGTTCAGGCTTTGGGCGACCTTCTTCTCGTTGTCGAGGCTGCCCTGCTCGTACCAGAACCTGGTGATGTCGATCAGGCCCGCCGGGTTGGCCGCCTGCCAGCGGCACACCGCGCCGACGAACGTGCTCTGGATGTCCAGCGGATCGGCGCCGACGGTCTTGGCGAGGATGTCCTCGGTCAGCACCTCACATTCCTTCAGCAGGTTGGGGTACTGCTTGGCCGAGTCGTCGTTGCGAGGCACGTCACCGGATCCCGACTTGGCGGCGGTGCCCTCGACGGTCTTGGTGCAGCCGGTCAGCAGCGTCAGCACAGACACGGCGGCGATCAGGCCGGCCAGCGCCCTGCGGCCGAAAGAGCGGCTCATTTCGCATTCACAATCGATTGGCGGGTCAGTTCCTTGGCCACATCGCAGGGGTCAGGGAACGGCTGCTCGGAAAAGCTGATCGACCACTCGATGAAGTCGTCCTGGAACTGGATGCCGACCTCGCACAAGTTGTTGCCGAGCGTCGGGTCCTCACCGATGGCGATGAAGCCCTCGTGCCCGTCGATGTTGATGTCCTCGACGCTGGCCCGCGACAGCTCCTCGGTCTTGCGTTCGCGGCCGATCGGGCTGCCGCGATACCAGGTGAACGAGAAGTGCGGACCCAGGATGCCGCCGCCCTGCAGCCATTGGCAGCCGACCGAGTTGCGCGCCGTGTTGACCAGGCCGGTGACCCGGGTCTGTTCGGCAAGCACTTGGTCGCTGATGCCGCCGCACTCCGGAAACATCGGTCCGTGCGACGCGTTCTGTGAGGGCGGTGGTGAGGACGGAACGCTGGGCGACGTCGATCCCGAGCTGTCGGAGCATGCCGCAAACACCGGAATCATGGCGGCGGCCGCCACGGCCAGCGCCTTAGCGGACCGCGGCCTACCGGTCGCGCACTTGCTCGGGGTCACGCCATGCACTGTAGCGGCACCCAATACCTCAACCACCGACAGGCCGGTTGACCAGCTCATTTATCGAATTCTCAGGTGGCCCTGCCGAACACAGCTCCGTGCGAGGGGTGTGCGACAGTAACGGGATGCTGTGGGCGTTGCTGCGACGGTACACGGGACCGTATCGCTCGTTGCTCGGCATCGTCGCGGGGCTCCAGCTGATCAGCACGCTCGCGTCGCTGTACCTGCCCACGGTCAACGCCGCGATCATCGACGACGGCGTCGCCCAGGGCAATCTGCGAAGGATCGTCGAGCTCGGCGGCGTCATGCTCGCCGTGACCGGACTGCAGGTGGTGTGCGCGATCGGCGCGGTGTACTTCGGGTCGCGCGCCGCGATGGGCGTCGGACGCGACCTGCGCTCGACGATCTTCGGCCATGTCACCAGCTTCTCGGCCGAGGAGACGGCGAGGTTCGGCGCCCCGTCGCTGCTTACCCGAACCACCAATGACGTCCAGCAGATCCAACAGTTCGTCCAGCTGACCTGCACGATGCTGATCACCGCGCCGATCATGTCGATCGGCGGCATCTTCATGGCGATACATCAGGACGCGGGCTTGTCGTGGCTGCTGTTGGTCAGCGTGCCGGTGCTGGCGCTGGCCAACTACTGGATCGTGTCGCACCTGCTGCCGATCTTCCGCCGGCTGCAACGTCAGATCGACGGCATCAACCGGGTGATGCGCGAGCAGCTCTCCGGCCTGCGAGTGATCCGGGCGTTCGCTCGGGAACCCTTCGAGCGCAACCGTTTCGGCGAGGCGAACCAGGCACTGTCGGACACCGCGCTGGAAGCGGGCCGATGGCAGGCGCTGATGCTGCCGGTCACCACGCTGGTCATCAACATCTCCAGCGTTGCGCTGATCTGGTTCGGCGGCTTGCGGATCGACGACGGAAAGATGCAGGTGGGCTCGCTGATCGCGTTCCTGTCCTACTTCATGCAGATCCTGATGGCGGTGCTGCTGGCGACATTCATGCTGGTGCTGCTGCCGCGCGCGTCGGTGTGCGCCGAACGGATCACCGAGGTGCTGTCCACCTCGCCGGGAATCGCCAGCCCGCGGAATCCGGTGCGACTTGACGCTGTCCGCGGCGAGATCCGCTTGGACAGCGCAACGTTCAGTTATCCCGGCGCCGATCGACCTGTGCTGCAGGATGTTTCGCTGACGGCTGGAGCCGGGAGTACGACGGCCATCGTCGGGTCGACCGGGTCGGGCAAGTCGACGCTGATATCGCTGATCTGCCGGCTTTACGACGTCACCGACGGCTCGGTGCGGGTGGACGGCGTCGACGTGCGCGAGTACGACACCGAGCAGCTGTGGTCGGCGATCGGCCTGGTGCCGCAGCGCGGTTACCTGTTCTCCGGCACGGTCGCCGACAACCTGCGCTACGGCAAGGCCGATGCGACCGACGAGGAGATGTGGGGCGCGTTGCGAGTGGCGGCGGCCGACGACTTCGTCCGCGCCCACCCCGACGGGCTGTCGATGCCGGTCGCTCAGGGCGGCATCAACTTCTCGGGCGGACAACGGCAACGGTTGGCGATCGCGCGGGCCGTGGTCCGCAAGCCGGCGATCTACCTGTTCGACGATGCGTTCTCCGCGCTCGACGTGCATACCGATGCACGGGTCCGCGCCTCGCTGCGCGAAGTGTCGGCCGAGGCGGTGGTAGTGATTGTGTCCCAGCGCATTTCGACGGTTGCGACGGCCGATCAGGTCGTCGTCGTCGATGACGGCCAAGTAGTGGGTATCGGATCACACGAGACGTTGCTGACTACATGCCCGACATACGCCGAGTTCGCCGACTCGCAGTCGCTCGGCGCCGGAGCAGGAGGCCACGGATGACCGCCGGACCGATGGCGCGTCCGATCCGCGGCGTCGTGCAGGCGCCGACGGAGCGGTCACGCGACTTCAAGGGATCGGCAATCCGATTGGTCAAGCGGCTCACCCCGCAGCGCGGGCTGACCGCAATGGTGATCCTGCTGGGTGTCGGCGGCATCGCGATCGGCGTGATCGGCCCGCGCATCCTCGGCCACGCGACCGACCTGTTGTTCAACGGCGTGATCGGGCGCCAGTTGCCCGCCGGGCTGACGAAGGAACAGGCGATCGCGGCCGCACGCGCACGCGGCGACAACACCTTCGCCGACCTGCTGTCAGGCATGAATGTGGTACCCGGCCACGGCGTGGACTTCGGCGCGATCGGCCGAACGCTGCTGCTGGCGTTGGGGCTGTACCTTGTTGCCGCGCTGATGGTTTGGCTGCAGGCCCGGCTTCTCAACGTCGCGGTGCAGCGGACGATGGTGGCGCTGCGGGCGGATGTCGAGCAGAAGGTGCACCGGCTGCCGCTGCGCTTCTTCGACTCGCGTCAGCGTGGTGAGGTGCTGAGCCGGGTCACCAACGACGTCGACAACATCCAGCAGTCATTGTCGATGACGATCAGCCAGCTGTTGACCTCGCTGCTGACAGTGTTGGCGGTGCTGGTGATGATGCTGACCATTTCGCCGCTGCTGACGCTGCTGACCGTCGTGACGGTTCCACTGTCGCTGTGGGTGACGCGGGCGATCGCCCGCCGCTCGCAGCGGCTCTTCGTCGCGCAGTGGGCCAACACCGGCCGGCTCAACGCGCACATCGAGGAGACCTACAGCGGCTTCACGCTGGTCAAGACCTTCGGTCATCGGGCCAGGGCGCTCGAGCAGTTCCAGGAGCGCAACGACGACGTCTACCGCACCAGCTTTGGCGCGCAGTTCTTTTCGGGATTGGTGGGGCCGGCCACCACATTCATCGGCAACCTGAGTTACGTGGCGGTGGCGGTGGTCGGCGGCGTGCAGGTCGCGACGGGCCAGATCACGCTGGGCAGCATCCAGGCGTTCATCCAGTACGTCCGCCAGTTCAACCAGCCGCTGACTCAGGTCGCCGGCATGTACAACACGTTGCAATCCGGGGTGGCAAGCGTGGAGCGGGTTTTCGATCTGCTCGACGCCGAGGAAGAGTCGCCCGACCCGGACGTGACGCTGCCGTCGCTGGACGGCGGTCCGCGCGGCCGGGTCGAGTTCCAGCACGTGAATTTCGCCTATCTACCAAGGACACCGGTGATCGAAGACCTGTCTCTGGTGGCCGAACCGGGCAGCACCGTGGCGATCGTCGGGCCGACCGGCGCGGGCAAGACGACGCTGGTGAACCTGCTGATGCGGTTCTACGACGTCGACTCCGGCCGCATTCTCGTTGACGGCGTGGACATCTCGTCGGTCAGCCGGTCCTCGCTGCGCTCCCGGATCGGGATGGTGCTGCAGGATACCTGGCTGCTGGGCGGGACGATCTACGACAACATCGCTTATGGACGGCCGGATGCCAGCGAGGACGAGGTGATCGCGGCCGCGAAGGCCGCCTACGTCGACCGGTTTGTACACACGTTGCCCGACGGCTACCAGACGAACGTCAGTGACGACGGCGGCAACATCAGCGCAGGCGAAAAGCAGCTGATCACCATCGCCCGTGCCTTTCTTGCCCGGCCGCAACTGCTCGTCCTTGACGAGGCAACCAGCTCGGTAGACACCCGCACCGAGCTTCTGATTCAGCACGCTATGGGCGAGCTGCGCCGCGATCGCACGAGTTTCATTATCGCGCATCGGCTTTCGACGATCCGCGATGCAGACGTCATCTTGGTGATGGAGGCGGGCAGAATCGTCGAGCGCGGCAGCCATGAGGAGCTGCTGGCTCGTCACGGCGAATACTGGGCCATGACGCAGGCTTGAGGTGCAGGATGACCGCATGAGTACCCGCACGGTGCACACCTTCTGCCGGTACTGCCTGGCCTCGTGTGGTGTGGAAGTGACGGTTGAGGACAATCGGGTCACCAAGATCTCTGCCGACAAGCAGAATCCCCACACCTGGCAGGACTTCTGCGCCAAGGGCCGCACCGCCAACCAGCTCGTCGAGCACCCTCGACGGATCTTGAATCCGATGCGCCGCGTCGGCGACTCCTATGTCGAGGCCGGGTGGGACGAGGCCATCAACGACATCGCCGCACGGATGAACGCGCTCATCGAGGCCGACGGTCCCGACGCGATCGGCGTCTATTACGGCAATCCGTCCGGCTTCTCCTCGTCGAACATCATCTTCATGAACGCGTGGCTGGACGCCGTCGGCACCCACAACCGGTACTTCGTCGGCTCGGTGGACCAGAACGCCATGCACGTCGTCGCGTCCGCGATGTACGGCTCAATGCTGATGGCCCCTGTGTCCGATATCGACAACTGCGACTACTTCCTGCTCGTCGGCACCAATCCCGCTGTGAGCGCATGGAATTGGCTGGAGACCGTGCCGGGTGGATGGCGACGCGCTTTGGAGCGGCAGAAGCAGGGTGCCACGATCGTCGTCGTCGACCCGTTGCGAACCGAGACCGCTGAGAAGGCCGACGTCCATCTCGCGGTCCGGCCGGGACAGGACTGGGCGTTGCTCCTGGGCATGGTCAAAGTGATCCTCGACGAAGGCCTCGAGCACCGCCAGGACTGCATCGGTCTGGCAACGGGCGTCGATGATTTGCGCATGTTGGTCGGTGACGCGGACCTCGACGACTTGGCTTCGCGCTGCGACATCCCGCGGGTCCAGATCGAGCAGGTGGCCCGCGATTTCGCCGCTGCACGCGCAGCGATGGGGGTGACGCGGACCGGGGTTTCCCTGCACCTTGCGGGCACAGTTGCTGAGTGGCTCGGTCACGTGCTCAATGTGATCACCGGCCGGATGGATCGACCCGGCGGCCGCAGGTACGAGCCGGGCTACGTCGACGCGTTGCGGTTATCCGAGATGGCCAAGGCGAGACCGCACAAGAGCCGGTTGGCCGGCCGCGAGATGGTCGCCGGCGCGCACGCGGTCAGCGAATTGCCTGATGAGATAACGACTCCAGGGCCCGGCCAGATCAAGGCGATGTTGATCAACTGCGGCAATCCGGTGGTCTCGGGGCCCGACGGCGCGAAGCTCGACGAGGCGTTGGCGCAACTGGATCTGTTGGTGGCCATCGACTTTGTGCAGCGCGAGAGCCACCGCCACGCGCACTGGCTGCTGCCCGCCGTGCACTGGCTGGAACGCGACGACCTGCTCGCGTTCACCAGCAATATGCACGACGAGCCGTATGTGCAGTACGGCGTCAAGGCGGTCGACCCGCCACCGGGTGCCCGACAGGAATGGCGCATCTTCGTCGATCTGGCAATCGCCATGCGCAAGCCGCTGTTCGGCGCCAAGGGACTCAACGGCTTCATCAAGGCCACCCGCCGGCTCGCGCGGCTCACCCGCAGGCCCGCGCTCGAATTCGGGCCGCACTGGATCGACAGACTGGTCGTGGCTACGGGTCGAAAGGTCAACGGCCGCAGGATCAAATGGCGTGACGTGATGGCGCATCCCCATGGCTGGGTGTTGGGCCCGCGAGAGTTCGGGCACTTCAGGGACGCGCTGCGAACCGACGACAAGAAAGTGCACGCGGCGCCACCGGAATTCGTATCACGAACCCGCGAGCTGCTCGCCGAACCAGCCCCGCAGGCACCTAGCGAGTACCCGTTCCAGCTGGCGAACCGGCGCAACCGCCATTCGATGAACTCATGGCTCAACGAATTGCCCGGTCTGCACCCGTCAGGAAAACACAACGAGGTGGTCATTCATCCCGACGACGCGGTCGCGCTTGGCATCAGCGACGGCGACCGGGTGAAGGTGTTCTCCGCCGTCGGTGCGATCGAACTCGAGGCGTCGGTCAACGAGCGGCCACGGCGCGGTGTCGTCGTCATCGACCATGGCTGGGGCTCAAGGATTTTCGACCCGCGCGGCGGATCGCAGCCGGAGTCCTACGGCGCCAACCGCAACCTGCTGATCGACGGCGGACCCATTGATCCGCTGTCGCAGACCGCCGCGTTGAGCTCGTCGTACGTCGGGGTCGAACGCGTGTAGAGCTACGGGCCCTCCGCGCGCAGATCGTCTACATTCTTCATCGCCTCGCGCAGCTTGCCGAGCCATTCGTCGGCATGCTCACCGACGAGCCGGACCGACCAGGCCAGCGCGTCGGAGCGCGACCGCGCGACCCCGGCGTCGACCAGCGTGTCGAGCACCTGACGTTCGGGTTGCTTGAGCCGCGTCATGACAGGTACGGCGATGTGGGTGAACAGGATCCGCTGATAATTTTCGTCACCAACTGCCCCGATTTCTATGCCCCACGCGACCTTGCGGCCGTAGCGGGCTTCAGCCTCGTCGGCGATGCGCATGCGCTCGGGACGGGTCTCTTCACGGAAGCGGGCGACTCTGCCTGAAGCCTTGGCCTCGCTTTCCTCGCCGTCCGCTACAGGTAGGCGGCCGATGACGGTAATTTCCTCGCGGTCGACGACGACCGTCGGGTCGCCGGCGAACCAGCCGTCGGGGAGCCGGCCGGCGAACCAGTCGGCGGCGTCGCTTGCATCGGGTTGCTCGGCCTGTTGCCAACCGCCGGAGCGGCCAGAGCGTCGGCCATGAAGGTGATAGTGTCGCATGATTACATGATTACACCGTTACAAGCCTGGTGGTACCGCTTTCACCCCGAGCGAACGGCCGTGAATACGTCGAGGCTGGCCAGCTGCTTGCGGGAGACCTCGCCAAAACGATCTCGCAGCACGTGCTCGATGCGGCCGAGCTCGCCCTCGGACAGGCGCAGCGACCTGGCGATCCGGGACGGCGACGTGCCGCCATGCCAGGCGATGACGACGATGCCGCCCGGCCGTAGGACCCGGTGCAGCTCATCCACCGCCGCCTCGAGATCAGGCCAGATCGCCACGTTGTTCACGGAGACCGCGCGGTCGACGCTGGCGTCCGCCAGACCGGTGCGGTCGGCGGTACCGAGATCGAGCGCGACCCGGCCCGTGCGGACGGCATTTCGGTTGTGCACGCTGGCTTGATCGCGCATCTCCGGCGACGGGTCGACGCCGCGGATGCTCGCCGCGTCGGTGCGCTCGGCGAGGAGCCGGATGAGACCGCCGGGCCCATAACCGATTTCGAGAACATCATTGCCCGGTTGGACCGCGAGCACGTGCACCACGTCGTCCTGTTTGTTCGTCCACAGCATGAACCGACCTGCCATTCGGCCAAGCCAGCCGCTCGGATGCGCGAACGGGTTGTTGGTCGACGGGTCGAGGATTCTGGGCTTCGGTGCCATGACTCCACGCTGGCACTTCAAGCCGGGTTGAAGTCAAATGAAGAGATGGAGCTCGTGACGATCGGCGATGCCGCCGAGATGCTCGCACTGAATGCGTCGGCACTGCGCTACTACGAGGACAGAGGGTTGGTGACGCCTGAGCGCCGCGGCGGAAAGCGCATGTACAGCCGTGAACAACTGCGCCGGTTGGCGTTCATCCAGCTGATGCAGCGACTCGGCATCCGCCTGGACGCGGCCTCGGCCGTGCTCGACGAGCCGAGTGACCAGTGGCGCGACGTGGTACGCGAGCAGATCGCCGCCATCGAGGACCTCATCGCCCGGGCGAATGGCGCGCGCGACTTCCTCGAACACGCGCTGGCCTGCCCGGCCGATCATCCGGTCGACGAATGCCCCCACATGATCGAGGCGCTCGACAAA
>DASRJA010000709.1:0-22078 GCA_035649695.1 Mycobacterium sp. | reverse complement strand
ACCCGCATGTTCCGGTCTCGCAGCTGCAGGCCACGCGCGGGTCGGGAGATCGCCCCGAACTCATCCGCAATGCCGAGGTGATGGAAGCGGTCCAGATCGCCCCTGACCGAGTGCAGGTCGCGTTCACCGATCGGGTCAGCGGCGAAGAGCACCGGGTGGAGACGAGATATGTGCTTGGCTGCGACGGGGCGAACAGCCTGGTCCGCGCAGCGATCGGCGCATCCATGGAGGACTTGAAGTTCCAGCAGCGTTGGCTGGTGGTCGACGTGGCGACGACCGCGGAGTTGAACCAGGGGGAGAGCGTCCACCAGGTCTGCGACCCACATCGAGCGGCCACCTACATGCGGATCGGCGATACCCGCTACCGGTGGGAGTTCCGACTCCTCCCGGACGAGGTGGCCGACGACTACAGCACTACGGCGGCGCTCTACCCGCTGATCCAACCTTGGGTGGAAGGCGTTGCGCCAGAACAGCTGCAGCTCGTGCGCGTCGCCGAGTACACGTTCCGCGCCCAGGTGGCGAACCGCTGGCGCCGTGGCAACATGTTCATCCTCGGCGACGCCGCCCACCTGACACCTCCGTTCATCGGCCAGGGCATGGGCGCTGGCCTGCGCGACGCGACGAACCTCGCGTGGAAGCTTGCCGGCGCGGTAAACGGATGGTTGCCGGAGTCCGCCCTGGATACGTATGAGCAGGAGCGTATACCGCACGCGCGGTATATGATTCGGTACGCGCTCGCGGTGGGAGCGGCGATGACCGCGGGTGGCGAGGTGGGCAACTTCCTCCGCCGAGCGGTGGTTCCGCGGCTGCATCTGATCCCGGGAGTGCGGAAAAAGATCGCCGACAGCGCGACACCCGCCTTGCACAGCAGTGAGCTGGTCGTGAAATCATCCGGACGGCGGGAGTTGGCGGGCCGGTTGTGCCCGAATCCTGTTCTGGTAGACGGCAAACGGTTTGACGAAGTCGTCGGCGCCAGGTTCGCGGTGGTCACGTCCGCACCGCTCGACCCGTCCCAGCAGGACGAGCTGACCCGCCGCGGCGCGGTGGTCGTAACCGCGCATCCCGGCACGGAACTGGACCTCTGGCTGCGGGCGGGCCGCGCCACGGCCGCCGTGGTGCGACCGGATCGGACTGTGCTGTGCGCCAGCCGTAACCTATCCGAAGTCTGCAACGCGGTACCGGGTTTCGCGTCAGCCGCCGATACCCGCGCTGATGCGTAGGCCCGCCGACGTCCCGGTCTACGAGCCGGACCTGTATGCGACGCAGGCGATCGTCGACCCCCACCCGCACTATGCGCGGCTACGGCGACTCGGTCCGGTGGTGTGGCTGGCCAAGCAGCGGGTCTACGCTCTGCCGCGCTACGCCGAGTGCAAGGCGGTGCTACGGGACGACACAACGTTCATCTCCGGCGAAGGGGTTGGACTGAACCGGGTCTTTAACCGGCTGTCCCGCGGCACAACGCTCAACAGTGACGGCGACGAACACGACCAGCGGCGCAAGCTCGTCGCGCACCGGCTCCTGCCGCGGGCCTTGCGGACGATGAGTGACGTCGTAACCAGTCAAGCCGAGCAGCTGGTCGCGGAGGCCGTGAGACGTCAACACGTCGACGGTGTCACGGATCTCGCGACGGCGCTGCCGCTCTCTGTGGTGCCCGATCTCGTCGGCTGGCCGGAGGACCGCCGCCACCACCTGCTGCGTTGGGGCGGAGCCACATTCGATGTGCTTGGCCCGCTGAACCGATTTTCCCTCAAGTCGGTGCCGGCCAGCATGCAGATGCTGCGGTTCTCTAAAAACGTGGTGCGCCGACGGTCGGTGATCCGCGGAAGCATGGGTCATGACGTCCTCACCGCCGCCGATGCCGGCAACCTTCGCCACAGCGAATGCTCGGCGCTGATGATCGATTATCTCGTTCCGTCGCTCGACACCACGATCAGCGGGATCGCCAGTGCACTGGCACTCTTCGCTTCCCATCCGGAACAGTGGGACATGCTGCGTGCGGAGCCCTCCCTACTGCCCAATGTGATCAATGAGGTGCTGCGGCATGAGTCCCCGTTGCGGGCGTTCAGCCGAAAGTCGCTGCAGCCGACTGAAATCGCGGGTGTCGGTATTCCGGCCGGCTCGCGGTTTCTAGTGTTGTACGCGTCGGCGAACCGCGACGAGCTGGAGTGGACAGAACCCGATGCCTTCGACATCCGGCGTAACGCCACGCGCCATCTCGGCTTCGGGCACGGCACGCATGCCTGCGCCGGGCAGGGGCTCGCCCGACTCGAGATGCAGGCGATGCTCGCTGCGCTGATGCAGCAGGTGAGCCGGATCGAACTCGCCGGCGAGCCGACATGGACGATCAACAACATCATCCGCTGTTACGAGCACCTGCCACTCAGGCTGATCCCGGCCTGAACGTCTCAAGCTGCCCGCGACTACTGTCCTGGGACGAAAACCACTCGGGTGCCGGAGGGTTCCTTCTGCGTCCAGACGTCCTCGACCTGACTCAACGGTCGCCGTTCGGTCTGCAGATGCAGCCGACCGTCGGCAACCATATCGAATAGGCGCGGCAGGTGGTCAGCAGCTGCGCGAGCCCATGCGGCGGCCGGCACACTGCCGAACCCCATGCCCACCAACTCAATTCCCGCGCTGCGTAAGATTCCGGCCGGAAGGGTGATACTCGACCCTGCCATATCCCCTATCTGCACGAAACGGGTGACGTGGGACGTTGCGTTCGGGTCGACGTTGCCCAACGCCGCCAACGCCTGCTCGGCAGGGGGACCCCACAGGTAGTCAAGTACCACGTCAAAGGGTTGCATTCGATGTTGTGCGGCAATGCATGTCGCTAAATCCTCTGTTTCCAACGGTATAACCTCGTCAGCGCCAACGGTTTGCAGCCACTCGAGCCGCGCTGCGTTCCGGCCGGCCGCAACGACCCGGCCGGCACCGAATGCCGCCTTGGCCAGTTGCACGGCCAGTGACCCCGTGACGCCGGTGGCCCCCAGTACCAGCACATGTTGGCCCTCGCGCATATGGGCGCGGTGCTCGAACGACAACCACGCGGACAGGGCGGGATTGGGCACCGCCGCGGCAACCACAGGATCGATGCCCTCCGGCAATTCGACGGCCGAGGCGGGATTGATGAGGGTCTTCTCGGCCATCATTCCCTGCGCAGGCAGCGCGTTGGCATAGACCAATCGCCCATCGTCGAGCCGGGCAACCCCGTCGACACCGGCGATGCCGGGCAGCGGCAGGCGTGCGCTGTTGTAGTGCGTGCCAGACACAAGAGCCCGGTCGAGGTTCTTCAGCGCCGCGGCTTCGACCGTCGCCACGATTGCACCATCGCGGGCCTTTGGGTCGGGGAAATCGGCATACTCGGGTGGCTGACCTAGGGCTCTTACAACTGCGGCTTTCATTCGTGCCTTCCGTCAACGGCCGCCGCGCCACCCATACCGAATAGGGCTAGTGCCCCAGCGCTGGCCGCAGCGAATTTCATGTGCCTGTACATCACTGTCCTTCGAGTGAGCATTGTGTCTCGTCTTGACGTCATCATGCATCGTCGGCAGCCGTATTGCTTTGGGGCTAACACCCGTTGAGATATCTGCTAGCACGCAATTACTCTCGGAGACGAAGTGGTCGCTGAGTTGTGGCTGCAGATATGCAGCGAAACATGCTGTACTGCAATGTAATTGTGCTGATCCGTCACGATATCGACTCGGCTCGAGCATCTGCCAACATGTACCGCGGGGGGTGCCGAATGATGCTGACGGCGCTGATGCGCTTGTTTACTTGTATCTGCAAAGAACATGACTACCGGCTAGCCCCAAGCCGGGATTGCGGGCTGCAGCCACCATAGATGGGCGCCAACACCGAAGACTTCGGGCCCTTTCGGCGTGACGATGTATATACCAACGTCCGCCGTAGTGAGGAGTCATGATGATGATTTCAATCGTCACCCTGACCACCGCTGTAGTCACCGGCTTCACGGTGGAATGGGCGCAGCGCAAGTGTGAGCTCTGGGCTGCAGCGCGCGACCGAAACCTCTGACAACACGCCGGCTTTCTGACGCTTGGCCGAACAGGGGATAGCACTTCGCACTCTTGCGGGCGGTCATGCCCGAATGTGCACGGCGATAAAAAACGTTGCTACGCAATGTGCTTGTGCACACCTACCCGCTAGCTCGTAGAGACGGCTCCTGCTTGCCCGCACAGCAAACTGCTGCTGGCATTGAAGACACCCGATCCGCCAACCGCCATGCTCGAGGTAATACCCATCACACCGCAAAGGGGTAGGGCATGGTGCGACTAGGATCGACGGAAAGCCCACGGGCAGAACAGGTCTGCGCGGCGCGCACGCAAAGCGGCCCGAGGGCCCTCCAGGACCTACTCGACGCTGCCCGCGCGGCGGTCCAGACGGTGCGGCGTGCTGCGGCGGTGCAGGCGAACGAGGCCGCCATGATGATGTCGACGGTGGCGATGGCACCCCTCCGGATGCTCGGCGGTAGCTACGACACTGCAAGCAGTTCCCTGACCGTGAAAGCTCTCACCGCGCCCACGACCCGGCCTGTTCTACTTGTCCATGGGTTCGCGGGCACCAAGTCAAGCTGGGCCTTGGTCGCCAACGCCCTCAAAGCCCGAGGCGTGGCCGTCGAAGCGATGAGCTATCCGCCGGTCGGAACATCGGTGCAGCAGCTGGCTGAGCGACTGGTGGCCGAGGTGGAGAGAATCTTGGTGGCAACCGGCACCGACAAGGTGCATCTCGTTGGACACAGTCTGGGCGGTGTCGTCATTGCACAGGCCATCGCCGACAGTCGTCTGACTGGGCGAGTCGACACGGTCATCACCCTCGGCTCGCCATTCGGAGGGTCGCCGTGGGCGGGTGTGCTGCCGTTCCTCGAAATCGTGCGGGAACTTCGCGCCGGCTCGCCAGTGTTGAACCGGCTCGCGTCCGCCCCGTTGCCCGACGGGATCCGGTGGCTGTCGTTGACGGCAGCACTCGACATCATTGTGCCCGGGGTGCGCGCAGTGCCGTCGCACGCTCAGGCGGAAACCATCACCTTTGAAGGTGTCGGCCATCTCGGGATGCTCGTGAGTCGACAGGTAATCGCTTGCATAGCAGCCGAATTGTGCACACGGCGGACCGTCGCTGAAGAGCGGATGCCGGTACTGCCGAACGTCTCTTAGAGCCCTACTAGACGGCACTGAGCCGCTAAGCGTTACACGGGGACGTAACGGTTTTCACCTGATGGCGAAGCCGAACGAGCGACGATCCTCCCGCCGAGCGCCTGGCGGGAGGATCGTCGTCGATGAGAAACGGCCTGTCGGCTTCGTTCCTCTAGAACCGCGGGTCCGGTCGACCGTTGACGCTAGCCACCTTGGATCCCCAAGAGATGAGCTCAGGGCTGGCGTCGTCATTGGGGATTCGGCACTCGATCAACACCGGCCCGCCCTTGTGGCCGTGTGCTTTGCTGATCGCCTCGGCCAGTTCTCCAGCGGTGCTGGCGACCAAGCCGAGCCCAGCGCCCTCTCCTGCGTTGAACACGTCGATGAGACCGGCGTAGTCCCAGTTCTTGTAGTAGTTGTACGGACCGTCGTGGATCGCTGACTCGATCACGTATCCGCGGTTGTTGACCAGGAAGATCATGAGCTCCTGGCCGTGGCGGATCATGTTCGACACTTCCTGTGCAGTCAGCTGGAAGGAACCATCGCCGATAACCGAAACCAAGCGGCGGTCGGGCTCAAGGCCTTTCGCGTAGCCGAAGGTCGCCGGCACCGACCAGCCGATCGAGCCGTACTGCATCTCGATCTCGAATCGGGCACCGCCGGGCAGCCGGGTGTACATCCCGTTGAGCCAGGAGTCACCCGTTTCCACCAGCAGGGTGGACTTCTCGTCGAGATCCTGCTCAATCTGGCGCCACATCTCGACACGGCTCAGCGGCGCCGTGGGGTCGACGTCCGCGACCGCCACCTGGGCGGACGTGGTCCGGTGGAGCCGGTGGTATTGGGTCAGTGTCGCGGCATTGGCTGGCACTTTCTTGGCGAGATCGGATAAGAACTCGGCCAGCGCCACTCCGTGGTATTCGGCGTCGGGCAACTGCACCTTCCTGGGCTCGGCGCCGATGAGCCGCCCGCGGGCTGGCTGCGCGCTCCAACCCACCGTGGTGTAGTCGTTGAACACCGCCCCTGCGGCCACGACGAGGTCGGCCCAGTCGACGATGGCCTGACACTGCGGGCTGCTCACCTCGCCCCAGTAGATGCCGACGTATTGCGGATGGTCTTCGGGGAAGAAGCCCTTGGCGTTCGGCATCACCGCTACCGCGCAGCCCAGCGCCTCGGCCAGCTCGCGGAAGGCGTCGATCGCACCGTGCGCGCGCAGGTGCACCCCGGCCAACAGAATTGGCTTCTTCGCCTGCTGCACAAGATCGCTGGCTCGGCCGACGGCGTCGGTCAGCATTCGCGCGTTGCTGGGCTCCCAGGCCGGCAGTGTGTCGAACGGCGCAGGCTCAGAGCACGGCGCAGCCGACAGGTTGCACGGGATCTCGATGTAGGCGGGCTTGCGCTCGCGCAGCGCGGCGCTGATCGCCTCATCGATAAGGGCAGGTGCTGTGTCGGGGTGCACGATCCGCACCGCCTTGCAGGTCACCTTCCGGAAAATCTCGTACTGATCCGACAGGTCGCCGTTGTCCATGGTGTGGTGAAGGACGTGATTGGAGCCCACGTCATTCGTATTGGGTCCCGAGGAAACCACGATCACTGGAAGGCGTTCGGCGTAGGCGCCGGCCACGCCGTTCAGTGCGGAGAACGCACCCACGTTGAAGGTGGTCAGCACGGCTCCGGCGCCGTTGACCCGCGCATAGCCCTCGGCGGCGTAGGCCGCATTGAGTTCGTTACAGCACCCGATCTGCTCGATGTTCTCGTTCTCCAGCAGCTCATCGAGCAGGACCAGGTTGTAGTCGCCGGGGACCATGAAGTAGTGCTTCAGGCCGATCTGCTCCAACCGGGCAGCGAGGTATTTCCCCACGGTGAAGTTAGGCATGTTTGTTATTCCTTCTTCTCTTGGTCAGGGAGTGATCAGGCCGGAGCGTCGATCGGGACGACGTTGATGAGCTTCTTGTTGATGAACTCCTCAATGCCGAGGTGGGCGAGTTCGTGGCCGTAGCCCGAGATCTTGACCCCGCCGAACGGCAGGTCGGCCTTGAGGCGGGCGGGGTGGTTGATGTTCACCATGCCGGTGTCGATGCGCTTGGCAATTTCAATGCCCCGCGCGACGTCGCTGGTGAAGACCGATCCGCCCAACCCGAAGCGTGAGTCGTTGGCCAGCCGTACTGCTTCGTCCTCGTCCTTGACCCGGAAGAACAGCGCCACCGGCCCGAAGAACTCTTGGTAGTAGGCCGGGTTGTCCGGGGTGATATCGGTCAGGATTGTCGGTTGCACGAACGCGCCCGTCGTCGGAACCAAATCGCCGCATGAAATCGCCTTCGCGCCCGCTTCCACTGCGGCGTTGATCTGCCCGTACAGGTCGTCGGCGGCACGCTGGCTGGACATCGGGGCCAGCGTCGTCGCCTCGTCGAACGGATCGCCGGCCTTCAGCTCGGACATCGCCTCCTGAAACTTAGCCAGGAACTCGTCGGCAATCTCGTCGACGACGATGATCCGCTTCGAGGCCACACAGCACTGCCCGCCGTTGAAAACGCGGCCGTGCAACGCCCACTCGACAGTCTTGTCCAGGTCACAGTCGGCCAGCGCGATGAAGGCATCCGACCCGCCCAGTTCCAGGGTGGACTTCTTGAGGTTCTTGCCCGCCCGGGCGGCCACGACCGCGCCGGCACCCTCGCTGCCGGTCAACGCGACGCCGCGCACGCGCGGGTCGTCGATCAGCAAGTTGATCTGCTCCTTGGTGGCGTACACATTGGTGTAGGCGCCCTTTGGTGCGCCGGCCTCCAGCAACAGCTTTTCGAAGGCGGCCGCCGCCTGCGGCACGTTGGAGGCGTGCTTGACGATGACCACGTTGCCTGCCATCAGGTTGGGCCCCGCCACCCGCGCCAGCTGGTAGTACGGGAAGTTCCAGGGCTGAACCCCCAGGATGACTCCCAGCGGTGCGCTGACCAGCATGGCGTTGTCATCGGAGCTGGCGGTGTCGAGGGGCTCGGGGGCCAGGAACGCCTCGGCGTTCTCGGCGTAGTAGTCCAAGATCTGTGCGCTGAGCTCGACTTCGCCCAAGGCCTCAGCGTAGAGCTTGCCCATCTCGAGGGTAAGCAGCCGGGCGAACTCGTCGGACCGTTCGCGGAAGATCGCCGCGGCGCGCTTGATGACGGCGGTGCGTTCGGGGAACGACGTCTGGCTCCATGACTCAAATGTCTTCTGCGCCTGCGTAAGAAGACTCATCGCTTGCTCATCGGTGAGGTCGTCAAACGTGGCCACGATCTGGTTGTCGTACGGGTTAACGGTCTGGTATGCCATGGTGTTTCCTCCATCTGTTCCCGGCGGATCGTCCGCCGAACTGGACGTCGTCCTTTCTTCATGAGATCTCGGTCTTCACAACCGATCACGCGCAGTTCATTGCTCTGTCGCGGTCTGATTGCCAGCATCCGGGTTTCACATCGACATGTCGTTACGGCCACCGCCAAATTGATATACCGGCCAACCCGTATTCTGAGATCCGCCTGTTTCTGCTGATGAATCGTCAGTATTGACTGTCATACAAGATATTTGGCAGCCGAGCCACTGTGCGGCCATATCGGCGCTCACCGCCCCCAATCATCTATCGCCCTGTGCCACAGACTGTTTCGCTGTCGGACGGCGTTGATCCAACTCGTGCTAGCCGGTAGATGGATCTGCGGATGGCATGGAGGCGGCGAGTCGGTTCGCCGCCGACAATCGTCGGCAGGGGCGTTTTCCGCATCCGACAGAACAGCTTCGGATCGCGGACGCTGAGTGCAAGGAGAACGACGAATATGAAGACCCTGACATTGGCAATCGCGACTGCCGTCGCTGCGGCGAGCGCCGGATTGGTCTCGCTGGCCACCACCCCGGCCGCGATGAACCAGGCCGACTGCCCATACGGCTGGTACTGGGACGACTATAGGCAAAACTGCCTACCCCCTGGCCTGCCCAAAGATCCTCCCAATGGGTGCCTTACCGGTAGTGGCACACACGCCAACGGCACCATTTGCATCAACTGATAGGTCGACCGGAAGGCCGCAGCCTACTGCTGCGGCTAGACGGCGGCGCGGTCTAAAACCCTTCTGCCGGCGTGTGATTAGTCCATCGCTACTTCGTGATGTCCCGCTCGGACCACGAGACTGAGAGATGGGTGCTAGCGCTAATTGATAGTTGTCTATCACTTACGTAAAGTGGTGGTATGAGCCAAACGCGAGCGATCCCGCCGTACTTGATGCGCGACGGCGTCGAACCGTCCGCCGGCCTTCGTGGAATCCGGGAGTCGGCTGCAGTGCACGCCACCTTTACGGCATTCGGGGAACCGGCATACCTCGTGACACGCTATGCAGACATAAAGGCCGCGCTCGCCGATCACGAGCGATTTTCCAACCGTAGAACGACTACTTTCGGTGGCTTGACCGCGGAACAGAACGGGATCGATGCACACGATCCGCCGGGGGCGCTGTTGGCCACCGACCCGCCGCAGCATCACCGCCTGCGTCGAATGCTCGCACCGATGTTCACGATTCGGCAGATGAATCACCTGGAATCGCGCATCGTCGAAATCGTCGACGAGCACCTCGACGCAATGGAAGAGGCCGGCGCACCGGCTGATCTCGTCGCGAGCTTCGCGCTCCCCGTTCCGTCGCTGGTGATTTGCGAGTTGCTTGGAGTGCCGTATGCCGACCGCGACGGCTTCCAGCGGCGCAGTCTGCGCCAGCTCGACATGGCACTGGCACCAGTCGAACGCCAGACTGTGGCCGATGAAAGCCGTTCCTACATGCGGTCGCTTGTCGAGCGGGCGCGCCGCGCGCCCGGCGACGGTCTAATCGGCACGCTGGTCCGCGAACACGGGGACGAAGTCAGCGACGACGAGCTTGCCGGGATCGGCGCGCTGCTCCTTGTCGCCGGTCACGAAACCACATCGAACATGTTGGCGCTGGGAACCGTGGTCTTGCTTCAGCACCCCGCGCAGCTCGCGGCCGTCCGCGACGATCCTGCCGCGGTAGGCCCGGCCGTCGAGGAGCTGCTCCGTTACGCGTCCGTCGTGCAGACCGCCATTCCGCGGATCGCCACCACCGACGTTGAGATCGGCGGGGTGAGCATTCCCGGCGGCTCTCTCGTGTTGCTGTCGTTGCCGTCGGCCAACCACGATCCGCGCTTCATCGAGACGGCCGATAGCCTCGACATTCGTCGTGGCGCACCCGGGCATCTCGCGTTCGGGCACGGCGTCCACCATTGCCTTGGCGCACCGCTGGCCCGTATGGAGATGCGGATCGCGTTACCGGCATTGCTACGCCGATTCCGCGGCTTGAAACTGGCTGAGGACCTCACCGAAATCTCCTTCAAGCCAACAAGTCTGGTCTACGGCGCCCGGTCGTTGTCGGTGACCTGGTGAGGCTGTCATGAAGGTCTTTGCCGACCGAGACGTGTGCATCGGCGCGGGCATGTGCGTAATGACCGCCGCGATGTTCGACCAAGACGAGGATGGCATCGTCATGGTCGACGCCGAAGAGGTGCCGGCCGAGGAGCAACGGCGCGTCCGTAACGCGATCAGTTTGTGCCCGTCCGGTGCGCTTCAGCTCATCGCGGACTGACCTTGTCGCGTTGTTATGGTGCCAACATGGCGACGGACAACAACCGGGGTTTACGGTCGGATGCCTCGCGCAATTACAGTCGCATCCTCGACGCCGCCGCCCAGGCCTTCGAGCAGGAGGGCCCGACCGTCTCACTGGATGAGATCGCCGCCCGCGCGGGAGTCGGCGTCGCGACACTGTACCGGCGCTTTCGCACACGTGAAGAGCTCATAGCCGCTGTCGCCGAGCATGTTTTCGCCGCAGACGTCGCAACGGCCATCGTCGAGGGAGGTCCAGACCCGTGGACAGACCTTGTCGCCACGCTGAGTGCCACCGTTGACGCCTTCGCCGCGCACCCGGTTCTGGTCGGCCTGGCCCGCGAATCCGCGGTCTTCGACCTGAGCGCCAAAAGCGAGTATCTGGCAGCAATCGAACGGGTCCTCAATCGCGCTCGCGACGCCGGCGTGATCCGGCCCGAACTGACAGTCGATGACGTCACCGCGATCGTCGTCATGACCCTGACCATGCTGCGTAGGGGCGGACGCGGAAATGGCCGCCGCTACCTGGCCCTGCTTGTCGACGGCATGCGACCGGTCGGACATCGTCTCCCGCGCTGACGCCGCCCCGGCAACGTTGAGCCGCGGGAAGCGCTGCAACAGCCGCTGATTCGCCCGCTCGTCAGACCTTGCCCATGCCGGTAGCCATGAGTACGGCACCGACTACACCGATGAGGACGCAGGGGATGACCTGCCGGCGCGAGTGTATCCATTCGTTCAGTCGCCGCACCACGTCCAGCGTCTTCGCCGGCGTCGTGAGGTAGCCGATGAGCGGAACCTCGACGACCGTGAACGCGACGAGAGTGAACATGAGCGCCGCACCAAGTTGTGCAGCGACGGTTGCTCGTGAGGCCAGGATCGTGATGAGCACTGCCAGGTACTCGACGGGTGGCGTCGCGAGTGCAAGACCGGCGACGAACACCATCGCCAATGACCCGCCTTCGAGCCGCTCCCGGAGCGAGAGTCGGCCGGGCGCCGTCACCGTATTCGGATGCAGCAGCGGCCCTGCGGCATCGGCACCTGTCACTGCCGCGGGCACGCGCCTGCGTGCCCAGAAGCGCGCCGCTATCAGCACGGCGAGAATCCCGATGACCACCTGTATGTGCGCCGCGGTCGGACTGCTTATGGCGGAAATCGCAACTCGCAGTACGGGAAGCGCGAGATCGCGTAGAAACAGCAGCACAACCAACGAGACCGCGATGCCGGCCGTGATGCCGCCGAGCCAGAAGACGAACAAATTGACTACGGGACGTGGCCGGGAAAGCAAGAGCGTCGTGATCCCGACGCGAACCGGGTCCATCGCCACAACAAGTGACAGGAAGAAGACGGCGCTCCACATATTCGTCACCCTCAGCGGGAGTAGGACAAACCCTCGGCCGGCGGCGCTGATGGCGTTGTGAATTCACTAGTGATCGGAAACCGCTCGTGCAGCCGCGCAAGCGGTTTGGGTGCCCACCAGTTGAACTCGCCCATCACACGCATGAACGCCGGGACGAGCAACATGCGCACGAACGTTGCGTCTCCCAGAATCGCCAATGTCAACCCCAAACCGAACATCCGCATGAACGACACCTGGGCAGCGATCATTGCCGCGAACGAGATCGACATGATCAATGCGGCCGCAGTGATCACCCGGCCCGTGTGGGCGACCCCTTGAGCCACACTCTCGTCGTTGGCGGCCGGACTCTGGTCGGACGCCAGCCAGTATTCATGGATCCGGGACACCAGGAACACCTCATAGTCCATCGACAGGCCGAACGCGATACAGAACAACAGCGCGGGCATGGTGGCCACCAGCGTGCCGGTGGCGGTGGTACCCAACGCGCCCAGATGACCGTCCTGGAATATCCACACCAGTGCGCCGAACGTTGCCGTCAGCGACAAGCCGTTGAGCAGCAAGGTTTTCAGCGGCAACACCACACTGCCGGTGAGTCGGAACATCAGCACAAACGTGATCGCGGCAATGACCGTGAGGACTATGGGCAGCCGAGAGCTGACGGCACGTGCGGTGTCATGGTTGATCGCTGCAGTCCCGGTCAGAAGCGCGTGCCTACCTGCCGGACCAGGCACAGCAGCCAACCCGTCGAGCTGCGTCTGCGAGGCCTCAGAGTACATCGGCGCGCTGCTTGTGACGGTCAAGAATTCACTGCCGTCGCTGACCCCGGTCGGCGCCGAGGGCGGTCCCACGCGTGCGCCTGCGACAAATGTGCCAGCCGGCGACGAGACTGATGAGACCGCGTTCACCTGCGAGAGCTGCGAGGCGTACCGGTCCGCTTCCGCGGTGCTGATATCGGAAGCGTCGCGGATGACGATCGTGACGTTCGTACCCAGGTTCTCCGCGAAATCGGTACGGAGCTGATCGCCGACCTGGCGCGCCGAGCTCGATTCCGGCAATACGCGATCGTCGGGCAGACCCCACTTCGCTTGAGAGAACGGCAAACCCAGTGCGATCAGCAGTGCGGCACCGGCGAGAAGGATCGGGATCGCCTGGCGCATAGCGAATTTCGCTAACCGATAAAAGAAGGTCCTCTCAACCGGACGCCGGAGGGGTTCCGGCCGCCGAAAAAGTCGACGCAGCAGCCGGTGCACATTGAACGAATCCAATCGTGGGCCAAGCAGTGCAATGGCCGCCGGAGTCACCACGATCGCTGCGAGAGCCGCGAGAGCTACCACCGCCACGCCGGCATACGCGAATGACTTCAGAAAGTACATCGGGAACAGCGCCATCACCGACATCGACAACGCCACCGTCATCGATGAGAACAGCACAGTCCGCCCGGCGGTGGCCATGGTGCGCCGCAGAGCCTCGTCGCGGTCTGCGCCGTCGGCGAGCTCATCGCGGAATCGGCTGAGAATCAGCAGCGTGTAGTCGATCGCCAGCGCCAGCCCCATCGCGATGGACAGATTCAGCGCGAAGATCGAGATGTCCGTCGCGAACGTAAGCGCGCGCATCGCCGCCATAGAACCGAAAATCGCGAAGCCGCCAACCGCCAAGGGCAGCGCCGCCGCCACGACACCGCCGAACACCCACACCAGCACCACAAAGCTCAATGGGATCGCGATGGATTCCATGAGTTTGAGGTCGTTTTGGGTCTGGTGGGTGATCTGGGTACCGGCTATGGCGTCGCCGCCGGCGCGCACCGTCACGCCGTTGCGGTCGTGGACCACTTCGGTGCTGAGGGTGTCGGCATGCTGCTGTGCACCCTTCTCACCGCCGGTGATACCCGCGACGATCAGCCCGGTGTTGCCGTCCTTGCTGACCAACGACTTCGCCGCGGACGGCGGTGCAGTCCAGGGCGAGACCACCTGTGTCACATAGGGGGAGTTGTGCAGCTGCGCCACGATGTCGGTACCGACGGCGCGAGCGGCACCGCCTTGCGCACCGCCGCCGGAGCTGACGGTTATCAGCATCTGGGTGTCGCCCTGATGGAACGTATCGGCCAATAGATGAGCGGCCTGTGCGGAACCTGCGGTCGGATCGTCAAAACCCCCTGGCGACAAGTCATTCGCCACGGGTATGCCGAACACCGCCGCGCCGACCATGACGAGCAGCGCGACGGCGATGATCCGCCGCGGCGCTCGAATGGCCAGCCGAGCAATATTCTCTAACACAAGTCCTCTACCCCAAATCCCTTTGGTGTGCTTTCCCACGATCAGCGCTTCCTACGATGGGCTGCGACGCGAGTGATCTGATTCAGAACCGAATTACGGCGCCCTCGATGGTGAGTCCCGGTCCGAAGGTCAACAGCACGCCGTACTCTCCGCGGCGCGGCTTATCGACTCGAAGGATATTTTCGAGTACCAGGAGCACTGTGGCTGAGGCGCAGTTTCCGGCGTTCGCAAGCACGTCCCAGCTTGCCCGCAATTGCGCCGGCTGCAACGCCAACTGTTTTCCCAGCACCCGCAGAATCTTCGGACCGCCTGGGTGGATTCCCCAGTGGCTTACATCGCTGGCCGACAGTCCTAGCGGCTGCAGGAGTTTGACGAGAAATCCTTCGATGTTGTCTTGGAGCGCGGCCGGTACGCCGGCGGCCAGCGTCATCCAGAATGACTGGTTGCCGATGTTCAGGCTCATCATCTGGTCCTGGTCGTAGAGCTGTTCGGTGTGCGTGCGCAGGAACTGGATCCCGGCTCCGTCCGGTGCGGATCCCATCAGCATGGTCACGCTTGCATCGCCGAACAGCGCCTGCGTGATCAGCGATTCCATCGGGTCCTCGTCGGGCATCGGAGCATCGCGAACATGGGCGGAACTCAGTTCGGTGCAGTTGCAGATCACCAGCTCGTCGGGCCGTGCGGCCATGCTGTCCATGGCGACCTTGATGACGTTGAGCGCTGCATAGCAACCCATATGGCCGATGAACGTCCGCCGCAAATCGGACCGCAGCTCAAGCTGTTTCGCTATCAGGAGGTCGGGCCCGGGGTTGACGTAACCGGTCGAACATGCCATCACGAAGCTTCCGATGCGGCGTTTGTCGAACCCCTCGATCGCTTGGCCGACCGAACGAGACGCCACGTCCATGACGGCTTCGGCATGGGCGGCCATCCGGTCACCGGTTTGCAGGCCACAGGCGTCCCTCAGAGCATCCGGATCCCAGATGATGTGACGCTTTTGGACCCCGGTTGACTCGACGATGCGCTTTCCGAACCGAATTGGTGGCGACATGTGCTGAAACAAAAGCTCCCAGCTGTCCTGCGCCGTCACCACGAACGGCGGATGCGCCGAGGCGATGCCCAGCAGGGTGGGCCGCATGCGAACGGCGTTAGCCGTCTGATGCGCCGGTGAGGGCGCACCCCCAGAGGGTATGTCAATGGTGGTGTCCGCAACGTACATGGCCTGGCTCCCTATCGCTTCGTGATAACCGGCGGCGTGTTGGCCGCCCGCCGCGCGAACCTCGCGCGCGCGTGGGAAAGCTCACCGTGGGCCGCCGCGGCCAAAATCCTTGCGGATGAGACCTTCTTCGGCGGCAACAGCGTGCCTGTCAGCCACTGGGTACGGGCCTCGCGCCGTCGCAACTTTCCGCTGCTGGTACGCGGCAACGTGCCAGGTGCCAGGACCTCCACATGTGCGGGCCGGATCTGTGTGCGTTCCTGGACTCGTGACGCCACATCGTCGGCCAGAGTCGACGGGCCGTCCGACGTGGTCTCGACAAGCATGGCCAGAGCCTCGTCATCGTGCCCCGCGGGAACGAATCCCACAGCGACAGCGCATCCGGTGCGAACGCCCGGCAGTGACTCCAAGGCTGCCTCGAACTCTTCGGGCGCGTGGTTGGCCCCGCGCACGACGATGATGTCTTTGTGACGACCGCAGACAAACAGCTCGCCGTCCTGAGTGAAACCGAGATCGCCCGTATCCAGCCAGCCGTCGTGGATTGCTTGATCGGTCAGATCGGTCCGGCCGAAGTAGCCGGCCATGACGCTCGCCCCGCGAACGAAGATGCGGCCAACCTGGCCGGGAGGCAACGGTATTCCAGCGGAGTCGCGGATCTCCACCTCCACGCCGGCCAGCGGGGGGCCCACGCTCACCAGCTCCTTGGAGCCGGGGGCGACGACGCCTTCGCGCGCTAGCTTGTCGGCGTCCACGCCGAGGGTGCGGAACAACGTGCCCCTTGGCTTGAACGTCACGCCCAGCGAGGCTTCTGCCATCCCGTAGCACGGTGTCAATGCCGATGGGCGCAAGCCCCAGCGTGTGAACCGTTCAATGAATCGCTGCTGCACCGCGGCGCTGACCGCTTCTGCTCCGTTGAGCGAGACCGTCCACGAGGACAGGTCGACACCGTCGAGTTCCTCGTCGCGAATGCGTTTGAGGCACAGACCGAACGCGAAATTGGGTGCCGCCGTGACCGTCCCTCGATGACGTGAGATGGCCCGGAGCCACGCGCCGGGTTCTGCGACGAACAGTTCCGGCGGCAATAGGGCCATTCGGCACTGCATGTAGAACGCAGAAAGCAGATTGCCGATCAATCCCATGTCGTGGTAAAGCGGCAGCCAGGTGACGCCCACAGGCTGCTCGGCGCCATCCGCGATGAGATAGTGCTCTATGGAGGCAAGGTTCGACAGCAGGTTCGCATGCGTGAGTGCGACAGGTTTGGGGTCTTGCGTTGTGCCCGAGGAGAACTGGATCAGTGCTACCGTGTCCGCAGTGGCGCCTATCTCGACCGAGTTCTCGCCATCAAGGCTGGATGCGGTCACACAGCCCAGGCGAGGAGCGGCCAGCTGGACCGAGGTGCCAAGCAGCCGGCGGATGCGTTCGTCAGTCACAACCAGGGCGGCATCCACCGCCCGAAGCATCGCGGCCGTCTTCGAGTGATACTCACCGAGTTTGCCGAGCCGAACAGGCGGATACAGCGGCACCGGAATGGCTCCCGCGCATATCACGCCGAACAAGCACTCGACGAACTCCGGGCAGGTCGGCAGCACGAGCGCGACGCGATCACCCTTCTTTACGCCCCGAGCCATCAGGTCCGCAGCAATCGACATCGCGCGCTGACGCACGCGAGCCATTGGGACTTCGAGATCCTGTTCTTTTCGGTCTACGAAGAACAGGCTCACGTCGGAGCGCGCCGCGTGGGCGAGCATCTCGATCAGAGTCGAGTACTTCGGACGGAACGCGGGCGCGCCTCTCATGATTGCTCCTCAATGCGTCGGACGACTAGAGCCGCAAGATCATCGACGGTCCGCAGATCATCTGCGTCGCCCTCGTCCAGGACGATGTCGTAGTGCTCTTCGATCTTGAAGACGAGCGACATGACCTTCAGCGAATCCAGACCCTGGCTCTGCAGGGAGGAATCGGCTGTGAGAGTGGCTATTTCGCCGTCTTTACCGACGAGGTAGATGATGTGCTGGGTAACAGCCTCACGCGCTACAGTGAAAGAGTTCTCTGTCGACATGGTCATCAGTGTCGCGGGTGAGGCCTTCCATGTCGGCACCGCTGGCAACCATATGCATTGGGGGCCAGCACCAGCCGCCGGCCGCAATACGTAGTGCTGCTGCGGTACAGCCGGTTTCGCGACTCGCGCGGCTGAGGGGTGGTGCTGGCACCAAACATCGATGGGCGCCAGCGGTGCCGACGCGGCACTGCTCACTCGTGACAATGTGAGACGCACGATGCTCACACCCACCGAGAAGACGTGGTACCGATGGCAACTATCTTGGCTTACACATCCCCGGCGCTGGGACACCTGTTCCCGTTCAGCGCGCTCCTCGAGGAATTGGCACGCCGCGGCCACGAGATCCATCTACGCACCCTGTCCACGGGTGTGCAGCTGGGCCGTAGTCTCGGGTTCACCACCGAGGCGATCGATCCGCGAATCGAGGCGCTGGTTCATGAAGACTGGAAGGCTTCAAATCCGCGCGCTGCATTGAAGATGGCGGTGGACATGTTCTGCCGCCGCGCTGCCTACGAAGTACCCGACTTCACCGACGCGATCACGCGAACGCGCCCCGACGCGTTGCTCGTCGACATCAATACTTGGGGTGCTATGTCGGTCGCCGACGCCGGTGACATCCCGTGGGCGTGTTTCTCTCCCTACACGCCGCCTCTGCAATCTCATGGCGTGCCCACCTTCGGGCTGGGTCTGGCTCCATTGACCGGCGTGCTGGGCCGGGTCCGCGATGCGGCGCTGCGACCGATCGTGATGGGCATGATCGAGAGGGCGGTCTTGCCCCACGGCAACAGAATCCGCGCAAGCGCAGGAGCACCGCCGATCGCATCGGCGGATGAGTTCATGCGGCGGGCTCCACTGATGCTGGTGGCAAGCGGGAAGCCGTTCGAGTATCCACAGACGGACTGGGGCGATGCCGTCCAAATGATCGGCCCCTGCATGTATGAACCGGCCATGGATTCTGTGCCCGACTGGCTGGAAGCGATTGACCGCCCGATCGTTCTGGTCACGACATCATCGCAGCAACAAGCCGATATGAAGCTCGTGGTCACAGCCATGACCGCACTCGCGGACCAGCCGGTACACGTGGTCGCGACGCTACCTGCCGGGCTACCAAGCGACGTCACAATCACACCGAACGCAACGGTCCTCGAATTCGTACCGCACGGACCCGTTTTGGATCGGGCGGTGTGTGCGGTAACCCATGGCGGTATGGGCGCGACTCAGAAGGCTCTTGCCCGAGGCGTCCCGGTATGCGTGGTGCCATTTGGGCGTGATCAGTTCGAGGTCGCCCGGCGCGTGGAGGTAGCCCAGTGTGGCACTCGCCTGCCGGCGAAGAAGCTGACCGCACGGCGGCTGTCGGCTGCAATTCGACAGGCGATGACCATGACTGACGGCGCACGTCGGGTCGCGGCGGGATTTGTGGCGACCGGCGGCGTGCCCCGTGGGGTTGACCTCTTCGAGCAGCGGGTGTTGACCTGCAGCTCATCAGCGGATAAGAAAGCATGACCGGAAGAGGTTGTGACGCACTACATTACTGAGACTTCGTCAGAAGACGGCAATACGCGTTAGCGGGGTAGTAGGCCTCTCATATCGTCGTCGCGCATGTGTACGCGGTGAAAGGCGCCCCCAGATGCGCCGCCTACTGTGCGTGATCCAGGTGCCCCTGTAGCCATTAGCGTCGCGTGCTTGTGCCTAGAAGTCGTTGGACCTAACCCCCGAAGGCTGGTGCGACTAGCGCCGAAGCTGCATAGGGGCCGGGAGCGTGGCGATGCCGAGGGACGTTCGTGGGTTGATCGTCGTATCGCATACGAAACGCATTGAAGAGCAGCGCATTAGTGACGAATCGTCAGAAAGATCGTGAATACCGGCTAGCCGGGTGCATCAACTGGGAGCAGCCCCAACGACATGTCTTTCTATGGCGGGCATGCTTGGTGCAATGCGATACGCGAGTACCGCGTCATAGCGAAATGCCTTTGCAGAAAGGCTATTTCAGTAAAGGAGCATCATGCCGTTCATCGGTATAGTCTTAGGAGGTCAGCGATGAGTGAAGATGTCATCGGCGCGCACAACGGCTTGCACAGCGAGCAGGGCGCGCTCCCAGGCGAGCATCGGGGGCGCTCGGCCAACCCGATCATCAAGGTGCACGACGTTCACTGGCTGGAGTTCGAGAAGCCTGACCTGGTCAAGGCCGAGGCGTTTGCCCACTCCTTTGGTTTCGCCACGGCGCTGCGCACAAAGGACGAGCTGCACCTGCGCGGTAGCGACGCCGGTGCGCCGTGTGTGCTGATCCGCCGTGGTCAGCGCGAGAAGTTCCTCGGGCCGGCCTTCGTGGCCGCCGAGCAGTCCGATCTGGTGCGGCTGGCTGACGCCACCGGGTCTACCGTGCGCCCGCTGCCGGACACCCTGGGCGGCGTGACCGTTGATCTGGTCGACCCGAGCGGGCTGCCGGTGCGCGTGGTGTCGGGCACCCATCAGCTCGAGGCGCTGACCACCGCGCAAACGCCGCACGTGTTCAACTTCGGCCACGAGAAGGTCCGGACCAACGCGATGCAGCGCCCGCCGCGGGTGCCCACCAATGTGCAGCGGCTCGGACACATCGTGGTGCAGACCCCGAAGTACATCGAGGCCCTCAACTGGTACCTCGACACGTTCGGCATGATCGTCAGCGACTTCTCCTACTACCCCGGCCAGCGCGAGCGCGGCCCGATCCTGAGCTTCGTCCGCTGCGATCGCGGCTCCGTCCCCGCCGATCACCACACCCTGGCCATGGCGCTGGGTCCGGTCAAGCGCTACATGCATTCCGCGTACGAGGTCGCAGATCTCGACGCACTGGCCGCCGGCGGCGAATATCTGCGCGAGCAGGGGTATTTCCGCTCGTGGGGCATCGGCCGTCACATCGAAGGCAGCCAGATCTTCGACTACTGGCGTGACCCGGACGGTTTCCTGGTCGAGCACTATGCCGACGGTGACATGTTCGACAACACCCTGGAGCCCGGTTGGGCCGCAATGCATGCCTCCGGCCTGTATCAGTGGGGACCGCCGCCGAGCAAGGACTTCCTGGGCCTCGGATCAGCGCGCGAGACTGCAGCTGAACTTGCCCTGATGGTCGATGCATTACGCCACGACAACGAATTCGATTTGTCCGCCCTACGCGGTTTGTTCGCCGTAGGCAATTCCTGATCCGAATACCCAACCGAAAGAAAGAAGAACGCCATTATGACCATCTCGATCCTGCGCACCGCCGACGCGTGGTGGGTGCAAACCACGTCCGGGGCGGCTCGCGTCGACACCGACGCGACCACAACCGCCGAACTTCTGGCTGATCGTGCGGCCATCGACGTTGCCGCGCACAGCACCGACACCGTGCCGGTGGAGAGCCTTGCGTTGCTGTCTCCCATCACGACGTCGTGCCGCGTGGTCGCTCAGGCCACCAACTACGCCTCGCACGTCAAGGACGTCGGTCGCGACCCCGCCAAGACGCCCCTGACCTTCTTCCGCAAGGCGTCAGGCTCGGTCACCGGCCCGTTCGGTGACATCGTGAAGCCAGAGCACGTCAAGCTGCTGGACTACGAGGCCGAGATCGGTCTGGTGTTCGGTCGCGAGCTGCCCGTGGGCACCGAGGTCACCGACGCCAACCTGGCCGATTTCGTGGCCGGCTTGGTGGTCACCAATGACATCTCGGCGCGCGATGTGCAGCTGCCCAAAATGCAGTTCTTCGAGTCGAAGTCCTATCCCACGTTCACGCCGGTCGGTCCTGCACTGGTGCTGGTCTCCGCAGAGGAGCTCAAGCGTTTCGGTGAGTTGCGCCTGCGGCTGTCGGTGAATGGTGAAGTGCGGCAGGACATGCTGGTCGACGGTGACATCCTCTTCCCGCCGGTGCAGGCACTGCAGGCGCTGGCGAAGTTCCAGAAGGTCGATGCCGGCGACATTCTGCTGACCGGCACCCCGGTCGGCACCGCGCTTACCACACACGGCGTTACCCCGAAGGGCGACATCGACCTGGGCGCATTCCTGAAGGCACAGTTCGAGAAAAATCCCGCGTATCTGCAAGACGGCGACGTGGTCGAGACCACCATCGCCACCGACGACGGCGCCATCGACCTCGGCGTCCAGCGCAACGTGGTGGTGTACAAATGACCGCACAGAAGAAGGCCGCGCCGGAGTTCGTGCCAGTAGTCATCGTCGGCGCCGGCCCCGCCGGCATAGCCGCCGCAACGATGTTGGGCCAGTACGGCGTGGAATGCCTTGTGCTGGACCGCCACGAAACGGTCTATCCGCTTCCGCGTGCGGTGCACGCCGACGACGAGATCTATCGCATCCTGGCAAGGTTGGGTGTCGCCGACGAATTCGCGGCGCACTCCCGGCAGGCGCTGGGGCTGCGGCTGCTCAGCCCGGACATGCGGGTGCTGGCCGAGCTC
>DASRJA010000708.1:0-3728 GCA_035649695.1 Mycobacterium sp. | reverse complement strand
TGGTGAGGTAGATGTTCTGAGCGACGGTCAGGCTGGGTACCAGGCTGAATTCCTGGAACACCATGCCGATGCCGGCCGCCTTGGCGTCGTGGATGGAGGAGAACTCCACTTCGCGGCCGTTGATGCGGATCACGCCGGAATCCTTGCTGTAGACCCCCTGCAGGATCTTCATCAGCGTCGACTTCCCGGCCCCGTTTCCGCCCGCAAGAGCGTGCACCTCACCTTGCGCGACCTCGAAGTCCACACCGGCCAGGACAACATTGCTGTCGAAGGCCTTGCTGATCTCACGCATTTCCACTGCGGGCACATCGGTCTCGGCGACCGGGGCCGGGGCAGCTTGCACGTCTGTCATTTGCCGCTGACTCCTTACTTGAACGAGCTGACAAGGTCCTCGGGCGGGTCCTCGTGGTAGACGGTCTTCCAGGCCTCGAGGACGTTGTCGTGCTGTACCGGCAGTGCGCTCAAAGCGACATAGGGCGGCGTTTTTTCACCGAGCACCGCCAAGGCACCCAGCCTTGCCTCGGTGACGCCCTGGTCGTAGGGAAGCTGGGCGCCCAGCCCGACGACCAGCTCGCCCTTGGCGAGCGCGATCGCGACGTTCTTACCCAAGTCCTCGGTCGCGATCCGCAGATCGCCACGGCCAGAAGCCCGTACCGCGGCCATGACACCCTCAGCTGGCACGTCCCAGACTGCCCAGATACCGACCAGGTCGGAATTCTTGCTGATCATGGCGTTCGCGACACCCTGCGCGTCACCGGCGAAGTCAGGGCCTGCGATGCCTTGCTCCTCAACGATCTGCATCTCTGGGTAGTCGCTCTGAACCGTCTTCTTAAAGCCCTCGTAGCGCTGCCTGGTGACGAAGAAGTCGGCCTCGTGGAAGATCAAGCCGATCTTGCCCTTGGCGCCCAGAGCCTTGGCCATCAGATGGGCGGATACGACACCGTTGCCAAAGTTGTCCGCGGACACGGCCGAGACGTAGTCCGTGCCGGCTTTGAATCCCTTGGGGACGTTGTCCATGAACACGAGCTTCGCCCCGCCTGCCGCCGCCGCCTTATACGCCGTAGCCGTCGCAACCGGGTCTGTCGGTATCGACACGATGATGTTGGGTTTCTTGCTCATCACCGTCTCCAGGTCGGACACCTGCTTGTCCGGCTTGAAGTTGGCGTCGGTGACCGCAACGACCTCGATGCCGAGGTTGCCGAACTCGGAGCGGAGGCCGGCGATCTGAGCCGTCGCCCAATCGTTGCCCGCATAGTGCATGACGATGGCGGCTGTCGCCTTCATCGTCTTGATCTTGTCGAGTTGCTCAGGTGTCAAGTCGGCCGCCGTAGCCGGGGAAGGATCCTCACCGTTCGGACCTTTGCTGAGCACCTGGCCCTCCAACTCCTGAAGAGCCTGGTCGGCCTTCTCGGCCGCTGCCTGATCGGGCGGGGCGGTAGTGGTCTGGCCTGGGATGTAACAGCCGGCCAAGGTCGCCACAGCAACAATGGCGACGCCGACTCGAGCGAGCGTTCCTCTCAAGAGAACCTCCGTTGTTAGATATCGCGTCTGCCCTGGTGGAGCTCGCCGCCTAGCTACGCGACCTGGATGGAGAGAAGTTGGTCGAGGTAGGCCTTGCTGATCTTGGCGGCCTCCAGTGGATCGCCGGCATAGGCGTCGAGTTCAACGATCAGCCAGCTGTCGTAGCCGGCCTCACGGACGGCGGAGAGAATGTCGCGGAAATCCAGCGAGCCCTGACCAAGCGGCAAGAACTCGACGGGATCAAGCGCCACGTCTTTGAGATGTACGTGAGCGACGCGGTCCCCGTAGCGGCGGATGAGAGCCGCCGGATCGCCCCCACCGGCAGCCAGATGAGCGGTATCGGGGCAGAAGGCGATTTGAGTACGAGGCAGCAGCTGCTCGAGCTCTTCGGGACTTTCGACGACCGTGGTGAGATGCGGGTGGTACGACGCCGTGAGTCCGTGCTGGCGGGCGACCTCGTGGACCTGGTCCAGGGCGCTGGCCAGACGGTCATAGTCCTCGGGAGTGGTGCCGGCAGCCCGTCGGGCGCCGCCGCCAACCACGAGTCGTTCTGCGCCGAAGGTGGCCGCGAACTCGCAGGCCCGACGTACCTTGTCCAACTCGTCAGGCAGAACATCGGGATAGACGAATCCGGCTCCGGTGTAAACGCTTACTAGTTCGACGCCGGCCTCGGCCAGTAGGCCGCGCAACTCATCCGGACGGTCGGCGTACGCGGCAAGATCGCCGTCGAACATCTCGGTGCCGGTGTAGCCAGCCGCAGCAATATCGCGGACGGCTTGTTCCACCGAGCCATAGGTCAAGTAGTAGAGATCTTTGGCACTGGTGACGCCTTGCGGATGGCCCACAACACCGCCCCAAGTGATCGAATGGTAGCCAACCTGCACGATGACCCCTTTCCTCGGAGCTCTGCCAGTGGCCCCCGGGGCGTCCGTCCCACACCCACTGACGTTACTCTCCAACGGCCGCATCCAGCCACAAGGATGTGCCGGAGAACTGGCCAAATCCGCGCGCTCCCCAGCTCCACGGTCCCCTGCCGCTGCGGGCAGCTCGGGTGCCTCGAGGCATTGTCCGGTGCGGCGGCGATTATTGATCAGGCGGAGCAGGCCGGCGACGACGGGCGCAGCAGCTTCATGAGCGCCATCGTGCGGTCCCATGTCGGCAAACCCGTTCGCGGCGCCCGCCGCTTTGGGGTCGGGCTGGATGGTCAGGCAGTAGTTCGTCAACCCGCGTTCGCAGTTCTCGCAGAATCCGCAGGTGATGTTGAACGGGACCACCACCCAGTCGACGACCCTGATCTTCTCCACTCCGGTACCGACCTCGACGACCTCGCCCATGTTCTCGTGCCCAAGGGTCCGGCCGGGCTCGAAGTCGGTGCGCCCTTCGTACATGTGCAGATCGGATCCACAGATGTTGGTGCTCGTGATGCGTACCAGCGCGTCGGTGGGGCGTTCGATCTTCGCGTCGGGGACATCGCTGACACGGACGTCACGAGGCCCCTGGTACACGACAGCCTTCATGGTCACGTCCTTCCGGACTCTTCCGTCGAAGTTGACGATTCCAGCCGAACCGGCGGATGTCTTTGGCACGCGAGGTCGAAATTCCCGGCGCAACTTGGTCTCGGCGCACAAGCGAACCGGGCCTTCGTGCGCTTTCCAACGGCGTCCGGCTGGTGACAGACTGAACGCGGAGGCGATATGGCCAGCGAATCCACTGTGGTGAATCATCGATTCGAACTGACCGCCGGGACCCACATGTGCTGCATGTATCGCGGCCCTGCGGAGCGCGACGAGCTGTTGGAGCCCTACCTCGCTGAGGGCCTGTGGGCCGACGACACATGTTTCGTGGCCGTCGGCGACGAAGACCCGCGGCGGCTCCGCCGCCTCCAGACGACGGGCGGACCCGGACGCCTGATCATACGGACCGCGGCCGAACCCGCGTTCGACAAGGACTTCTTCGACATCGATCGGATCATCGCCTTCTGGGAGAAGACCATCACCGACGCGCTCGGGGTCGAGGGCGTCGCATTCGTCCGGCTGAGCGCAGAGGCGACCTGGTGGCTGACCCAGATTCCGGGCCAGGAGGACTTGTTGCGTTATGAGGCGCGGTTAAACGACTTCGCGGCACGTCATCCGGTGTCCGTTCTGTGTCTGTATGACATCGAGGAGCTCGGCGCAGGCGTCGTCTTCGACGCGATGAAAATCCATCCA
>DASRJA010000707.1:0-9268 GCA_035649695.1 Mycobacterium sp. | reverse complement strand
TGATCGTGTTCGAAACCGCGCTCGAACCTCGCCTCTATGTCGATCCATCTCTTGTCCGCACCGACCTGTTGCGGCGCACGGACACCAGCACCTATTGCAACTACAAGGGCTACGCGACGTACTGGGCCGCCGTGGTCGGCGACACTGTCGTCGACGATGTCGCGTGGAGCTATGAGGATCCGCCGCCCGAATGCCTGCCCATCAAGGGTTATCTCAGCTTCGACGCGGCGCGTGCCGAGGTGCTTGCCGAACTGCCGGCCGCAGGGCAAGCGCCCGACTGCGGCTGCGAGGTGTGATGCCTGTCACACCCGATGGTGTGACCTCGTACCCTACGGTTCCGTCACCGTAGGTTGCGCGTGGTTACGGTTGCGTACGTTTACCTGCTCCGCCACACTTTCCTAAGTTTGCTGAGCGGAGGGAACAGCCTTGGGGCATTACATCGCCAATGTCCGTGACATCGAGTTCAACCTGTTCGAGGTGTTGAACCTCGGCGCTGTTCTCGACTCCGGCGGCTACGGCGACCTCGACGTCGATACCGCGCGCACGATGCTCGAGGAGGTCGCCCGGCTGGCGGAGGGTCCGGTCGCCGAGTCGTTCGCCGCCGCCGACCGCAACCCGCCGGTTTTCGACCCGGAGCGTCACACCATCAGCGTGCCCGGCGAATTGGCCAAGTCGGTGCAGGCGATCAAGGACGCCGAGTGGTGGCGGGTCGGCATCGCCGAGGGGATCGGCGGCGTGCCGGCGCCCGCGCCTCTGGTGTGGGCCGTCCACGAGATGCTGCTGTGCGCCAATCCGTCGGCCCCCTTCTGGTGGGCATTGGGTCCAGCAATGGCTCACGCACTGTTCATCGAAGGCAACGACCAGCAGAAGCGTTGGGCGGCAATGGGCCTGGAGCGGGGCTGGGCGGCGACGATGGTGCTGACCGAGCCCGACGCCGGTTCCGACGTGGGTGCCGGCCGCGCCAAGGCCATCGCTCAACCAGACGGAACGTGGCACATCGAGGGTGTGAAGCGGTTCATCTCCGGCGGCGACGTCGGCGATACCGCCGAGAACATCTTCCACCTGGTGCTGGCCCGACCCGAAGGAGCTGGGCCCGGCACCAAGGGGCTGAGCCTGTTCTACGTGCCGATGTACTTGTTCGACCCCGATACGCTCGAGCTCGGCCCGCGCAACGGCGTCTTTGCCACCGGACTCGAACACAAGATGGGCCTGAAGTCCTCCCCCACATGCGAATTGACGTTCGGCGCGCACGGCATACCCGCCGTCGGATACCTGGTGGGCGACGTTCACAACGGCATCGCGCAGATGTTCACGGTCATCGAGAACGCACGCATGACGATCGGCGTCAAATCGTCAGGCACATTGTCCACCGGCTACCTGAACGCGCTGGCGTTCGCGAAAGAGCGTGTGCAGGGCGCCGATATGACGCAGATGACCGACAAGACGGCGCCGCGCGTGACGATCATCAACCATCCGGATGTGCGCCGCAGCCTGATGACGCAGAAGGCCTATGCCGAGGGCCTGCGGGCGCTGTACCTGTACGCCGCTGCGCACCAGAACGACGATGTCGCTCACCATGTTTCGGGCGCTGACCCGTCTATGGCGCACCGTGTGGACGACCTGCTGTTGCCTGTTGTCAAGGGCGTGGGCTCCGAACGCGCCTATGAACTGCTCACCGAGTCGCTGCAGACCTTCGGCGGCTCGGGCTTCCTGCAGGACTACCCGATCGAGCAGTACATCCGCGACGCCAAGATCGACTCGCTGTACGAGGGCACCACCGCGATCCAGGCTCTGGACCTGTTCTTCCGCAAGATCGTTCGCGACCGCGGCGAGGCGCTGGCACATGTTGCCGCACAGATCAGCCATACGATCGACAGCTGCGACGCGGAGCTGAAAACACAGGCCGAGCAGCTGCGCACCGCCCTCGAACATGTCCAGGCGATGACGGCCACGCTGACGGGCTACCTCATGGCGGCGGCCGAGCAGCCCGCGGAGATATACAAAGTCGGGCTCGGGTCGGTGCGGTTCCTGCTCGCGGTCGGCGATCTGATCATCGGATGGCGCCTGCTTGTGCAGGCCAACGTTGCGCAAACAGCGCTTGCCGCAACGAAGGGCGACGAAGGGTTCTATCGGGGCAAGATCGCGACGGCCAAGTTCTTCGCCGCGAACGTGCTGCCGAATCTCGCCGTGCTGCGCGGTATCGTCGAGAACCTCGACGACGAGATCATGAGCCTGCCGGAGGCCGCGTTCTAGAGTTACTTGCGCCGAAAGGCGACGATTCAGACTTGAGCCTCATGAGATGATCGATCGCATCGCTCGCGGACTTGTCGTATCCGACTATGCCTGCAGCGATTTGGCCGTAGCACATGGCGCGAAGAACTTTATCGGTCAGTTCCTCGACATCATCTAGCAGCCAGTGCGGTTTGGCGACGAGCAGCGCCGCGACACCGTGGACAACCGTCCACAGTTCAAGCGCCATTTTGTGTGCGTCCCGCTGCGGGTAGGTGCCGTCGTCGATCATCGTCTGGACTATTGCGCGCAGGTGGACAAACGCGGAGTTGGCTAAGACGGTGTCGACATCACTGGGCGAACGAGGGTCCCCCATTGTCGCGATCCGGTACAGCACTGGGGATTTCAACGCGAAGCGGACATAGGCCATTCCGAGGGCGTGCAGCACCTCCAGCGTGCTGGTGCACCCAGCGGCCGCGGACCGCATCTGTCCGTCGAGCTTTTGGAAATACTGTGCGCAGACGGCGTCGAGCAAGGCGTCCTTATCCGCGAAGTGAAGATAGATCGCCGGCGAGGTCACCCCGACCCGCTCAGCGACCGAACGAATGGAAACCGCTTTCGCGTATCCGGTCTCGATCAACAACTCGGTTGCGGCGCTGACAATCGTGTCGCGCAGTTGGGCACCGGCTCCGCGTGGTGCCCGGTGGCGGCGAGCTCGAGCAATTGAGTGCGACGGGTCGGCGCCTACGTAAGCAGACGGTGAACGGCCAAGTCTCATGCGACCGTGTCGGCGGAGCTGCCCAGCAGATGGCGCAGCCGGCGTCGTCCGCGATGTATTCGCGAGCCGACGGTCCCACCTGGGGTCTGCATGATTTCAGCGATCTCTCGACAGGGCAAGCCCTCGATATCCGCGTAATACACCGCCAGCCGAAACTCGTCGGGCAGTGCCAGCATCGCGGCCTTGATCTTCTTGTTCGGCAACGATTCCAACGCCTGCTCTTCTGCTGAGCGCAGCCCTGTCGGCCCCCGGCGGGAGATCTCGCTGAGCTGCTCATCGGTGAGCTCCGCGGTCGCATACTGCTTTGGCTCCCGCTGCTTCTTGCGGTAGCCGTTGATGTATGTGTTGGTGAGGATTCGGTGCAGCCATGCCTTGAGATAAGACCCCTGTCGAAACAAGTGAAATCCGGCATACGCCTTCATCATGGTGTCCTGCAGTAAATCCTCCGCGTCGTCGCGGTTCCCCGTCAGCCGTAAAGCATGAAGGTGAAGCGACTCCCGGAGTGGAACGACATCACGCTCGAACCGTTCGTGCAGAGAATCGGGCACGTCCATGCTCCGCTCTCTGCCGCGCTGCGGTCGAACCCCAGTATCCGTTTGCACTGTCTCAGACTGCCTTCGCCGGGCACTGATGTCGCCGGGGCCAGCGCCCGTCAACACCGGCCGTCAGCAACAGTGGCGAATAGCTGCTAGCCGGTAAGGACTTGTTGATCATGCAAACGATCGCCGAGTCGCTACCGAATTACCTGTTGGCTGCAAGCGTGTATAGGTGGTGGCGGTGATGCCGAGCTGACGCCAATCGGTCAGCATCTATTCGGGCGGTGGCGTAAGCGCCGGCCATACAACTCGGTGTGACCTCTCCATGGCGAAAATAGAACGACGAGACCTACTAACGTTTTGCAGCTAGCCCCAATGGGCAGCACCGTGTGCGTGCGCGACACTGGAGGGATGGCGTCTGGAGTAGAGGAGTTGCGCTGCGTAATCGTCGATGACAACCCCGTATTTATCGAGGTAGCCACGAGACTGCTGGAGCGTGGCGGCATCTCGATTATCGGTGCCGCCTCGACAATCGCTGAGGCAATCCAGCGGGTGGAAGAGTTGCGCCCCGATGTCACCCTCGTCGACGTGGATCTGGGCGGCGAAAGCGGTTTTCATCTCGCCGTGAAGCTGCATCAGCCCAATTCCCACGCCGGTCCTAAAATCATCCTGACCTCGGCGCACTCTGAACAGGACTATGCCGACATGATTGCTGCCAGCCCCGCCGTAGGGTTCTTAGCCAAAGCTGACCTGTCGCCGGATGCCATCCACCAGTTGCTCGCCGCCAGCTAGGACGGTGCGGGCGGCCCTTGCTCGATGCCGATGCGCTCGCTGCCGTTTCCTTGAGATCGATCGCTGGCTGCCGGCGCACCGCAACGGTTGTTATCGACGAGGTGTCGGCGACGCTGATGTAGCGGCGGCGGATTCACGACTAGCCGGAGGAGCGTCCAGAAACGCAATCACCGCGCGGACCCGACGGTGGTCGTTGGCGGTTTCGGGCAGGTCGAGTTTGGTGAGGATGCTGCTCACATGCTTTTCGATGGTGCCTTCGGTCACCCACAGTTCGCGTCCGATGCCTGCATTGGAACGTCCCTCTGCCATCAGGGCGAGGACCTCGCGTTCGCGTGTGCTCAGCACGGCCAGCGGATCGTGACGGCGTCGTTCAGACACCAACTCCTTGACGAGTTCCGGGTCGACGACCGTGCCCCCTCGAGCGATGCGCTTGAGGCTGTCGATGAAGTCGGCCACGTCCCCCACCCGGCTCTTGAGCAAATAGCCGGCCTTATGCCCGCCTTCCAAGAGATCCATCGCGTGCTCGACTTCGACGTGCGCCGACAGCACCAAAATGCCGATGTCGGGAGACTCAAGTCGAATCTGGCGCGCGGCGTCGAGCCCTTCGGTGGTGTTCGTCGGCGGCATGCGGATGTCCACGACGACCAAATCGGGTGACTTCTCGCGCACCAGCGGCAGCAGGTCAATAGCATCGCCAGCCTGGCCCACAACCTCGAAGTCCGAGCGTTCGAGCAGACTCGCAAGTCCTTCGCGCAGCAGGGTATCGTCTTCGGCGACCACCACACGCAACCGCGTCCCCGCGGGGCCGCCACTCTCCATCGCGGTAGAGTCCGTGCTTCTTTGGTCCATTCCTTAACGATCCCAGCACTGACGTCACTGCGGAAGTGCTAATCCTAAGAATTGGAGGTGGCTGGGATGCCGTCCCTGGAGGTACCCGGGGGTAATCCCAGCCAACGGGGCAGCGCAATGCGCGGCCGCGGAAGCGATGTCTCGTAGCCTTTGAATCCGCCCTTGGCTAGCACCGAGTGTGCTGTGCCAACGGTAGCAGCTCGCCTAGGCAGCAACCGCTGCAGCAGTCACGGCATGGCAAGTGACGCTGCCGCCCAGCACCGGCTCTACGCCGCAATAGATGCGCATTGACCAAGCCGATACCTGTTAACCAGTACGGCAAGTTGGCGCTATCTCGATGCGGTGATTGGCGTCAGCGCTGACGAAATTTCAAGCTGGGAGGGCAATGCTTTCAGGATGGACGTTCGTGACGTGGTCAGCGGCTCCGCGGTGGTGGGCATCACGCCGGCTCGCGGCTCGCGCGTTCACGTCTCCGACGCTAGTCCACGGGGCTTCTGCGGATATGTGACGGCGCTTTACCCCGACGCCTTGACCGTGACTCGAGACAGCGGTGCTCGCGAGCTAGTGATCGTGTCGCGCAGACACGTAACGGTGGTGAGTCGATGATCAGCTCGCCGATACCGGCCGAAGCCCGGTAGGCAGAACCCATGAGCCAGTTGCCCATCGATCCTGACGCCAACGGCAGCAGAGGCGCTGGGATGCCGTGCTCCAACTGCGATCACGGCCGCGATCGCCCAATCTGCCGAAACAAACACACCTGCCAAACCCATGGCCCCGCCCAAAATGGCGAGGCGGTCGTCGCGACGATCTCGCTTGGCGGCCACGCGGGAGAAATCGCGACTTGCCCCGATGGAAACCAGATCTACGTCATCGTGGATGATTCGGTCAAGGTCATCAACCGGTTGCACCACATCGTCGGCTCGTATCGCACCGGCCCTCACCCGAAGAGCCTTCTCGTGAGTGCCGACGGGACGCGCGTCTACGTCACCGGGTACGACGGGTCGACGTCGGTCATCACGACCGCGGACAACACAGTGAAAACCTTTAAGCTGGAACGGAGCAACGCCGAAGTTGTCAGCCCTGATGGGAGCCACATCTACAGGGCCCATAGCGGGATCGTCGGGGATACCGGAGGCAGCTGGATCTCGGTCGTCAACGCCGAGGGTGCAACTGTCGCTGTCATACCGGTCGACCGACACGCTACCGACATCGCGTTAAGTCCGGACGGCCGCCGGCTATACATCTCGTCTCGAAGGGGCGCTTCGTATCTCGACGCGCGCGGCTTGATCTCGGTGATCGATACGTCCACCTACAGTGTCGTCGACAAGATTGCGGTGGAGTTGGCGGCGGACAGCATGACGATGAGCTTCGATGGCACCAGGCTGTATTCCACCCACTACCACAAGAACGCAATATCCATCATCGACCTTCGAACATGCGCCGTGAGCCGGTGGATGTTCGGTGACGCTCCGATAGATATTGCCGTAAGCCCCGACGACGCAATCGCCTGCGTGACCAATCTGCAGTCCCTCACCGTCTTCAACGCCGCCGCCAACATTGTCAAGAGCGCGGTCGTAGGGGCCTTGCCTCGCGGGACTTGTCTCAGTGCCGACGGAAAGCGGGCCTACGTACTCGATTTCGTCCGAAGAACCATTCTGGCGTTGGACACCGCTGACAACGTAGTCGTCGGTAGTGCTGATGTCGATGGACATCCGGAAGCGATGGCGCTCGCACCCGATGGCGAGTTCCTTTACCTCACGGACTATCCGAACGGCGTCGTGACCGTGATCTCGACGGCACTGTTGAAGCGAACGGCGCCGGGAAGGTAGTAACGCCCTTCCCTTCTTACTGCTAGCCCGATGTCCGGATGGGCGTTAGCGGCGATGACATCTGTTGTGGCAACGCGGATTCTGGACGTAGCGGCAATGCTAAGCATTCTCGCCGCGGAGACATCACAGCCAGCCATCAACGACTCGACAAGGAAAACCATGAGAATACGGCGCTATGTGGGAGCTGCACTGGTGGCAGCTTCGGCGGCAACTGTGCTTATCGGCGCGCCGCCAGCCGTCGCGGATCCAGCAACCCCCTATCCCTGCGACAAGCAATGGCAGCCCCCTCGGGCCCGTGGGATATGCGATAAGGACCCTACGGCTGGGGCAGCCCCGCCAGCCCCGCCGGTGGCGCCGAGAGGACCACTGCCGTCAGGACCCGGCGGCCTGCGCTAGAGGAGTCCCCCACACCTCATCGGTTTTGGATTGTTTCGTTTTCAATGCCGTTTTGACACAAGGCTTTCGGCGAGACTGACTGCGAGAGACTCGCAATAGCTCACGGCGTTGACCGGTTCGGCGTACCGGTCCAAATCCGTCGGCTGCACGTCGGAGCCATCGGCGCGGCGAATGTTATTCCTTGCCTGAGTCACCTTTTGGGCGTTTGTCAGCGATGCTGCGCATTCCACGCTACCCGCTAGCCGGGTATCGCGATTGGCGTTGCCGGTGAGGACAGACACATTCGACGCCCGGCATTCTGAGCGACAGCCGATCTCGTTGCGTCGCTCGGACTTCGACGTGCGGGCGCACGGCGCGCACAAGCGAAAGTGAAATTGAGGAGAAACCGATGTCAGTGCCAATTGCCGCCGTTGTCCACGACGGGTGATGAGGGCCGGATGATGCGCAGATCTCGAGCTCAGCATGCTGGCCGGCATACCGTGGCTACACAGCCAGATCGCAAGCCCGCCCGGAGATCCCCGTCTCATCGGGCGATCCCCGTGACCACGCAGAGGCAAAGAGTGACTCGGTTTGCCTTCGAGGTTTTGCGGAATCTCGGAGTGGCGGTCACGGCCGCGGTGACCGCTCTGGCCGTGGTTCTGCTGGTTCATGCGGTCACTGTCAACGAACCTGCGTTCGCGGCCAGCACTGCGCGTGCGCGGGCGACGGCCGACCTCTCTTCCTACTGGGTCGAGCGGGTCGCCGCGAAGGTCTTGCCCAGTGTCGTGACACTGCAGATCGGTGACGACGACAATTACGTCGTGGGCTCTGGCGTCATCCTCGACGCTAATGGGCTGATCATGACCAACTACCATGTCGTCGCGGCGGCAAGCCAGGCCCCGCGCGGGTCGGTGATGCGAACCGCCGTCACGCTGAACGACGGCCGCACAGCCGAGTTCGACATTGTCGCGGCCGATCCGCAAATTGACATCGCGGTGGTGCGAGCCCGCCATTTGTCGGGCCTTACCCCGATCTCTGCAGGCTCCTCGGCGACCCTACGCGTCGGTCAGCCAGTAGTGGCCGTGGGATCGCCGCTGGGCCTGGCGGGCACCGTCACTGAAGGCATCATCAGCGCCCTCAACCGGCCGGTATGCCCACGCGTACTTGCCGACCACGGCGTGGTGGCATACGAAGCAATCCAAACCGACGCGCCAATCAACCCAGGCAATTCGGGCGGCGCACTGGTCGACTTGAACGGTCGGCTCATCGGCATCAACTCGGCCGGGTCCACATTGGGCAACGCTGAGACCGCGGCATTGACACCTCAAGGGTCGATCGGCCTGGGTTTCGCGATTCCGGTCCAACCCGCCATGCGTATTGCCGCCGAATTAATCGCCACAGGTCACGCGTCGCATGGCTGGCTGGGCGCGCGGGTGAGCAGCGACATGGCCACTCGCGGTGCTCGAATCGTCGACGTGGCGGCCGGTAGCCCCGCCGCGGCGGCTGGGCTCACTCCCGGCGCGCTGGTGACCGAAGCCGGTGACCACGTCATCGACAGCGGCAATGCCCTAATCGCCGCGGTGCAGTCAAGGGCGCCTGGCACCTCAATTGCCCTGGCGTTCAGCGACACTGCGGGTAACCACCGCGCCGTTGAGGTCACTCTCGGCACCGACGAGGGGCGAGACTAAACGCGGCCCTCGGCGCTACCCGAGCCCTGAACTTTTCAATGTTCGGCCCGGTTGAGCGGAAGCGTGACATGCAATGTGGTTCCCCCTCCTCGGGGACTGTGTAAATCGATACGGCCGCCCAGGGCGTCGACTCGGTCCTTCAAACCCATAAGGCCGGTGCCCCCGGAAAATTCGGCTCCCCCCACACCATCA
>DASRJA010000706.1:0-12187 GCA_035649695.1 Mycobacterium sp. | reverse complement strand
CTCGTCACCACGGTTGGCTACTACCTGGTGCTGTCCTCGGTTCAGGTGGCGTGGCTGCTGGTCGGCGGCGGCGTGCTCACCAGCCTGTTGACCCTCTACGTGATCGTCCGGGTATGGACAAAGGCGTTCTGGCGGTCTCGGGAAGATGCTCCGGAGGGCCACCTCGCCGGCGCGATGCCTTTGGCGCTCCTCGACGAACCTGAGGACATCCAGTTCGTCGACCGCGACCAAGTGGGGCGGATGCCGATCGGGATGGTAGTGCCGACGGGCGCGCTGATTGCAGTTGGCTTGACGCTTACGGTGATGGCGGGTCCGATCTTCGGGTATGCGGAGCGTGCCGCCGACGAGGTGCTCGACCGCGGCCAGTACGTCAGCGCAGTACTGGGGAGCAGAGAATGAGACGGGTGGCGCTGCGGGCGTGGGTGCTGTTCTGGCTGATGCTGGTGTGGATCCTGTTGTGGGGCACGCTTTCTGCCGCCAACGTCCTCTCCGGCCTGGCGATCGGACTGGTCATCACGGTGCTGCTGCCGCTGCCGGTTGTGCCGATTGAGGGCAGGGTCCACCCGCTCTCAGTGCTGCGGCTCGTCACCACGGTTGGCTACTACCTGGTGCTGTCCTCGGTTCAGGTGGCGTGGCTGGCGATCAAACCCGGGCCGCCGCCATTCTCGGCCGTGCTGCGGGCCCACGTCGCGGTCAAATCGGATCTCGTGCTCGCACTTGCGGTCAACATCTTCAATCTCATTCCCGGCTCGATCGTGCTGGAGATCGACCAGGCCCGCCGAATGCTCTACATGCACGTCATCGGTGTCGGCTCCGACCGTGCCGTGAACCGGTTCTACCGCCAGGTCGCCAAAGTGGAGCGGCTGCTGGTGTCCGCGTTCGAACGCGAATCCGACTGGCAGCCGGCACCGCGGGAGGAGGCTGATCCCGCATGACGACCCGAAGGCGGCCGCGAGTGAGGATCGCAGCGAGACCGGGCTCGATGGGGCGAACCGCAAGCTCCCGCCCGAAGCGAGGACCGGAGCGAGCGGGAGCCGAGGCATGACAATTGTCTGGGTGATCGCCGCGGTCATGCTCACGGCCGCGGCCTTCATCACTATGTTCCGGTTGCTCGCCGGGCCGAGCACGCTGGACAGGCTCGTCGCGCTGGACACGCTCGTGGCGGTGACGATGTGTGCAATCGGCACATGGGCCGCGTTCAGCCTCGACACGACCGTGACGTATGGCCTGACCGCGCTGGCGTTAATCAGTTTCGTCGGCTCGGTCAGCGTCGCGCGATTCCGGGTGCCCGACACCGACAAACCCGACGCGGTACGGAAACAGCGATGAGCGCACTGGACATCGTCACCGCTGTGCTGGTGCTGGGCGGCTCGACGCTCGCGCTGACCGCCGCGATCGGCGTGGTCCGCTTTCCCGACACCCTGACCCGGATGCACGCGGCGACCAAGCCTCAGGTGCTGGGCCTGTTGCTGGTGCTGGTAGGCGCGGCGATCCGGCTGCGCGGCCATGCCGACGTCGGCATGGTGATCCTCACCGGTTTGTTCACCGTGATCACCGCGCCGGTGGTGGCCAATCGCGTCGGACAACTCGCGTACCGGGAGCAGAACATTCGCGATGACCTCCTGACCAAGGACGAAATGCTTGAGTTCGCCGAAAATCGGGAAAGCGGTGGCGATGACCAGAACTGACGACGACAGCTGGGACATCACCGAAGGCGTAGGCCAGACCGCGCTCGGTGTGGCTTGGTCGCGGTCGCAGGAGTCGACGTCCGAGTGCCCGCTGTTCATCGACCCTTATGCGCAGCTGTTTCTCGATGCCGCGGTCGAGCGCGGCTGGCAGCAACCGCCGTCGTACATGCTCGAGCGGATCCGGTCGATCTCCGCGTACGCCGCGTCGCGCACCAAGTGGTTCGACGAATTCTTCATCGCGGCCGGCGCCCACGGCATCGGCCAAGCCGTCATCCTGGCCGCGGGCCTGGATGCCCGGGGCTGGCGGCTGCCGTGGGTGGACGACACGGTGCTCTACGAGATCGATCAGCCCAAGGTGCTTGAGTTCAAGGCCCAGACGCTGGCCCAGCACGACGCCACCCCCAGTGTGTCTCGCTACGTCGCAGTGCCGGTCGACTTGAGGCATGATTGGCCGAAAGCGTTGCGCGACGCCGGATTCGATACGACGGTGCCGACGGCATGGGCGGCCGAAGGCCTACTCCCCTACCTGCCCGCCGCCGGACAGGACCTGCTGTTCGAACGGATCGGTGACCTCAGCGCGGAGGGCAGCCGCATCGGAGTCGAGTCGTTCGGCCGCGGCTTCTTCGATCGGGACTATCTGGCCAGCCGTCGAGAACAATTGCGGCGCTTGCGCGAAGAGGCGGGCGAGGATCCCGACGCCAACGTTCCCGACACCCAGGATCTGTGGTACGTCGAGGACCGCACCGATGTGGCCGAGTGGCTGACCGAGCACAACTGGGAGGTCACGGCGGTCGAGGCAGTCGAACTGATGACGCGATACGGCCGCTGCTCACCGGACCAGGACGACGCGGTCGCCCCCCGCACGGTGTTCGTCGAGGGCCATCTGGTCTGCTGACCGCGAACGAAATGCGGGAAAACGATGATCCCCCTCGCCGAGAGTGCGATTGTTGACGCAAATCGCGAGTGAGAGCGTCAACAACCGCACTCTCGGGGACATCCAGGGGAGCACGCGAATGGATCGCGATACATATCGGGAGCAGAGCCTACACACGTGGGGCCAGATGGCCCCCGGTTGGGAGCACCGCCGCGAGTGGCTGATGCAGATGACCGCACCGGTCAGCGACTGGCTCGTCGGCAAACTCGACCCTCACGGCGGCCAGACGATCCTCGAGATCGCCGCCGGGACAGGCGACCTGGGCTTCCGGGTGGCGGAACACGTCGGCCAACTAGGCCGCGTAATCTCCACCGACTTCGCACGAGAGATGATCGATGTCGCCCGACGCCAGGGCCGAGCCCGCGGCCTGGCGAACGTCGAGTACCGAGTGCTCGACGCTGAGAGCATGGACATCGACGACGACACTGTCGACGGAGTGGTATGCCGCTTCGGCTACATGCTCATGGCCGACCCGGCGGTGGCCCTGATGGAGACACGGCGAGTGCTGCGCAGCGGCGGCCCGTTGGCTTTCGCCGTCTGGCGGACTGCCGACGCCAACCCGTGGGCGGCGGTGCCCGGGATGACCCTTGTGCAGCGAGGTCACATGCCAGCGCCCGAACCGGGAGCACCAGGGATCTTTGCGTTGGCGGAGCCGGCCCGAATCAGCGAGCTTGTCACGGAGACCGGTTTCGGTGAGCCGGAGCTCGAGGAGGTCGCCCTCGACTTCCCCTTCCAGGATTTCGACGACTTGTGGGACTTTCTGGTCCACCTCGCCGGCCCGCTGGCGCAGGTGATCATTGCGCTGCCCGAGGACGAACGGTCGGCAACGCGAGCGGCAATCGAGGCGAACGCCGAGCCCTACCGAAACGAGGACGATTCATACACCTTTCCGGCGGCAGCATGGTGCGTGCTTACGCGTTAGCTACTCCGAAAGCTCAAACTCGACCATCGCGGTGACGGTCTCGACCGCGTCGCGAAGCGCTGCGGTCCGCGCGGCGACCGTGGGCGCCGAGAGCACCGCATACCGGTCAGCCTGTCCCATCGGTACGCGGGAAGCCAACGCGTACAACCACATTGCGGCATCACCTGATGCGTCGGCACCCGCGACGATGTCCCGTGGATTGACCTCGGCGCCGCGAACCCTCGCGATTCGCTCGAACAACGCGGCCATCCGATCCTCGACATCACGGATCGCCTCGACGTCGACCGCCGGGCCGGGCTCGTCGGGCCAGACCTCCACCATCGCCCGCGGGTAGGGATCATCGGGATGCCACTCGAGCACCCGAATCCGCTCGGCCATCACGCAGCGCAGCCGGTAACGCCCGTCGCCGAAGTCGGCGCACTCGGTGATATGCGCCAGCGCGCCAACGTCGCTGCGGGTGTCACCACCGCCCACCTCCCGGCCAGCCGAAATCAAGACCACACCGAACGCAGGGTCATCAGCCGCCAGGCAGTCCTGCACCAGTGCGGTATAGCGGGGTTCGAAGATCCGCAACGGCAGCTCCTCGCCGGGCAGCATGGCCACCTCCAGCGGGAACATCGGCGTGATGGGCACCGCTAGAGTTCCAGCTCGCCAACCAACGCGTCGACCACTGCCCGCAGATCGCCGTCAGTCTCCTCGGCGACCCGGCGCTGACGTTGGTATGAACCGCCCAACCGGTAGATGTCGGAGACCCGGGCAAGTTCGTCGGCGCAATTCAGCGACTTCGCCACCGGCTCAAGCTTGTTCAGCAGCTCGTCGAGATCGTCGGTGACCAGTCGCTCGTTGCTGTCTTCGTCCAGGATGATGACCGCGTCCAGCCCGTAGCGTGCCGCGCGCCACTTGTTTTCCTGAACATGCCAGGGCGGCATGGTCGGAAGCCGCTCGCCGGCGTCGAGTCGGTGATCCAGGTCGACGATGAGGCAGTGGGTCAATGCCACAAGCGCCGAGAGTTCACGAATGTTGGAAACCCCGTCGAAGATCCGCACCTCCACCGTCCCTTTATGGGGCGAAGGCCGGATGTCCCAACGGATTTCATTCATGTGGTCAATGATGCCGGTCTTCTTCTGGTCGCGCACAAAGCCTTCCCACTCCGCCCAGGTCTGGAAGTGGAACGGCAGCCCGGCCGTCGGCAGCTGCTGGAACATCATCGCGCGGTTGGAGGCATAGCCGGTGTCCTCGCCGTCCCAGAACGGCGAAGACGCCGAAAGCGCCAGCAGATGCGGATAATGGTTGAGCAACGACGTGTTGATCGCCATCACCTTGTGCGCCGACGAGATACCGACGTGGACGTGCACACCCCAGATCAGCATCTGGCGGCCCCACCACTGCGTGCGCTTGATCAGCTCGGCGTAACGCGGCGCGTCGGTGAGGCTGCCAGGCGACCATTTCGCGAACGGATGCGTCCCTGCACAGAACAGCTCCATGCCCCGGTCGCGAACGATCTTGCGTGCGGTCACCAGCGTCGAGCGCAGATCCTCCATTGCCTGCGGCACGGAATCACAAATGCCGGTGACGATCTCGACGGTGTTGCGCAGCAGTTCCTTGTGGACGTGCGGGTTGTTCTCGCCGAGCTCGACGATCACCTCCGCGGCCTCGTTGCTGACGTCGCGGGTTTCGGCGTCGACGAGCGCGAACTCCCACTCGACGCCAAGCGTCGGCCGGGGCGAGCCGGCGAAGTCTATGTGGCTGCTAGCCGGTGCCGATAACACCGCACGCCACGCGCTTTCCGGCGTCGCCGGTGGCCAAGGTGGTCTCGTCGGGCGGCGGCGCGCCGTTCGCCTGCTGATAGCGCTCCGGCGGGATGTTGGCGAAGTTGTCCGCCTTCTCGTGGATGATGATCGCGGTCTTGGCGCCGCCGAGCAGATCCTCGGCCGTGAACGCGTCGGTCGTCGTCACCAACTTCGCGGTGCCGTCCTCGCGGACCTGAAGCGAGCTCAAGTCGCCGCTCGCGGGATGGCCTGTGTGACCGGACTTCTGGAAATGCGCACCCGCGGAATTGAAGTCACCCGGCGCGCCGCCGGTCGGGGCGACGGAGCTGGCTTCGCATTTACCGACGGCGTGGATGTGCAGGCCGTGGAAGCCCGGCGTCAGCTTGCCCGGTGTGGTCGTCTCCACCGTGACGGTGGCGAAGCCGCCCGAGAATTCGATGTCGGCGGTGGCGACCGCGGTGCCGTCGGCGAGTTTCAACTGCGCAGTGAGCTTCTCGCCGCTCGCGGCTTGTCCCTCGGAGCCGTGTCCACCTTCGGCCTCACCGGGCGACGCGGACGGGGACGGCGAGCCGGTCCAGACCGATGGCGTGGTGCCGGGTGAGGTGGCGATGGGTTCGTTCGGGCTGCACGCGCTTAGGGCGACGACAGGAACGGCGAAGAAGGCAGCAGCAGCGACGGTCTTCAGCATGGGCAAGAGCCTAGCCGGTGACCGCCACGACCACGCCCGGCGGTTGCTCGGTCAGCTCGGGGAGCCGCGGCTGCACCGGCGCCTGCAGCAACTTGCCCACCTCGTCGGCGGCCTCGTGCTCGCCGGGCGCGTCACTGAAGAACACCGTGGTGGCCGTGACCTCGGGCAGGCTCAGGTTGCCGGTCTCGGTGACGTTCCAGCCGGCTTCGCGCAGCCGGTTGGCGGTGGTTTCGGCGGCGCCTTCGGTCGACGAGATGTTGTAGACCCGCACATCGGCCCTCGCCGGCGCCGGGGATGGCGACGTCGTCGCTGAACTCGTCGTGGTGATCGTGCTGGTGGCGATCGACGACGACTGGTCGCCCTCAGAGTCGCCGGAGCCCATCGCCTGGAACCCGACCAGCAGGAACACCACGCCCAGGAACAGCAACACCATCACCATGGCGCGCAGAGGCAGCCCGGAGGAATTTCGCTGGTTCATTACCACTCACTGTATCGAGACGGCCGGTGCCGCCAGAAAACCTCAGGTGACGTCGAAGCCGAGCCGACGCGCCGCCCTGGCCTTTTGCCGACTGGCCCGCAGCCGCCGCAGCCGTTTGACCAGCATCGGGTCGGCTGCCAGCGCCTCCGGGCGATCCACCAACGCATTCAGCACCTGGTAGTACCGGGTGGCCGACATCGAGAAGAGCTCCTTGATGGCGTCTTCCTTGGACCCGGCGTACTTCCACCACTGGCGCTCGAACGCCAAGATGTCGTGCTCGCGTCGAGTCAGCCCATCGGTGAGATCAGAGTCGTCCCCGGATTGCTCAGTACGCGCGATCGCGCCGTCCATATTGCCCCTGGACCCTTCCCCACACTCGAAATGAAATCCCGACGGTTCGGCGAACATTCAATCACGGGTTTGGAGGCTAAGACGTCACCCAACCCCGCGAGTCGGCTCACAAAGGTTGCCGACTTAAGCTTTCCCGATGGCCGTCGTACCCATCCGAATCGTGGGAGATCCCGTCTTACACACCGCGACCGAACCGGTGACTGTCAACGCCGACGGTTCGCTGCCGGATGACGTTGTGCAGTTGATCAAGGACCTGTACGAGACGATGGACGCCGCCAACGGGGTAGGACTGGCCGCGAACCAGATCGGCGTTTCGAAGCGCGTGTTCGTCTACGACTGCGCGGACGAGCGCGGTCGAACGACGCGGCGGCGGGGAGTTGTTGTCAATCCGGTGCTTGAGACAACTGAAGTGCCCGAGACCATGCCTGACCCGGAGAACGACGACGAAGGCTGCCTGTCGGTTCCCGGCGAATCGTTCCCGACGGGGCGGGCCAAATGGGCGCGCGTCACCGGCTTGGACGCCGACGGCACCCCGATCACGATCGAAGGCACCGACCTGTTCGCGCGGATGCTGCAGCACGAGACCGGACATCTGGATGGCTTCCTGTATCTGGACAGGTTGGTCGGTAGGCACGCGCGCAGCGCGAAGCGGTCGGTGAAGTCGCACGGCTGGGGCGTGCCGGGGCTGACCTGGATGCCCGGCAAGGATCCCGATCCGTTCGGCCACTAGTGCCTGAGGTCGGCACGCGCGTCGTGGTCCGCTACCGGCTCCCTGCCGGCTCGGCGCCACCGCTGACGGACGTGGTCGGTCAGCTGTTGGATGTCGGCCCGACGCTGCGGGTGCGCACCAAACGCGGTGACGTGGTGGCGATCGCGGCCGACGACGTGGTAGCGATCAAAGCCCTTGCCGCGGCTCCGGTACGGACCGGCGACATCCGCAACCTCGAGCATGCGGCGGCACTAGCATGGCCGGGTGCTGAACATCAGTGGCTTGGGGGTTGGTTGCTGCGCTTCGGCCACGGCCGCACCCGGCGCGCGAATTCAGCTGTCCCGCTGAATGTTTCGACTAGCGACGATGTCAGCGAAATCATCGACTGGTATGCGGCCCATGGGGTGGCGCCGCTGGTAGCCGCACCGGATCGGTTGTTCCGCATCCCGCCCACCGTATCGACCGGCGCCGAAAACCTGGTCATGACCGGCGATGTGGCGGTGCAGGGTTCGTCTCGGGTCACAATCGCAACCGCGCCCGACGACGACTGGCTTCGGCTGTATGAGCGCGAGGTGCCGGTCGACGTGTTGACAGCAGTGATCGACGGCGAGGTGGCATTCGCGACGGTCGGCGATGCGTCAGTTGGAAGGGCCGCCGTGACCACGGCGCCCGACGGCACACGCTGGGTGGGGTTGTCAGCTGTTCACGTCGTCGAGGCAGCACGGCGTCGCGGCCTGGCCCGCGAACTTTGTGGGGCGCTGTTGGGTTGGGGCGGCGATCGGGGTGCGACGCGCGCTTATGTGCAAGTGCTCGCCGACAACACCGCGGCGACACAGCTGTACGAGTCGATGGGCTTCACCGTTCACCACCGCTCGCGATATCTCGACGGCCGTAGCCTGTAAGCCATGCGGTTGGCCACGTGGAACGTCAACTCGATCCGCGCCCGCGTTGACCGGGTCACCGACTGGCTCGAGCGCGCCGACGTCGACGTACTGGCCATGCAGGAGACCAAGTGCAGCGACGAGCAGTTCCCTGCAATGCCGTTTCTGGCGGCCGGCTACGAGGTCGTGCACTGCGGGTTCAACCAATGGAACGGGGTGGCCATCGCGTCGCGGGTCGGTTTCGACGACGTTCAAGTCGGCTTCGATGGCCAGCCGGTATGGAGCGACAAGCCGGATGTCGAGGCCGCGGCGGAAGCACGTGCGCTCGGCGCGACGTGTAACGGCGTGCAAGTTTGGAGCCTGTACATACCGAACGGGCGATTCGTCGGCTCCCCGCACTACTACTACAAGCTGGAATGGCTTGCCGCCCTTCGTGCTACGGCGCAGGCGTGGCTGACAGATGACCCGTCGGCGCAGATCGCGCTCGTCGGCGACTGGAACATCGCACCCACCGACGAGGACGTGTGGAGTCCAGAGTTCTATGCGAACAGCACGCATGTCACACCACCGGAGCGTGCGGCGTTCCAGGCGATCGTCGACACTCAATTCGCCGATGTGGTGCGGCCTTTCACGCCTGGGCCTGCGGTGTACACGTACTGGGATTACACGCAGCTGCGGTTCCCGAAAAACCGCGGCATGCGGATCGACTTCATCCTCGGCTCGCCGGCATTAGCCGATCGCGTCACGCACGCCGAGATCGTGCGCGAGGAGCGCAAAGGCAAGGCCCCGAGCGACCACGCGCCAGTGTTGGTGGAGTTGACATAACCATCGACTCTGCGGCCAGGGCGCAAAAATGCGAGTAGGTCGCGCCCTGACCGCAGAGTCAACGATCAGCGGGTCAATGTAGAACCCTCTCCAGGATCGCGATCGCCGCGTCGGTCTTGTCGGGGATCGCAGTGAAGTCCTTCCCCTGAACCTCCACGCTCACGAGCGATTGTTCGCCGACCGCGATCGCTGCACTCTTGGTTGACGAGGCCCAAGCGTGGCCACGGTCGCCGACATCGATTGATCGGACATCTACATTCGCCGCTCGACCCTCGCTCTCGAACGACCTGATTTCGTCGTCGGCGATGAGCTTGGATCCCGACACGATGATCACTTCGATCGTGTCATCAGGGCCCTTCGGCAGGTAATAGCATCCGCTTGCCACAACGATGTTTCCGCCCGTGGGTCCGTTCACCTCCGAACCGACAAGTGTTGAGATATCTTCCGCAGAAGGGCAATTCAGCTCTCCGCCGCCCACGGCGTCCGAGACAGAGTTCGAGACTGTCCTGTACACGAAGTAGACGCCCAGCACTCCCACTCCGAGGACGACGGCGACGACGATCAGAACGGCGATCAACACGCCGTGACCGCCCGACTTCTTCTGTGGCACTGGGGGTCCCGCGCCAAACGGTTGCGGTGGATAGGCTGGACGCGGTTGCGGTGGGTACCATCGGCCGTCGGAAGCCCGCCACCAACCCGGCCCTTGCGGTTGCATGCTCATTGATGCCTCACCTGCACACCCCCGATGGCGACTGTGGCCGCTATCAGCCTAGCCGCACGCGCAGTGCATCACAGCTACTTCGGTGAACTTTGACGATCTCAGCCGAACAATGGCAACGCCCGCTTGCGCGCCAACGCGTCCATGCCCTGCTGGATGCTGTCCTGTACCTCCCAATACTTCTCTTCGAGGTACTCGTCGTCGTCGGCACGTTTGGGATCGTGATCCAACTCGACGGCAGGCATCAGCCGGGTGCGTATCTTGGCGGGCAGCGGGAACTGCGGCAACGCGGCAGGTGCGATACCCCACGGGAGCGAGGCTGCAATCGGAAAGACCTTGAGCCGCAACAGCTTATCCAGCCGTAAAGATCGAGACAGCTGATCACCGCGGATCAGCACCGGCATCGCGTCGGCACCGCCGACAGTCGCGATCGGCACGATCGGTACCCCGGCGCGGATCGCCATCTTCACAAAACCCTTGCGGCCGGCCAGGTTCGCGCGGTCGCGTTCGGTCCACGGGCGCAGCGAGTCGACCTCACCGCCGGGCCAGACGGCGACATCTCGCCCCTCCGCCAACGCAGTGGCCATCGAGTCCGGCGCCGCCGGCAGCACTCCCATCGCCCGGAAGTATCGGCCGACGAGCGGCATCGCCATCAGCACGTCGTGCGCGGTGCCATGCAGCGGCCTGTCCTGCCCAAACCGCCGCCACCACTGCACCCCGACAGTCCACGCGTCCCATACGAACGGCGCGCCCGAGTGAATGCCCACCAGAAGCACCGGTGGATCGGGCAGGTTCTCCCAGCCGTCGAACTCCATCCGGAACCAGTGGTCGACGAGGAAGTTCCAGAAATACTTCTGGCGCTGCATGGTCGCCTCGTCAGGACCGCTGAGCTCCCAGTCACCTGCGCGCTTGTTCAGCCAGCCGGTGAGTCCGTCATCTTGCTGCTGGCGGCGTTCCTCCATGTGCGTGCGCACTTCGTGGGCGTGCCGTTTCGCCTGCTCGCGGACGCTGCGGGGCCTGGTATCGACGCTGTTACCCATGCGCCCCGGGGTACCCAATCGACGCACCGCTTAACGTCGGCGAGCCTATGCCGACGGCCAGAACCGGGCGTCCACAGCAGCAGTAAGTCGCTGAGCGGGACAGCCTGCCCGACGACATACCTCGACGACCGACAGTTCGGACGCGGAATCGAATACCGCCAGGACGATCTCGTCGGTGGGAACAGCAAGCGTCGCGAGGAGGTTCACCGGCGACCCAGCGGCGGACATGGACGCAGCGCATTGGATCAGGCGTGCGACGCTGTGGTCGAGCGGCTCGTCGGCGATTGCGGACCGGTACCACTCGACCAGGTAATGCGGTCTCATCGCGTCACAGTAAGACAGTCGGAGGGCCGCTGAATCGGGTGTTTCCCTATTGCTCGGTTTTGCCGATGATTCGCCCCAACTCAGCCCGCGAGCGGATGTTGAGCTTCCGGTAGATGCGAGACAGGTTGGCCTCGACTGTCTTTGGGCTGATGTACAGCGCGGCCGCCATCTCACGATTGGTGATCCCCGTCGCCGCCAGTTCGGCAACGCGCTGTTCGGATGCGGTGAGTTCGGCCCGGGTGCGGATTCCGCAGGCCCGTTTCAACTCTGCCCTGGCGCGTTCCGCCCACAGCGGCGTGCCGAGCTCCTCGAAGGTCGTCAGCGCCTCCCGGAGTGTGGCCGTTGCGGCCTGCCGATTCTTTTGCCTGTGCTGCAACTGACCGACCAGCAACTGCGTGCGTGCACGTTCGAACGGCATCGGCAGACGATCGTGGTGGGCCATCGCGGCCTCAGCGGCCCGGTATGCGGCGCCGACGTCATCATTCGCCGCCAAGAGCATGGCGCGGCACCGGGCGCCGATGGCCAGCATCCATGCCCGGTCGAGCCGGGCACCGTTACGTTCAAGCGCGCTCACCAGCGGCTCCGGATCGGCAATCCGTCCGAGTGCAATCATCGCCTCGACGGCGTCCGGCACAAACGATGCGAACGGAATCTCCGTTCCGTCGGGCGCCGCATCGAGGCTGGACAGCAGGGGTGCCACTGCTGTCAAGGCTGCGTCGTAGTTGCCGAGTGACACTTCCAGGAATCCCAGCGTGGTGATCGTCCAGACCACCAAAAGGTTTGCAGCGCAACGCTGACTTGCAGCAAGGGCCGCTTCTATGGCGCGGCGAGCCTCATCGACATGGCCGGCGTAGGCGGCC
>DASRJA010000705.1:0-2379 GCA_035649695.1 Mycobacterium sp. | reverse complement strand
TGCAGCGCCTGATGCGCCAGCTCGGGCTCTGCGGGGCCATCCGCGGACGCCGCTTCAAGATCACCACTCAACCCGACACCGCCGCCCCGCGCTCAGCAAGGCTCGCTCGAATACTGCCGCTCGGCTGTCGGCCGCCGTCCTCTAGCAGGCGGTGCCCGGCTCGCCTATTTTTGGACCGCGTCTACAGAGTCTTGATCCGAATGTGCCGGTAGTAAACCCGGCCATCGTTGTGCGCTTGTAGGCCGATGAACCCGCCGTCGGGATCCGCCGCGCTTGAAAGCCCCCGGTTCAAGTCCATGTTGTCGAACGTCGAGACGGTGACTTTTGGAGAGCCATCCGCACGCCCCAGCCTTACCTCATAGTGGTTGTTCTGAACGGTGATGTCGAATTCGAACCATACGCCCGGCTGCAAAGACGGTCCGGGAGAATACATCTGGTCGGAGGGTTCGCCCGGATCACCAGCTGGGACGTCATAGATCGCCCCGGTGCGGTTTCGCCTGAGGCCCTGTGTTTTCGCGTTGTCGTCGATCTGCACCTCGAAGCCGCTGAAGACCGCGGTCCACGCCCGGTTCGTACGCCACGGCCGTCCGAGAGCGTCCGCACGTTGCGCGAGCACAGCGGGCAGGTCGAGATCGGGCCGGCGAACTCGGACGAACACACCGCCATTGTGAAAGCTGCCGTCGACGATGTGGAACTGCACGCGCAGGATGAAGTTCGCGAACGCCTTAGGCTGGTAGTAGAGCAGAGCATGATCGCCGTTTCCCAGCGTCGCAATCTGGCCCGCCACCAGTCGCAAGTCACACGCGGGACGATCGATGCCGAAGCGATCCTTTCCCCCTGCATTGCCACCCGCGCGGCGCCACCGGCGGAACGAGGCGTCGCTCCCATCGAACAACGTTTCCCAGCCAGGGCCATCGGTTGGAACGGTCGGTGGTTGCGCCAGAACTGGAGCTTCTGCCCGTGCAGGCGGTAGCTTTCCTGCCAGATAGTCGGCGGTCCGCCGCGCGACGGCCGTTCCCGTCAACATGGGGTTGGGTGAACCGATGGTAGGGAACAGGCACGGCCCCGCGAAGTAGCAGTTCGGCGTGCCGTGCAACCGGCCCAGATCGTCGCTCACCGCATCGGCGGCGTTGCCCATTCTCAACGTTCCGGCCTCGTGATGCGTGGAGCCGAGCGTATCGCGACGGGGCGCGCGGTGGGGGAAAGCGGCCTTCACGTCGGCCGCCGTCGCGGTGGTCGGCAGCTTCTTGGCGCCGGACGGGGTCAGGATCTCGAACTCCTGGCCTCCTGCCAGCGCGACGGCGAGCTCATCGCTCCAGCTGTCCATCGCCTCCCAGATGTCGGCGTCCTGCTTCGTCTCGTTGCTGAGCGGCGTGGTCTGGTAAGTCGCCGGCGGTGCTGCCGGGTCGTTCACGAACGCCCTGACGTTTCCGACCGTCACCCAAGCGGCGGGCCGATTGCCATCGCTGTCGAAAAGCGCAAGCCCCACTGTGTTCGAGGGGTTGCCCGGCATCATCTCGCCGATGCCGCGCAGCGTGACCACCACGTGAGTGGCCGTCGCCGCCTTCATGGTCTGCAGAAAGTCGATGTCGGGCACCTTCTTGAACAGGAGTGATTCGGAATTGTCGCCCCCTCCCGGCCCCGCCGACGCCGTGATCTGCAGATGAAAGTAGCGGTTGCGGTTGCCGACGGCGATGCGGCCCTTCGCGAACAGCGCCGACACCGGCACCGGCTTATCTGCGAGATCCGCTGCAGTGAGACCGAGGCTGGCCATGGGTAGTCGGAGCGTGATGTTCGATCGCAGATGAGCCATCAGATTCGTACCGATTCGGTCACCTGCCGCCCCCGCCAGCGACGCTTGAAATGTCAGCTTCGCGAGGCGGGTGGACTCGATTGTCCCCGCCGCGATGACCACGATCCCGTCCGGGGCGAGCGGGATAAAGCCTCCATTGACCGTCGACGCCACGTCCACACCTGTCACCCGAACCGAGGGGCCGGGCGGCGTGGTCACTAGGTCCAACACCTGGATATTTGGAACGACCATGATGCGCCGGAACTCGTCATACCCCGCCGAGGCGCCCGCGTCGAACCGGACTACGCGGATCAACAGGGGAACGGAGCTGAACTTGTTGATCGGGAATAGACCCGGTTCCGTCCGCGTCTGCACCGCCAGCGGGGCTTCGAGCTTCAGCAAATTCAGCAGCTGCGGCCGCGGCGTGGTGTCGGCCGGGTCGAGTCCGAGAAGCTCACGCAGCCGGGCGTCGTTCGCGGCAGGTTCTTTGTACCGGATCAGTGGATGGTCGGGCCACTGCCCGAATGGCAGCGAGCTGCCGAGACCGCTGATGACCGACGCCAGCCTGCGGCGGAGGGCCTCGTGCA
>DASRJA010000704.1:0-7461 GCA_035649695.1 Mycobacterium sp. | reverse complement strand
TCAGCACAAGCCGTTGATGGGGCGCCAGAAACGGCTCCACCAGCTCGGGGTCGATCGCGCCCAACGCGACGAACGTCTGGATCGGGACCGATGTCGTCACGGCAGGTTCGTGAGAAGCGGTCGACATCGTTCACCCGGCCGTGATGCGGGATGCCGTGGTGCCGGCAACGGGTTCGATCTTCTGCCACTGCCCGGTCGCGGCGGACTCTTCGGCGGCGGTGACGATCGCCGCAGCCGAGACCGCGTCGTGCACATTGGAATTCGCGGCCACACCGCCCGCGACGGCCAGCAGGAACTTCTTGGCTTCAATGGTCTTGAGGTCGTCGAAGCCCATCGCGTTGCCCGGTCCGGGTTGAAAGCGCGAGTAGTCACCATGTTTGGGGTTGGCGTTGACGGTGATGTAGCCGGGCTCGTCGGCGGCACGCCCGATGCGCACCTGTAGCTCGTTCATCCGCTCGAAGTCCCACTTAACCGACCCGTCGGTGCCATACACCTCGATCTGGTAGCCACATGCGGGACCCACGATCACCCGGGATGCCTCGATGGTGCCGACCGCACCCGATCCCTGGGCGTCGGCGCCGAACCGGACCAGCGCCGCGGCGTAGTCCTCGTTCTCGACGGTGCCCATCTCACCGCCCTCGATCACATCGAAATGTGTCCCCGAACCCATTGCGAGCTTCGGACGTTCGGTGTAGACGGTGCTGGTCAGCGCGGTGATCTCGGCGATCGGGCCGACGACGTACTGGCACAGGTCGCTGGCATGGCTGAACAGATCGGCCAGCACACCCGAGCCGGCGAGTTCCCGATTGAACCGCCACGACAGCGCACCCTTGGGCTCGTTGGCGTATCCGGAGAAGAAGGCGGCGCGGACGTTGGTGATCCAGCCCAGCTTGCCGGCCGCGATCAGGCTGCGGGCGTGTTCCACCGCGGGGGCGTGGCGATAGTTGTAGCCGATCGAGGTGATAACACCCGCCTTCGTGACGGCCGACGCGATGGCCGAGGTCTCCGCGTAGCTGCGCCCCACTGGCTTTTCGATCCAGAAGTGTTTCCCGGCTTCGGCTGCCGCGATGCCGATTTCGGCGTGCAGGAAGTTGGGGGCACAGATCGACACCACGTCCACCTCGGCGTCGGCCAGCACCTCGCGGTAGTCGGTCGTCGCACGGGTGTAGCCGAGAACGTCGCGGGCGAACTCAGCCCGGTCCGGGGCGCTGTCGGCGGCGATCACCAGCTCGGGGTTGATGCCGAGCTCGGGGTAGACGATCGGCACGCTGCGGTAGGCGCGGGAATGCAGCTGCCCCATCCAGCCGACACTGATCAGCCCGACGCCGATGCGGCGGTTGGTTGTGCTCACTTGGTGTTCTGCCTTTCTGGTTGTCAGGTGTGGGTGGTGCGGGCCGCGGTGAACGCATCGCTCAGCGCGGCGGCCAGCATGGTTGAGTCGGAACCGATTGCCACGAAACGGAATCCGCGCTCGACGTAACGTGTCGCCATGGCGGCGTTCGCGGCGAGAATCCCGGCGGTCTTGCGGTGCGCGGCCGCGGCGTCGAGCACCCGCCCGGTGGCGGCGACGAATTCGGGGTCATCGAACCGCAGCGGCACACCGAGCGCGAAGGACAGATCCAGCGGACCGATGAACAACACGTCCACACCGTCCAGGGCGGCGATCTCGTCGACCGCGTCCAACGCAGCGAGCGTCTCGATCTGGATCACGCCGAGCGTGTTCTGGGTGGGATCGGTCAGCGGCGAACGGTCCAATCCCCATCGGCAGGACCGGTTGTAGGTGGCCACGCCCCGATCACCGTGCGGCGGGTACCGCAGGTGCGAAAGAACGGTCGCCACCTCGTCGGGCTTGTCCAGCCGCGGCACCATCACCCCGGTCGCGCCCTGGTCGAGCACGCGGCCGATCCGGATCCGCTCACCCGACTCCACCCGCACGATCGCCGGCACCCCGTAACTCGCCGCGGCGAGCACGCTGTCAGAGATCACGTCCTCGGACCCGGAACCGTGTTCGAGGTCGATGAGCACCCAGTCGGCCCCGGCGGCGGCGCAGACCTCGGTGGCCGTCGCCGACGCCATGCCAACGAATGTGCCGACCGTGATCTCGCCGTTGGCCAACCGGCGCCGCAGCGCGCCACCGTCCAAGGGAGTGGCGCTCATCCGAACCACCGCTGCGCGCCGCGGGCCTGCTCGTACTCGGCGCGCAGCGCCTGCACCCATTCCTGCCCGGACACCTCCGCGGGGGCCACGTCCCACCACACATCCCCGCCCGGTAGGTCGACGTGCGGCACCGTCGGCACCACCAGGACCACTGGGCCGCGGGTGTCGCGAGTGTCGGCCAATGCATCGCGCACCTCGACCGCGGTGGTGGCACGGATGGCGGTCGCACCGAGGCCTTCTGCGATCTTGCGCAGATCCACGTCCAGGTAGTCACCTTCAAGGCGGGGAGCCTTGCGCTCGGCGGTCCCGTCAATGATGTCGCCGTCGGTGCGGTAACGGAACTCGTTGCCGAACTCACGTCCGCTGCGGTTCATCTGTAGACGGTGGATCACCTGGTAGCCGTGATTCTCTGACACCACGATCGTGATGTCGAGGCGTTCCTGCGCAGCGGTGACCAGTTCGGTCGGCGCCATCAGGAAGGTGCCGTCGCCGATGAACGTGACAATCCGCGACCCGTCGTCGCCGTGGGCCAGGCGGACGCCCATGGCGGCGGGCAATTCGTAACCCATGCAGGAGAACCCGAATTCGAGGTGGCAGCGCCGGTTGCCGGTGGCGTCCCACACCTTCTGCAGGTCGCCGGGGGGCCCGCCGGCGGCGGCGATGATGGTGTCGCCACTTTGGGCGTGTTCCTGCAACAACCCGATCAGCTGCGCCTGGGTCAGCACGGCGTCGGTCACGGGGGCGTCGGGGTGCTCCTCACGCCGAACGGCGATGTCCGCGTCGAGCGCGGCAGCGCGGAGCGGCGCCCAATCGGCCTTCGCCGCGACGACCGTGTCGCGCCACGCCGCGCTGGTGGTGTGGTCGCGCAGCGCCTGGGTGAGCGCCTGCAGCCCGAGGCGGGCGTCGGCGAGGATTCCGACCGCGCCCTGCTTGCGGGTGTCGGCGTCGACGACGTTCAGCGACGCGAACTGCACCGAGTCGTTTTCGAAGATCGACTGCGAGCCGGTGGTGAAGTCGGTCAGTCGGGTGCCCACGCTGATGATCAAATCCGATTGTTTGACAAGGGAATTGGCGGCGAAGTTGCCTTCAAGGCCGACGCCACCGACCTGCCACCATGCGTCGCGGGTGACCGCGCCCTTGCCGCCGAAGGTTTCCACCACCGGGATGCCCGCGGTCTCGGCGAACTGCTCCAGCGCGGCGTGGCCGTCGGAGTAGTGGATGCCACCGCCGGCTATCAGCACCGGCCGGTTCGCCTCGCGGATAAGCGCGGCGACCTGGGTGATCTCGTCGGGGTCGGGCAACGGGCGGCGAATCTTCCAGTCCCGGGGTTCGAAGAACTCGACGGGGAAGTCGTAGGCGTGCGATTGGATGTCCTGCGGCAGCGAGATCACTACCGCGCCGGTGTCGGTGGGGCTGGTGAGCACCCGCATCGCCTGCGGCAGCGCGGTGAGCAATTGCTCCGGGCGGGTGATCCGGTCGAAGAACCGCGACACCGGCCGGAATGCGTCGTTGACGGTGGCGTCGGCCTGGCTGGCGTGTTCGAGTTGCTGCAGCACGGGGCCCTGGTGCCTGGTGGCGTAGGTGTCTCCTGGCAACAACAGCAGCGGCAGCCGGTTGACCGTCGCCAGACCGGCGGCGGTGACCAGGTTCAGGGCGCCCGGGCCGATGGACGCGGTGACCGCGAGGGTGGCGTGCCGACGGGTGGCCTTCGCGTACGCGGTGGCGATGTGCGCGACGTACTGCTCGTGGCGGCCCTGGATGAACGGCAATTCGTCGGACAGCTCATCGAGGGCCTGACCCAACCCGGCGACGTTTCCGTGCCCGAAGATGCCCAGCGCGGCGGGGATTAGGCGGCGCCGGGCACCATCGGCGAGGCTGTACTGGGCGGCGAGGTATTTGACGATGGCCTGGGCGGCGGTGAGCCGGACCGACTTGTGAGAGGTGCTGATCATGGCTGGTTTCCTTCGGGGTTCACCACGGGCGGCCGTGGATGACGATGGTCTTTTCTTCGGTCATTTCGGTGACAGCCGAGCGGACACCCTCCTTGCCGATGCCGCTGCCCTTCAGCCCGCCATAGGGCATCAGGTCGGCCCGCCACAGCGGGGTCCAGTTGATGTGAATGTTGCCGGCGTCGATCTGGCGCATCGCGCGTACCGTCGCTGTCACATCGGAGGTGAAAATGCCTGCGCCCAGGCCGTACTCGTTGTCATTGGCGATCGCGATCGCGGCGGCGATGTCGGGGGCCGACGACACCGCGACCGCGGGTCCGAACAATTCGTCGCGGGAGAACGGTGACTGCGGGTCGACGGCCGCCACCACGGCGGGGGTGATAACAGCACCCTCGCGGTCGCCGCCCGTCAGGACCTTCGCGCCGGAATCGCCGGCGGTCTGGATCGCCGAGGCCACTCGGGTGGCCTCGGTTTCGGAGATCAGCGACCCCAGCCGGGTGTCCTCCTGGGCGGGGTCGCCCAGGGTGATGGCGTCCACCTTCGGCACCAGCGCGTCGAGGAACTCGGCTTCCACGCGTTCGTCGACGATCACCCGCTGCACCGAGATGCACACCTGGCCGGCGTTGATGTAACCCCCGGCGGCCACCGCGGATGCGGCCATCTCGATGTCGGCGTCGGGCAGCACGATCACCGGGCATGAGGCGCCCAGCTCCAGAGACAGTTTCTTGATCCCGGCGACCGCGGCAATGTGTGTCCCGGTGGCTGTCGAGCCGGTGAACGAGACCTTGCGTACCCGCGGGTCGGTGACCAGCCGGTCGCCCAGGGTGCCGCCGGCTCCGGTGAGTACCGAGAGCGCACCCGGCGCAAGGCCGGCGTCGACGAAGCACTGCGCGAGCTTGAGCGCGGTCAATGGTGTCGAGCGGGCCGGTTTGAGCACGACCGCGTTACCCGCGGCCAGTGCCGGGGCGATCTTGTGCAGCACCAGCAGCGCCGGGTAGTTGAACGGGGTGATCGCCACGACGATTCCGCACGGCTGACGCACCGTGAAACCGATTTTCTCCAAACCGGTTCCGGGGTTCGCGTCCAGCGGCAGCGTCGAGCCGTAGAGTTGGCTGCCCTCGTGCGCGGCCAGCCGGATGATCGCACCGGAGCGACTTGCCTCACCGCGCGCCTCGCTGATCGGCTTGCCGGTCTCCGCGCTGATCGTCTGCGCGATGTCCTCGGCGCGCTGATCGGCCAGATCGGCCGCCCGCAGCAGCACCGCCACCCTCTCATGTGCCGGGGTCTCCCGCTGCACCCGTGCCGCGATCTCGGCGTAGTCGACGGCCGCCGCGGCGTCGTCGATGGTGGCCAGCGGCACCGAACCGACCGGTCGGCCGTCGTACGGGGACAGCACCGTCTCGGTTGCACGGTCACCCGCGTCGCGCCATTCGCCGGCAAGCAGCATCTCCATCACAAGCCTCCTTGTTCAAAACACAAATGCGTCGGTGGTATCGAATCGCCAGCGCCGCAACCGAATCGCTACATCGTCGCCTCGAAGACGACGCGCACAACGTCGCATCGATCACCGGTCGGCGACCACCTGCACTGCCTCATGGCCGGCAAGCCGGTCGGCGTTGAGGCGGCACACATAGAGTGTTGCTGTGATCTAGACCTCAATCAATGGGAGAATCGCGTCAATTTCCCATCAAGCGAGGTGACTTTGTTCAGGCTCCTGGGTGATGAATATCGGTGGTTCGTGAAAGCCCTGCAGGGCAGCAGCCGCTGCGGGCTAGTGGGTACTGGCGGCGGGCCGCACGATGATCTCGTTGACGTCCACCTCGGGGGGTTGCCCAATGGCGAACGCGATGGCATCGGCGATCGCCGATGCAGGAATGGCAAGCGCCCGGTATTCCCGCATTGCGGCGCGGGCTTGTTCATCTGAGATCGATTCGGCGAGTTCGGATTCGGTGACTCCCGGCGAAATGACGGTGACCCTGATATCGCCGGCTTGCTCCTTGCGCAGCCCTTCCGAAATGGCCCAGACCGCGAACTTGGTGGCGCAGTAGACGGCCGCGGTCGGTTCCACCTCGTGGGCGCCGATGGAGGCCACGTTGACGATGTGTCCGCTTCCTTGGGACCGCATCACGGGAAGGGCGGCGCTGATCCCGTGGAGCACACCGCGGATGTTGACGTCGATCATCCGGTTCCATTCGTCGACCTTGTTCTCCGCCAGGGCGGACAGCGGCATGACTCCTGCGTTGTTGATCATGACGTCCACCCCGCCGTAGGTATCGGCGGCATCGGTGACGAATTGTTGGACGTCAGCGGCGTCGGTGACATCCAGACGTCGAAGCGACGCAGTCCCGCCGGCGGTTTCGATTCGCTCCACCAAGGCTTCGAGCCGTTCGGTGCGTCGGGCGCCGAGGAAGAGCCGGTGGCCGTCGTCGGCGAGCCGCAGTGCGGCGGCTTCGCCGATTCCACTGCTGGCGCCGGTTATCAGGACGGTCTTCGGGTTCGTGCTCATGGTGGTGTTCCCTTTCGCTAGACGGCTTGCTGGGTGGGCAGGATGGTGATTTCGGTGAGGTTGACGTGGCGAGGTACCGAGGCGATGAAGGCGACGGTCTCGGCTACGTCGGCTGCGCTGAGCACGTCGATGTCGTTGATGAGGTCGGCCATCAACCGGGTGGCGTCGGGGTCGGTGACATGAAGCGGCAGTTCGGTATCCACCATCCCCGGTTCGATCGTCGAGACGCGCACCATCTTTCGGCCGAGTTCGACGCGCAGCAGCCTGGTCAGCTGGCTGATGTAGGCCTTGGTTCCGGAATACACGGAGAACTTCTCCAGCACCCGGGTGGCCGCGATCGAGGAGGTGGTGATGAGGTCGGCGGCTTTACCCTGCGCGGCGGACCCGATGAGTTGCGGGACGAACGCGCCGATGACGTTCATCACGCCGGTGATGTTGAGGTCGATCTGGCGCTGCCAGTCGTCGAACCTGACGTCTTCGATCGGTGAGATCAGTTGAACGCCAGCGTTATTGAATACCAGATCGACCGGGCCGAGCTCGTCGGCAACGTGCTGAGCGGCAGCGTTGACGGCTGATCGGTCGGTGACATCGAGGGGCAGGGCGAGTGCGGTGCCGCCGGCGGCGATGATGCGCGCCACTAGAGCATCGAGGTTGTCCTTGCGACGCGCCGCGACGGCGACCTTGGCGCCGAGGGTCGCCAACCGGAAAGCCGTGGCCTCCCCGATGCCACTCGAGGCCCCGGTGACGATGGCGACGCGCCCCGTCAGCGTGGCCCCCGTGATGACTGTGGACATGTGGTTCGTCCCTTCGAGAGTGTTTGGGTGTGTGCATCCGAGACAACAGCGCCGA
>DASRJA010000703.1:0-4470 GCA_035649695.1 Mycobacterium sp. | reverse complement strand
CCCGTCGGCGGCTGAGCGAGCTACCGCCGCCAGATCGTCGTCGTGCCACACGGTGCCCGAGCCGTTGACGCGCACCACAAGCTCACGAGGTCGGTAGCTACCGGAGGAGATCGCCTCGATTACCCGCGTCCGCGAGTCGGCTTTGGCGTCGGGGCCAACGGCGTCTTCCAGGTCGAAGATCAACACGTCTGCCGACAGCGTTTTGGCCTTCTCCAACGCCCGGCTGTTGTTGCCGGGCAAGTAGAGCGCGGATCGCCGCGGGCGCAGCAGGAGTGCCATGGACTAATCGCTTTCTGTCGTCAGATCAAAGGGCAGAACATTACTGCGCCTACGAGTGCGGTGGTCGATCCGGTCGAATCCTCGTCGCTCCTCTGCAAAGGCGCGGTGGCTGCGCGGCCACGCGGGTCGCCGCTCAGATGACGTTGTCGCTCCGGAGTCGTTCGATTTCCTCTTCCGTTAGTGCCAGGATTTCGCCGTAAACGTAGGCGTTGTCGGCGCCGAGCCCTCTTCCTGTGTGGTCGATGACCGCTGGTGTCTGGCTCAGCCGCGGCACCGGCGCCTGCATCCGGATGCTGCCCAGATCCGGATCATCCACGGGCGCGTAGGTTTTGCGGGCCTGCAGATGAGGATCGGCAAGCAGCCTGGGCGCGTCGTATACCGGTGCGGCGGCAACTTCTTCGAGTTCGAAGACGGTCATCGCCTCGTCTAGGGTTCGCGCGATGATCCACTCGGCAACTGCGGCATCGACGGCATCGGCGTTCTTCAGTCGCTGCTGGGGATCGCCGAAGTCGGGATCGTCGGCCAACTCTGCTCGGCCGATGGCCTTGAAAATCCGTTTGGCGACGGTCGGTGCGCTGCCAGACACCGCAATCCACTGGTCGTCCTTAGTGCGGTAGGTGTTGCGCGGTGCGCTGATGTCCCACTTGTTTCCGGCGCGGGTCGGCACGATCCCGAGTTGGTCGTAGGTCAGTACAGACTGTTCAAGCAGGCGCGCCAGCGGCTCGACGAGATTCAAGTCGATCAGCTGACCTGTTCCACCATGCATGTCGCGGTGGTACAGCGCTGCGAGAACTGCGTAGGTACCGGTCAACGCGGCTACACCGTCAGCGAGCATGAACGACGGCAAGGTCGGCGGTCCATCCTGTTCGCCGGTGGTGTGGGCGAAGCCGCTCATTGCTTCGCCGAGAGTGCCGAATCCGGGGCGATCACTGTTGGGCCCGCCCGCGCCGAAACCGGTGACGTGCAGCATGACCAGACCGGGATTGACGGTGGCGAGCGACTCGTAGCTGAGCCCCCACCGTTCGAGCGTCGAGGGACGTGTGTTGATGATGACGACGTCTGCCACCGCCGCAAGCTCGCAGAATAGCTGCTGGCCGGCGGGCTTGCGCAAGTCGAGCGTCGCGGTGCGCTTGTTGCGCCCGACGCTTTTCCACATCAGTCCATGGCCGTTTTTCTGCGCGCCCCAGCTGCGGATGGCGTCGCCGGTGCCGGGCTGTTCGATTTTGATGACTTCGGCGCCGAGTTCGCCAAGGTAGGTCGCGACCAGCGGACCGGCCGCAAGTGATGCGGCGTCGATGACGCGGATGCCGTCGAGTGATCGCGTCATTGCAGCTCCGCTGCCGCCTCGATGATGCGACGGGCACGCGCGACGATCGGGTAGTCCACCAGTCGGCCGTCGACGACGATGGCCGCGGCACCTTCGGCCTCGGCTTCGGCGAATTGTTCGATCATGCGGTTTGCCGTTGCGATTTCCGCGTCGGTTGGGGCGAAGCCAAGGTGGCTCAAAGCCACCTGGTTGGGGTGGATGAGCATCTTGCCGCGAAAGCCCATCCGCCGGGCCTGTCGGCACATTTCGACAAATCGGTCTGTGTCGCCGAAGGCGATAAACGGCCCGTCCAGCGGCTGCGAGACGCGAGCGGCGCGCGCGGCGATGACCAGTGCCGAACGGGCGTAGAGGAGTTCCTCTGCGCTTTCGGAGTGGTCGAGTCCATCGATGCCCAGATCGAGCATGTAGTCGTGTGCTCCGAAGACGGCCGTCTCGATGCGCGCGCTGGCTTGCAGGATCTCGCGGGCGTCGGCGATGCCTCGGGCAGACTCGATGAGCACCAGTAGCCGGGTGCAGCCAGGCTCGACGCCGTTTTGTCGCTCCGCGGCGGTGATCCAGCCGTCGGCGTCTTGGATGGTGTCGACATCCTCGACCTTTGGCAGCACGATGCCGTCGAGAGCGGGTTGCACGACGGCATCGATGTCACCCTGTGTACGCCCGGTCGACGGATGGTTGACCCGAACATAGCTGCGGATCGGGGCGATTTCGGCGATGCCAGCGCGTGCCTGCTGGCGGGCCGCGGTCTTGTTGTCGTCGGTAACGGCATCCTCGAGGTCAAGCACGGCGGCGTCGGGAGCCAGCTCGAGCATCTTGCGGACACGACGCGCAGAAGTGGCTGGGCAGAACAGCAAGGAGCGCAGCGGAGCGACTGTCGTGAGTGGTCTCGTAGTTTGAGTCATGTAGCTCTCTCGTTGGAGGGGCGACGCTTCGGCCCCCGTGATATAGATATATCAGATGACCATCGATATACTCTAGGGATGCCGAAGGAGGGGCGATGAGCGAGCCGTGGCCGGTCGCTGGAGTGCCGGCGCCAACCGCAGGCAGTGGAACGATCCGAGAGCGAGTCTGCCGGGTGCTGCGTGAACGCATCCTCACCGGGGTGCTAGCACCTGGAGCCCGGATCGACCTGGATGCCGTCGCCGTCGAATTCGATACGAGCCGGACCCCGGTGCGCGAGGCCTGCCTCGAATTGGCGCTCGACGGGCTGGTCCGGGTTGCCCCGCGCACGGGGATAATCGTGTTGGGCGCGACTCCGGAGGCGATCCTCGAGAACTTCGCCCTGATGGCCGCACTACTCGGAGTGGCCGCCGAGTGGGCGGCGCAGCGGATCACACCCGAGCAGCTGAAGCGGGTGCGCGCGCTGAAGGTGGAAGTAGCGATTGCCATGCGTTCCGGTGACGACGCCGCCACAGAGAACTGGCTTTTCCACCGAGAAGTGAACAAAGCGTGCGGTTCGCCGCGGCTCCTGGCCATGCTGGGCATGGCGGGTCGGATGATCCCGCACGGCTTTCTGGATGCGTTGCCCGAGGACGTCCCCTGCAGCCTCGAGGAGCACGACGCACTGGTCCGTGCACTTGCCAATCATGACGGTGCCGAGGCTCGAAGGGTTACCGAGAAGCACCTTCAGCGTGCCGCAGAACAGTTGCGCGCCAAGGTCTCCGAGCTGGAAGTACAGGCCGAGGCTGGTGCGTAAATGGCACTCGCCTTCGATATCGTGGGCAAGCGGTTCGGTCCAACGGCCGTTTCCTGGACCGAAGCTGACGCGCAAATCTACGCACTCGGCGTCGGCGCCGGTGCGCCGGATCCGCTGGTCGATCTAGAATTTACAACCGAATGCGCTGAGCTTGGCAAGCAACGTGTCTTGCCTACCTTCGCGATCGGGTTGATGCAACAACATGGGCTCGAGATCGACCTCGGAGATGTCAGCGCCTCCCAGCGATTACATGCCGAACAGTCACTGGTCATGTTGGCGCCATTGGCCGCCAGCGGTACCGTTCATGTCACCCGACGTGTCACCGACATATGGGACAAGCGCAGCGGGGCGCTCGTGAACTTCGAATCCACTGCAGTAGACCCAGTAACGGATGAACCGATAGCGATTGCGGTCTCGCGATCGTTTATCCGTGGAGAAGGTGGATTTGGCGGTGATAGCGGACCCAGTGCACCCAGCCCGATCCCCGACCGCGCGCCAGACCTAGAAATAGAGATGGCGACGATGCCTAACCAGGCATTGCTGTTCCGGCAAGCGGGTGACCGCAATCCACTCCACGTGGACCCAGATGTCGCCCAGCGCGGGGGTTTTGCGCGGCCGATATTGCATGGGCTGTGCACCTACGGCTTTGCGGCACGCGCGCTGTTGCGGCATGTCTGTGACAACGACCCGGCTAGGTTCGGGAGAATCACTGGGCGCTTCTCCGCGCCAACGTATCCCGGCGATGTCCTTACGGTGGCGATGTGGCTTAGTGACCGCACAGCGTCATATCAGGTCCGCAGCGGTGCCACCGTAGTGATTGACCGCGGCGAGTTTCACGCATGCTGACGGCGGCGGTGGCGGCGCTCAACCGCGGCGAGATGATCGTCGTCGAAGACGATCGTGCTCGAACCAATGAGGGTGACCTCGTTATGGCAGCCGCCCGAATGACCGACCAACAAATGGCATTTTATCTTCGCTACGGCAGCGGAATCGTCTGTGTACCAATGACAGAGCAAAGGGCTGACGCACTGGACCTGCCGCTGATGACGCAGCGCAACTCCGATCCGGACGGGACGGCGTTCACCATCAGCGCCGATCACGTCGCGACGGGGACAGGTATCTCGGCGGCCGACCGCGCGCTGACGGTAAGGACGCTCGCCGGCGCCACCAC
>DASRJA010000702.1:0-8337 GCA_035649695.1 Mycobacterium sp. | reverse complement strand
AGAAGAATCCGGAGATCAGCCACACGACGCTCAGGCCACCCTGCAGATACACCGTCACGTTGGCCATGCTGCTCTGCGAGTACAGGCCGACGAGAATCAGCGACGACAGCACGCCCTGGATCAGCACCGCGGTGACCGGGTTGCGGGTCCGCGGGTTGAGGTGAGTGAAGATTCGCGGCAGATGGCGCTCCAGCCCGGAGACGAAGATCAACCGCGAGTACGCCACCTGATAGGTCGTCATGGCCACGAAGACGATGACAGCGAGGATCACAGCGCAGACTTCCATCAGACCGGGGAAGCCGGAGGTGCCCAGGTTTCCGATGACACCGGTGACCGGGTCGATCTGGTCGCCCGGCAGCACCATCATCGTGCCGAGCGTCGTCAACAGGTAGATCGCGATCAGCGCCGCTGATCCCCACGTGATCATCTTGGTGGCGCTGCGCTTGACCGACAGGAACTCCGCGCCCATGTTGAACGGCGTCTCGACGCCGACCAGGTAGAGCAGCACCGTGCCGTACAGGAAGCCAGCGCCCGCGAAGTTCGGCACCAGCGAGTCGTGCAGGCTGAATGGGGTTGCGGACCCGTGCCCGGCGGCGTAGATGACACCGCAGATGAAGATCGTCAAGGTGAGCACGCCGTAGACCACGAACGTGATGTTCATGATCCGCTGATTGGCGGCCAGTTTCGCGAGCGCCAACCCAACGACTGTCCACAGGATCACCAGCTGCACAACGATGCTCACCGTGAGCCCGAGCTCCGCGTGGAAGGCCAGGAGCATGAACTGGAGCACGATCGCAGGCGAGGACGCGGTGTTCAGAACGACGGGCACCCAGGACAGGTAACCGCCGAGGAACGACCATCGCTCCCCCATGGTCCGGAACGCCCAGATGTACACGCCACCTTGGCCGGGCCACAGGTTCCCCAATTCGGCGACCGCCAGGGCGGCGGGCACCAAGAAGGTGATGATGCCGAGGATCCACATCGGGATCGCTGTCCAGCCACCACCGGCCATCACCGACGACCCGGTGATCCAGCAGATGATGAAGACGTAGGTGGCGGTCAGTCCGAAGGTGCCCAGGACCTTGGGCAACACCTGCTCGGGGACGAGCTCGGTTGTCATGAGCGCGTCGCGTTGTGACGACGGCGGGGCCGCCTCGAGTTCTTGGGTCATAATGACTCTCCCAATGCCGTTGGGTCAGTTGACGATTTGTCCGTCTTTCATCCGGACGACACGGCTCGCTTCGTCGGCCACCGTGGGGTCGTGCGTGCTGGCGACAACGGTGACGCCCAGCGTGGAACACAGGTCGCGCAACATGCGCACCACCGTCTCCCCGGTGCGGTGGTCGAGATTGGCCGTCGGCTCGTCGGCCAGAACGAGCGTTGGGCTACTGATCAGCGACCGTGCGATCGCGGTGCGCTGCTGTTCTCCGCCCGACATCTTCGTCGGCTGGTGGTGAATCCGATGTCCGAGCCCGACGAGCTCGAGTAGTTCGAGTGCCCTCTTGCGCAACGACTTCCGGTCGTAGGGTTCAAACATCAGTGGCAGTTCGACGTTCTCCACCGCCGACAGAAATGGAATCAGGTTGTAGCTCTGGAAGATGAACCCGATGGTGTCGTGGCGCAGCGCCGCGAACTGGCTCTCGGTCAGCAGCGACGTGTCGCGCCCCGCGAGCTTCACCGTTCCCTTGGTCGGTCGGTCGAGCCCACCGATGATATTGAGCAGGGTCGACTTGCCGCTGCCGCTCGGTCCCATCAAGCACACGAATTCACCTGGCATCACCTGTAATTCGGCGGCGACGAGCGCACGGACCACCTCATCGCCGAGCTTGTGCAGCTTCCACACATCCGAGATCTCGATCACCGGCCTGGGTTCGTCGGTGTGAATCGTGGTGGCTGCGGTTTCGTCGATTGCGGTCATCTCTAGCCTCCTGCGGTCAGGGAGCGGATCGGTGGCCGCGAGGCGGCGTTCCAGGTGGGCACAATGCTGGTGGCCAGCGCCGCGACGATGCTGACGCCGACCGAGATCGCCGCGCCGAGCATCAGCCCCTCGACCGACACTCCCGTCGCGACCAAACCAGCTGCGCCAAGCACGATCCCGGTCACCGCGGCCAGTAGCGCACCGGCCAGCGCGCCCAGCACCGCCGCGATCACCGGCTCCACCAGCAGCGCGGCCACCACGGGTGTGCGCGGCACACCATTGGCGCCGAGCACCCCGAGTTCGCGAGTGCGATGGGCGACGGTGCGGGTGGTCGCCACGGCCACCTCGACCACGCCCACCAGCAGAACGGTCACTGCGATCAGCACGACGGCGCGGCTGATCTCCTCCGCGTGGCCCAGCGACGCCGACTGTGCGCGGATCCCGTCGGACATGCCGAACACGATCACCACCAGAAACGCACCCGTGGCGGTCGTGACGACAGGCAGCACCATCTCGCGGATCCGCCGGCGCGCCGCCAGCCATCCATAGGACAAACCTCTACTTAGCATCAGTGGTCCCCCAGGAGCGAAACCGGACGTTGTTGGAGCAGCCGGTGCACCGGAATCAGGGCGCCGACGATCGCCATCGCGGGAAGGAACGCCGCGACCATGCCCGAGGCCTGCAGCCACGCGGTTGGTGTGGCGATGCCGGGAATCACCAGCGCGACAGCGGCTCCCGCGCCGATCACGCCGACCAGATACGCGGTGATGAAGACGATCCCCGACTCGACGAGGAAGAAGTAAAGCACTTCGTCGGCCAGCCCGATGCTGGACATGATGCCGAACTCGCGCCTTCGTTCCTGGACAGCGGCCAGGAACGACGACACCGCGATCACGAAACCGAGGCCGAGACCGATGGTCGAGATCAGGCCGAGCGTCGAGCCCGTCACCTTGGCGGAGAACAGCGCCGAGAACTTCTGCTCGAAGGTCAACGGCCCGGAGCCGCCGACGGTGTCGTAGATGAGGCCGTGCCCGTTGGGATCCGGCTTGACCGACGGGTCCGACGTCGACTCCAGTCCGACCGCGCCGCCGAAGATCTGCCCGAGGTCGCGGCGCTTCTCGTCGCCGGCCGGCGCGAAGATCGTCCACCACCCGTTGTCACCGACGATCGACAGGGCAAGCGGTGTGGTCACGGTGATCGACTGGCCACTGCCTACCACCGTCACGACGAGCCTCTGCCCGCCCACCACGAGCCGGTCGCCGGGCTGCAGGTCGAGCCGGCTGGCTAGGTCAGCGCCCAAAATGGCTTGATCACTGGGTATTTCGTCGGTTCCCCGCAGCGACACCGTACTGCCGTTGATATCAGTGACTCCGGACAAGACACGGGTCGCGGTCCAGCCGGCAGGAAGGGTGATGACCGGCGCGGCACCGTCGGCGACAAGGGCCTGGGCATTGCTGTCGTAGTGCACGCCAGCGGCAGGCACCGCCCACAGTTGGGCGCCACCCAACACGTCGGTGACGGAATCGGCGCCGGTGATCGCGAAACTCGCCGAGATCGTCCGAACGACGGTGACGCACGCGATCGCAAGCGCGATGCCGAGCACGGACAACACGAACCGTTCGGGACGACGGCGGATGTTCGCCAGCGCGAACCGGACGAGGCACACAAATGTGTTGCCCGAGGCGGTGGCGATCTCCGGTGACCGGACGGTTGTGGGCGCAGATGTCTCCACAAACAGGGATGGTGGGGCCGGAAAGTTTCACGCACCGCTGCGCGGAATGTCCACGGCGTTAACTCGGACGTGCTCGCGTTACAGCGCTATTGCACCGACGCAACGGATTTCGTTGTCGGGTCAGGCGCGGCGGCCGATTCCGGCCATCATCAACGGGGTGAGTAGCCGGACGTCCTCATTGAATTGCTCTGCCGCGGCGTCAGCTTCCTCGGCCGACAGCAGCCCTGCGTCCACGATGGCTCCACGAAGGCTCTCGAAGGTCAACCGAAAGAAATCGAAGCCAGGTGACGACGGGCCGATCAGCCGGGCCCGACCCTCGCCGCGAACGTCGGTGAGTCCCGCGGCCTCAATATCAGCGACCACACGGCGCCCATAGTCCCGTTCGAATCCGGCCTTCGCCATGAAACCCAGAATGACTTCGGCGATATCGCTGAATCCCGGGCTCTCACCCTCGAAGCCGAAGCACGTCCAGTCGTAGTCCTCGATGACCATCCATCCGCCGGGGCGGAGCGTCGCGGCCAGGCGGTCGAGGATCTGACGTCGGTCAGAGAGGTGCTCGAGCACTAGCCGAGAGTGAACGAGATCGAACTCGTCCTGTGGCAGCGGATCAGTACGCAAGTCGACGCGGCGTACCTCGATCGCATCCGAGGCTAGCGAATCGACGAATCGGGTATCGATGTCGATCGCCAGGACGCTGGCGCCGCGGTCCGCCATCCATTGCACCATCGATCCGCCGCCGGCGCCGACCTCGAGGCAGCGCCAACCGCCGCCAATGCCGAGTTCGTCGAGCAGCGCCTGCGACCCGGGATCCCACAGAGATTCCATGCCGGCCAACCGCTTTCGCTCATCGGCGAAACCTTGGTTGAGAATGTAGTCGCGGGTCATGGGTGAATCTGCGCCCACGGCCGGGCGTCTTCGAGTTCGTAGGCAAGCTCCAGCAGTCGGGCTTCCTGACCGATTGGCGCGGCGAACATCATCCCGATCGGCAGTCCGGCTGCGGATTCCGCAAGCGGCAGCGAGATCGCGGGCTCTCCGGTCGCATTCTGCAATGGTGTGAACGCCACCCACTCGATGAGCCTGTCGATGATCTGCTGGTAGTCCACGGTGGGATCGAGATGTCCGATCCGCGGCGGCTCGTCGGCCAGGGTAGGTGTGAGCACGACGTCGTAGGTGTTGGACAGCCGCGACGTGAGCCGGCGAACCCGAGACAGCCGCGCCAGCGCCAGCGGCAGCCGATGAAGCCTGCTTCCAGAATGGCGCTCCAGGCCCAGCGTCAGGTTGTCCAGCCGCGTGCGATCGAAGCTCGCGCCGAACGTGCGGCGCCCACCGCGTACCAAGGCGAACGCCAGGAACGACCAATACAGGAGGAAGTCGTCCATGAACTGCGGCGGCACCGGGTTATCGATCTGAGTGACTTTGTGACCCAGTTCCTCCAGCAGTGCGGCGGACTTGAGCGTCAGCTCCCGAATCTCCGGGCTGGCTTCCCGCGCAATGGATTGCGTGCACACGGCTACGTGCAGCCGCTGCTTGCCGGGGTGGGTGATGTCGCCGATGGCCGGCAGCTTCGGGTTTCGCGACACCCGCTCCATCTCCCGGTAGAAGGCCGCGGTGTCGCGCACTGAGCGCGTCACGACACCGTTGGCGACGATCCGCAGCGGCATCTGCCGGTGTGCCTTATCCAGTGGGAGCCGGCCCCGTGACGGCTTGAGGCCCACTAATCCGTTGCAGGAAGCGGGGATTCGGATGGACCCGCCGCCGTCGTTCGCATGTGCGATCGGCACCACGCCCGCCGCGACGAACGCACCCGATCCCGACGACGACGCACCGGCGGTGTGGTCGGGATTCCACGGGTTGCGGACCGGGCCGAGACGCGGGTGTTCGGCCGAAGCGCTGAAACCGAATTCGGACAACTGCGTCTTGCCCAGCGGCATCAGGCCGGTCGCGAGGTACGACCGTGCGAAGTCGCCGTCGAGCAGTGCCGGGTTGGGTTGCCACGCGTCGGTGCCCTCCATCGTCGGCATACCCGCGACGGCGACATTGTCCTTGATGAACGACGGCACGCCGTCGAAGAAACCGCCGTAACCGCGCGCCGACGCCCGGGTTCGGGCGCGGCCGAACCCCTGGTACGCCAGCCCGTTCAGTGTCGGGTTGACGGCTTCGGTGCGGGCGATGGCGGCCTCGACGAGCTCCTGCGGCGACACCTCGCCACCACGGAGCTTCTCGACAAGACCGACAGCGTCAAGGTCGCCAAGGGCGTCGTCGCCGAAGGCGTGGATGCGACTCATGCACCGACGGTACCAAGTCGTACCGCCGGAGCACGAGGGTTACGCCTGGCCGACCTCGAAGCGGACGAACCGGGTGACGGTCACGCCTGCCGCGTCGAGCAGCGCCTTGACGGTCTTCTTGTTGTCGGACACCGACGGCTGATCGAGCAGCACGACGTCCTTGTAGAAGCCGGTCACGCGACCCTCGACGATCTTGGGCAGCGCCTGCTCGGGCTTGCCCTCGTTGCGGGCGGTCTCCTCGGCGATGCGCCGCTCGTTGGCGACGACATCTTCCGGCACGTCCTCACGGGTGAGGTACTTGGCCTTCAGCGCCGCGATCTGCAGGGCGACCGCGTGCGCGGCGTCCTTGTCCGAGCCGGTGTACTCGACCAGCACACCGACCGCGGGCGGCAGGTCCGCGGCCCGCTTGTGCAAGTAGGTCTCGACGGTGCCGTCGAAGTAGGCGGCGCGACGCAGCTCGAGCTTCTCGCCGATCTTGGCGGACAGGTCAGCGATCGTCTGCTCGACGGTGGTGTCACCGATCTTGGCGGCCTTCAACGCGTCGACGTCATTCGCCTTGGCGGCGGCAGCGGCCGCGACGATCTGGTCGGCGACCGCCTGGAACTCCGCGTTCTTCGCGACGAAGTCGGTCTCGGAGTTGAGTTCGATCAGCGCGCCATCCTTGGCGGCGACCAGGCCCTCGGCGGTGGCACGCTCGGCCCGCTTGCCGACGTCCTTGGCGCCCTTGATGCGCAGCAGCTCGACGGCCTTGTCGAAGTTGCCGTCGGCCTCAACCAACGCGTTCTTCGAATCGAGCATGCCGGCGCCGGTCAGCTCCCGAAGTCGCTTGACGTCGGCAGCGGTGTAGTTAGCCATTTCAGCCTTCCGTGGTCTCGGTGTTGGTTTCGGCGGCGGGGGTCTCGGCGGTGGCGGTGGCGGTGGCCCCGGCCAGCAGCTCCTGCTCCCATTCGGCGAGCGGCTCGGCGCCCTCGGCCTCGGCCTCGCCGTCGCCCTTGCCAACGCCAGCGCGGGCCTGCAGGCCCTCGGCGACCGCGGACGCGATCACCTTGGTGAGCAGCGCGGCCGAGCGGATCGCGTCGTCGTTGCCCGGGATCGGGTAGTCGACGAGGTCTGGATCGCAGTTGGTGTCGAGGATCGCGATGACGGGGATGCCCAGCTTGCGGGCCTCGCCGACGGCGATGTGCTCCTTGTTGGTGTCGACGACCCAGATGGCCGACGGCACCTTCTGCATGTCGCGGATACCGCCGAGGCTGCGCTCGAGCTTGTTCTTCTCGCGCGTCAGCATCAGGATCTCTTTCTTGGTGCGACCCTCGAAGCCACCGGTCTGCTCCATCGCCTCGAGTTCCTTGAGGCGCTGCAGCCGCTTGTGCACGGTGGAGAAGTTGGTGAGCATGCCGCCCAGCCAACGCTGGTTCACGTAGGGCATGCCGACGCGGGTCGCCTCTTCGGCGATGGATTCCTGAGCCTGCTTCTTGGTGCCGACGAACATGATGCTGCCGCCGTGAGCGACAGTCTCTTTGACGAACTCGTACGCCTTGTCGATGTAGGTCAGCGTCTGCTGCAGATCGATGATGTAGATGCCGTTGCGGTCGGTGAAGATGAACCGCTTCATCTTGGGATTCCAGCGACGGGTCTGATGCCCGAAGTGGGTGCCGCTGTCCAGCAGCTGTTTCATGGTCACTACGGCCATGGTTATTGCCTCTTTTGTTGTCGGTTGACGCGCGGCGCCGGGTGACGCCGAGCCCTGGTGCCTGCTGGAGTGCCGACCCGTCTGGGACGGGACCGACGGCATCCGGATACGACCTAGAAAAACGGGTCGTGGTGCAGACACGCGAAGTCAGCCCGCTCTAGCGAGCTGCGGTTAGCAGTTTACACGCTGGATAGGGGTGCTTTTTCCACACCGCGGCCGCCATCCACAGCTTGGCGGCGTGGACTGGCATTCTGTGGCGTCGACGCGCTGAGCTGGGGGTATGCGCTGGCTGGCATTGGTAACGGCCCTCGCACTGGTCTGCGCGCCGGCGGCATGGGCCGGCGACGGCAGGCTGGACTGGCCTCTGCGGCCCCGACCAGCTGTTCTTCGGACGTTCGACGCGCCGTCGCCGAACTGGAACCGCGGCCATCGCGGCGTCGACCTGGCTGGGGTGCCGGGGCAGCCGGTATATGCGGCCGGCGCGGGCACGGTGGTGTTCGCCGGGGAGCTGGCCGGGCGGACGCTGGTATCGATCGCGCATTCCGGCGGGCAGCGGACGACGTATGAGCCGGTGCGACCGTCGGTCCGCGTTGGTCAGCTCGTTGACGCCGGGGCGGTGATCGGCGAGCTGGAGGCGGGACATGACGGTTGCGCCGCCGCGGCGTGCCTGCATTGGGGGGCGATGTGGGGTCCGGCCTCGCGCGCGGACTAC
>DASRJA010000701.1:0-5560 GCA_035649695.1 Mycobacterium sp. | reverse complement strand
CGAGCGCGGGAACGGCGGCCGCCGGGTCGGTGCCAAGGCTGGGTGCAGTCAACGGAGTTGTACCCAGGCCGCCGGGTGCGGTCAGCGGTGGCGTTCCCAACCCGGGGGTGGTCAGCGGCGATGTTCCCAGCCCCGGTGTGGTCAGGGGCGATGTTCCCAGGCCCGGTGAAGTCAGCGTCGTCGGAGTGCTCGCGCCCGAACCGGTGAGCAGACTCGTCGGCATCGGCGGCAGGTTGATCCCGAACTGCGACAGCCCCTGCGACAGCGCCGACATCAGTTCGTTGGGCAGGTCGGTGACCATTGACGCCTGGACGAACTGGCGGTGCTGCGTCGGCGGCTTGGTGCTGTCGGCCAAGTCGGACACGGCGATTACTGCTGCTGGACTCGCGACTGCCAGGGCGGCGACTGCGCTCATGGCTGTCGAAAGCCTGCGGCGACGTCGGTTCGGCACGGAAGTCTCCTCAATATATGGACTACGTCTGGTACGTGCTCTTGGGTGTAACGAGATCGACGGTACTGGTGTGACTGATGAGGTAGAAGTGGCGATACGGAATTGTGAGCCGATCGCAACCTTGCGCTCTCGTTGGATTCGGGGCGAGCAGGCGCGGTCGGATACCCTTGCTGCCGATGACCGCTCGTTTTGACCTCTTTGTCGTAGGTTCCGGATTTTTCGGTCTGACGATTGCCGAGCGCGTGGCCACACAGCTGGACAAGCGCGTTCTCGTCGTCGACCGACGCCCGCATATCGGCGGCAACGCCTACTCCGAACCCGAGCCGCAGACCGGTATCGAAGTGCACAAGTACGGCGCGCACCTGTTCCACACCAGCAACCAGCGAGTGTGGGACTACGTGCGGCAGTTCACCGACTTCACCGGTTACCAGCACCGCGTCTTCGCGATGCACAACGGCCAGGCCTACCAGTTCCCGATGGGCCTTGGCCTGGTGTCGCAGTTCTTCGGCAAGTACTTCACGCCCGACGAGGCTCGCCAGCTGATCAAGGAGCAGGCCGCCGAGATCAACACCGAAGACGCGCAGAACTTCGAAGAAAAGGCGATCAGCCTGGTCGGGCGCCCACTGTACGAGGCGTTTCTCAAGAACTACACCGCAAAACAGTGGCAGACCGATCCCAAGGAACTGCCGGCGAGCAACATCACACGGCTGCCGGTGCGCTACACGTTCGACAACCGCTACTTCAACGACACCTACGAAGGGCTGCCCGCCGACGGCTACACCGCGTGGCTGAAGAACATGGCCGCCGACGACCGCATCGAGGTGCGACTGGACACCGACTGGTTCGAGGTCCGCGACGCGCTGCGCGCCGAAAACCCCGACGCTCCGGTGGTCTACACCGGGCCGCTGGACCGCTACTTCGACTACGCCGAGGGTCGGTTGGGCTGGCGCACACTCGATTTCGAGGTCGAGGTGCTCGACACCGGTGATTTCCAAGGCACCCCTGTGATGAACTACAACGACGGCGACGTGCCCTACACCCGCATCCACGAGTTCCGGCACTTCCATCCCGAGCGGGCGTATCCGACCGACAAGACGGTGATCATGCGGGAGTTCTCCCGGTTCGCCGACGACGACGATGAGCCCTACTACCCGATCAACACCGAAGCCGACCGGGCCTTGTTGGCCGCGTACCGTGCGCGGGCCAAGGCCGAGACGGCATCATCGAAGGTGCTATTTGGTGGCCGGCTGGGGACCTACCAGTACCTCGACATGCATATGGCCATCGCCAGCGCACTGAACATGTACGACAACACCCTCGCGCCGCACCTTCGCGACGGCGCGCCACTCCACGACGAAAGCACCAGCGCATGAGCGACATCCCGTCCGGCGCGCTCGACGCCACGGAATCCAAGGCGATCAGTCTTCTCGCCCGAGTCATCCTGCCTCGGCCGGGCGAACCGCTCGACGTCCGCAAGCTATATATAGAGGAATCGGAAACCAACGCCAGGCGTGCGCATGCGCCGACCCGCACGACGCTCGAAATCGGTGGGGAGTCCGAGGTTTCGTTCGCGACGTACTTCAACGCCTTCCCCGCCAGCTATTGGCGGCGGTGGTCGACGCTCGACTCGGTTGTGCTTCGCGTCGAGTTGACCGGCAGTGCCCGCGTCGACGTCTACCGGTCCAAGGCCACGGGTGCGCGGATCACCGTTGGCGGCGCCCCAGTCTCCAGCGGGGAATCTGAGGAACCGTCAGCCGTCGAGTTTGAGATCGACCTATCACCGTTCGAGGACGGCGGCTGGATCTGGTTCGACATCACCACCAATTCCAAGGTCACCGTGCACACCGCCGGCTGGTATGCGCCGGTGCCAGCGCCGGGCCGCGCCAACGTCGCAGTCGGCATCCCGACCTTCAACCGGCCCGCCGACTGCGTCAACGCGCTGGCCGCGCTGACCTCGGATCCGTTGGTGGACGAGGTAATTGGTGCGGTAATCGTGTCGGATCAGGGGACCAAGAAGGCCGTCGACCACCCCGGGTTCGCCGCGGCCTCGGCCCCGCTGGGCAACCGTCTGACGATCCACAATCAGCCGAACCTCGGCGGCTCGGGTGGCTACAGCCGGGTGATGTACGAGGCGCTCAAAAACACCGACTGTGAACAGATCCTGTTCATGGACGACGACATCCGCATCGAGCCGGACTCGATCCTGCGTGCGTTGGCGATGAACCGGTTCGCGAAGGTGCCGACGCTCGTCGGCGGCCAGATGCTCAACCTGCAGGAGCCGTCGCACCTGCACGTGATGGGCGAGATGGTCGATTCCGAGAACTTCATGTGGACAAACGCGGTCAACACCGAATACGACCACAACTTCGCCAAGTACAAGCTCAACGACGAAGATGAGTACCGCAGCAGGCTTCTGCACCGCCGCATCGACGTCGACTACAACGGCTGGTGGATGTGCATGATCCCGCGGCAGGTCGCGGAGGAACTCGGTCAGCCGCTTCCGCTGTTCATCAAGTGGGACGATGCGGATTACGGGTTGCGCGCGGGTGAGCACGGCTATCCCACGGTCACGCTGCCCGGCGTGGCGATCTGGCATATGGCGTGGAGCGACAAGGACGATGCGATCGACTGGCAGGCTTACTTCCACCTGCGCAACCGGTTGGTCGTCGCGGCCCTGCATTGGGACGGCAACGTCACCGGCTTGATCGCCAGCCACTTCAAGGCAACGTGCAAACACCTTCTCTGCCTTGAGTATTCGACCGTCGCGATCCAAAACAAGGCGATGGATGATTTCCTGGCCGGCCCGGAACACATCTTCTCAATCCTGGAGTCCGCGCTGCCCGACGTGCGCAAGATGCGTCAGGAGTACCCCGACGCGGTGGTGCTACCGAGTGCGACTGCACTACCGACGCCGTCGGACAAGCGGTGGCGCAAGAAGGTGCGGATCCCCACCAGCCCACTGGCGATCTCGTTTCGGCTGACCCGCGGCGTCATCCATCAGCTCAAGGCCCACGACCCCGAGCACCACGTGCGCCCGCAGATCAACGTCGCGACTCAGGACGCCCGGTGGTTCTCACTGTCCAGGGTCGACGGGGTCACCGTCACCACCGCCGACGGCCGGGGTGTGGTGTACCGGCAGCGTGACCGCGCGAAAATGTTTGCGCTGCTTCGCGAGTCGGTACGACGGCAAGTGCGGCTGGCCCGCAAGTTCAATCGCATGCGCAAGGTCTACCGCGAGGCTCTGCCGGTGCTGGCCAGCAAGCAGAAGTGGGAGACGGTTCTTCTGGAATCGTCGGCCAATGGCTGAGCCAGTCCGTGAGGACGACGCCGCGGTGCCCCCACGCGGTGAGGAGGCCGCGCTGATCGCCGTTCAGCATGCGGTGGCCGACCGGCCCGGCGTGCTTGCCGGCGCGCGTGCGCTTTCGCATTTCGGCGAGCACAGCATCGGCTGGGTCGCCGTGGCCGCGCTCGGTGCACTGCTGCAACCCCGACGCCGCAGGGCGTGGCTTGCCGCCGGCGTGGGTGCGTTCGTGGCCCACGCCGGCGCGGTGTTGATCAAGCGGGTGGTCAAGCGGGAACGGCCGCATCACCCGGCGGTCGCGGTCAACGTCGGCACGCCGAGCCGGTTGAGCTTCCCATCCGCGCATGCGACGTCGACCACCGCAGCGTCAATCTTGCTGGCACGCACCACGGGCCTACCGTTGCCGGTGCTGCTGGTACCGCCGATGGCGTTGTCCCGCTTGGTGCTTGGTGTGCACTATCCCAGCGACGTGCTCACCGGCGTCGCGGTCGGCGCGGTCGTCGCGAAGGCGGTCGGGGCGGTCGCTGATCGGGTTGGAGGGGATGGATGAGCATCTCGAGTGAGAGCAGCGCGGAGAGCGCCCAAGACATGACTGAAGGACCCGCACCGGACAAGGGCCCGCCCCGCAACATCGCCACGGGTCTGGTCAAGGCGATGCGACCTCGGCAGTGGGTGAAGAACCTGCTCGTGTTGATCGCGCCGGTGGCCGCGTTCGGCAGCGACGTCAAATTCGACGTGGGGGACGTTGCGATCAAGGCGTTGATCGCATTTGTCGCGTTCAGCCTGGCAGCCTCCTGCATCTACCTGATCAACGATGCGCGCGATGTCGAGGCCGACCGGCAGCACCCGACGAAGCGCTTCCGCCCGATCGCTGCGGGCGTGGTTCCCGAGTGGCTGGCCTATTCCGTAGCGGTGGTGCTCGGCATCGCCGCCCTCGCGGTGTCCTTCCTGGCCACGCCGAACCTGGCAGTGGTGATCGCCATCTACATCGTCATGCAGCTGGCATACTGCTTCGGGCTGAAACATCAACCGGTGCTGGACATTTGCATCGTCGCGTCGGCGTACCTGATTCGGGCAATCGCGGGTGGCGCCGCGGCGAACATCCCGCTGTCCCAATGGTTCCTGCTTGGCATGACGTTCGCGTCGTTGTTCATGGTGGGCGGCAAGCGCTACGCCGAACTGCAACTCGCCGAGCGGACCGGCGCCAAGATCCGCAAGTCGCTGGAGAGCTACACGGCGTCCTATCTGCGGTTCGTGTGGACGCTGTCGGCGACCGCGACCGTCCTTTGCTACGGGCTGTGGGCCTTCGAGCGGGATGGCAATTACGCGTCCTGGTACGCGGTTACGATCATTCCGTTCACGATCGCGATCCTCCGGTATGCCGTCGACGTCGACGGTGGCCTAGCAGGCGAGCCGGAGGAGATCGCACTGAAGGACCGGGTGCTGCAGCTGCTCGCGGTGGCGTGGATCGGAACCATTGGTGCCGCCCTCTTCCTCAGCTGAACGGGTCAGGAATATGGCGGCGGACCGCTTGGCCCGCTGGCCGGCGTTCCCGTATGACGTGACGGCCAGGCTCAGCCTCTGGGCCGGAGTAGTGATTGTCGCGGCGCTGTGGGGGTGGGGCGCCTGGGAGCGGCGCTGGATCGCCGACGATGGGCTGATCGTGCTGCGCACTGTGCGGAACCTGTTGGCCGGCAACGGTCCGGTCTTCAACGCGGGCGAGCGTGTCGAGTCCAACACGTCGACGATCTGGACGTATCTGATCGCCCTCGGCGGCTGGATCGGCGGACCGGTGCGTCTGGAGCTCG
>DASRJA010000700.1:0-2867 GCA_035649695.1 Mycobacterium sp. | reverse complement strand
CAGCTGCGGCATGGTTTCGGTGTGCTGGTGATGGACCGCCACCCACAGCGGGCCCACAAGATCCAGGTCCGCGGCGCTGCCGGTGCGCACCTGCCATTGCGTGGTCATCACGCCACGCTAGATGCGCTTGACTCCGTCGGCCACCGCATGCAACTTGTCGGGGTTCGCGACGTTGTGGACGGTGACGATGCGGCCGTCGGCGTCCAGGTCGACCGTGAGGGTGGCGATGATGCGGCCGGTACCGCTCAGCACGATGCCCGGGCCGCCGTTGATGTCAACGAGTTCGGCTGTCATATCGGCGATTTCGACGCCCTCGTAGGGCCGTTTGATCGTTCCGGCGATCCAGCGGGCCACGTTCGCCGCGCCGATGATCGGGCGCATCGCCTGCCGCACCTTGCCGCCGCCGTCAGTCCACAGCGTGACCTCCGGGGCGAGCAGGTCCATCAGGGCGTTGATGTCACCACCCGTCGTCGCGGCGAAGAACCGCTCGGTGGCTTCGCGCTTCTTGACGCGGTCGGTCTCGAATCGGGGCCGCCGGGCCTGGACGTGCTCGCGGGCGCGGTGCGCGGCCTGACGCACCGCGGCCTCGGACCGTTCGACCGCGTCACCGATCTCGGCGTAACTGAAGTCGAACACTTCCTTGAGCACGAACACCGCCCGCTCCAACGGGCTGAGGGTCTCCAGCACAACCAGCATGGCCATCGACACCGATTCGGCCTTCGCAACGTCCTCGGCGGCGTCGGGCTGGGTGAGGATCGGCTCCGGAAGCCATGGCCCTACATAGGTTTCGCGTTGGTGCCGCGTCGAGCGAAGCCGTTCGATCGACAGGTTCGACGCAATACGGGCGAGGTAGGCCTTCGGGTCGGAAACCTGTGAGCGGTCGTCCGCCGACCACTTGAACCACGCGTCCTGGACGACGTCTTCGGCGTCCGCGGCCGAGCCGAGGATTCGATAGGCGATCGAGAACAACAGGTTCCGGTGATCGGCGAACGTCTGCTGGTCGGTATTCATCTCGTCGACCCGCCGCCGCGCCGCCAGGTCGCCGCTCCTAGTGCGGGCAGCGCCTTGAGCAGTCGATATGTGGTCCATGGGCTGGAGCTCACCGTCTCTTTGTACGCGACAGCAAGCGGGCCGGCCAAGTACAACCGTCCTGGGGTGTCGTCGGCGTGGGTGAACTGGATGACGGCGTCGTTACGGCCGAGGCTCACCGGTTGATGGACGTAACCGAAGCGGAACTTCTTGGGCTGCTTGCCTTTCAGCTCGCGCACAATGGACGCCGCCGCGTGCAGCGCGGTCGGGATGCCGCTCTGGCAGGTGCCGTGCATGACACCGTAGCCCTGATGGATGGCGGCCGCGTCACCGATGGCATAGACGCTGGGATGCGTGACGGATCGCAGGGACTCGTCGGTGACAATGCGGCCACGGTCGTCAACCTCGAGGCCCGCGGCGGCAGCGATCGGCGAGACCCGCACGCCCGTCGTCCACAACACCGCCTGCGCATCGACGACTTCGCCGTCGTCGAGCGCGACGCCGTCGGACATCACCTTGACGATCTCGACGCCCGAATGCACCTGAACACCGAGCCGATCCAGACCCGCGTGCAGCCTGGGCCGCGCCTTCTCACCCATCATCGATCCGGGCACCTGCCGGCTCAGCAGCACGACGTCGAGTTCGGGGTGCTGCTCGGCGATCTCGGCCGCGGACTCGACCCCGGTCAGCCCGCCGCCGGCCACCACGACCGTGCCGTCGGCGAGTCGGTCCAGATGGTCGGCCAGAATCGTCGCATCTTGCGCGCTGTTCAGCGTGTATGCGAATTCGTCGACGCCCGGCACTGTCTCCGTATCGGCGACACTGCCCAACGCGTAGATGAGGGTGTCGTAGCGCAGCGTGTAGGTGTCGTCGATGCGAACCGTCTGCGCGTCGGCGTCGATGCCGGTCACCCAGCCCTGCACGAAGTCCACGCCCGTGCCATCGAGCTGATCGGGGATCTGGAGGTCGGCCAGAGCTTGGCCGGAGGCGGTCTGGTGCAAGCGCAGTCGCTCGGTGAACCGGGTCTGCGGGTTGACCAGGGTGATGTGGACGTCGTCGCGGCGTTTCAGGCGCCCGACCAGGCCCGTTGTCGCGGCCATTCCGGTGTATCCGGCGCCCAGAATCAGGATCTCGGTCATCGTTCTGCCTTTCGTTTGGCGGCTGATACACACGAGACGCAAGCACGGCCGCGATTCGTGACATCGACTTGCGGGTAAATAGCGGCATGCGCCCAAAGACACTGGTCAGCACGGTTGGAGCAGTTTTCGCCACAGCTGCTCTGGGCGGTTTGGCGAGCCGGCCCGCCGAGTCAGCCTGGTATGCGCGGTTGAAGAAGCCGTCGTTCCAGCCGCCGCGCCAGGCGTTTCCGATCGTGTGGCCGATCCTTTACGCAGACATCGCCGCGGTATCGGCGTCCACCCTGGACCACCTTCACGATCATGATCATGAGCAGGCCCGCTTGTATGCCGCACTGCTGGGCGCCAACCTCGTCCTGAACGCCGGCTGGACGTGGCTGTTCTTCACTCGTCGCCAACTCGGTGTGTCAGCGCTGGCTGCAGCGACGTTGGCGGCCAGCAGCGCAGATCTCACTCGACGGGCGGTCGCCGCGCGCGGTTCCTCAGGTGCTGTCCTCGGGCTGTATCCGGCGTGGTGTGCGTTCGCGACACTCTTGTCGACCCGTATCTGGCAACTCAACCGCGACTGAGGAGGCCGCGGTGGCGAGGAAAAAGCAGTCACAAGAAGACGAAGAGGACGAAGAAGACCGTCAACTTTTCGCCGACCGAGTTCTGCTATTCCTCGAAGACGCGGTGTACTGGGCGATTGCGTTGGTACTCGTC
>DASRJA010000699.1:0-13802 GCA_035649695.1 Mycobacterium sp. | reverse complement strand
GTGCGGGTGATGTCCGTCCACCGCCGGTCGGCCGATGCCTCGAAGAGTTCCCATTCGGCGCGAGGACTGAAGTACCCAGGGTTGACGATGTACGGCGCTGTCATAGCCCAGTTTCCGCCGACCAGCGTGCGCCCCGAGCCGGCCACCCAGGTACCCGGAGGATTCACATCGCTCGAAGGGGCGGCCGCGGTGCCGACGGCCACGGTCTCGGTCTCCAGGATCGCCACGCCCAGCCGCCTGCCGTCCATGGTGAGCTCCGGCGCATCGAAGCGTCGGCCGGCCAACACCAACGACCGCGCCGCATCGAGATCGGCATCCGCGGCGCTGTTGACACCGGTGACCTCGTTATCGGCCCACCGCCAGGCCAGCAGGCCGTCGGCGCGGCGCAGGTGAGTCTTCGTCCACTTCCATATCGACCGGAACCGAGTCTCGTCACCGACCGCCACAGCGATGAGCATCCCGTACGCCTGGCCCTCGCTTACGACGTCACCGCCCTCGTCACGTCGCACGACCCGTCCGTCGGGTTCGACGTACTCGTCCAGGAACTTCTGGCCGGCGATACGCGCCGTGTCCTCCCGCAGGCCGGCGATGTCGGCCGCATCTAGCCGCGGATCGATGGCGTTCGCGATCCACCAGCCGGCGCCGGCCATCAACGCCAGCACGAGCGCAATCACCGACGCGGTGCGCAGTTGCCTCTTCATCGGGGCTCCCGCGGAACCGAAGGCTTATCGGCCACCGTAGGTAGTCGCGGAGTGTTGTCGACATCGAGAGCTAGTCGCGCAGTGTCGTCAACCGGTCGGGCGTGCCCGCGCCGCCGCACAGCAGGGTGCAGCGCAGCAGCGTTTTTCGGTCTCGGCCACCGCAGCGGAGCCGAAAGCTTAACGGCGCCAATAGGTAGTCGCACAGTGTGGTCAACATCGAGATCTAGTCGCGCAGTGTCGTTAACCGGTCGTGCGCGACGAGCCACCTCACCGCCGGGCCCGCGCGCCCGCACAGCTTGGTGCAGTGCAACATCGTTGTGCTGTCTCGGCCGGCGCGGCCGAGCCGAAGGCTTAACGAGTCCCCTAGGTAGTCGCGCAGTGTCGTCGACCGGTCGTGCGCGACGTGGCACCTCACGCCGGGGCGGCCGCACAGCCTCGTGCAGTGCGGCATCGTTCTGCTGTCCCGGCCGCCGCGTCGGTCGCGCCCTCGCCATCAGGACCGCTGCGCCCATGATGGCGGCGGCGCACAGTACAACCGCGATCCGCCTTCCGTCCGAGCGTTCAGTCGCATGCGTTTTCCCTGTGGTTTTCTCCACCGCACTTCCGCTCGCGGGCATCGTCAACGTCGGGGGGTTCAGCGCAGCGGGAGCCTCCGGAACATCCCGCAGCATCCGCAGCACGGGACCGTCGGGCCCGTCCGTGAGCAGCAGAGTCACCGGCTCGCCACCGACGAGTTCAACGGGGTACCGCCATTCCCGGCCGTTTGAACTCACCACCGCTTCGTACTGCCCCGCGGGCAGCGCGGCATACCCGGTGATCAGTCCGTACCCAGCTTGGTTCGCCAGCACTATCGGCTCGACCGCGCCGGGTGCTACCAGCGCCAGGTAGACGGATCCCGCTGCACTGGCCGCGTGCAGCATGCGTACGGCGGAGTCGGGCGTGGGGCCGGTGGGCGGGCCGTCCGGTGCGAGTTGCACTGCGAGCTGGCTGGATTCGGCCGCAGAGAACAGTGCGAGCGTGTAGGTCACCCCTGGATGGAGCGTGAGCACCTGACGTATAACCGGGTCACCTCCGCCGGGACGGTTCGTCATCACCACGTACGTCCCCGCGGGCATCGACCGATAGCTCGACGGATTCGCGTCGTCGCTCGTGTCAATCGAGCCGGCCGCGGTGCCGTCGATGCGCACGAGGTTGAGTTGCTCGGCCGGTCGGCTGCGGCGCAGGTCCGCCACCCGCAGCGCGGCCGGACCGCCCTGCAGCGGCGCCGGAACTGTGCCCAGACCGATATCCTTGGTGCGCAACGGAAATCGAACTCTCAGTCCCGTGGCGGTTAGATGCACGGACTGCACTGCGAACGCGCCCACTTGGCGTTCGAAGAATGCCGCCACACTTTGTAGCCGGTCGCGCGGGCCTCTCAGCGTGATATCGCGTCGGGCCGTTCCGGTGTTGTCCTCTCCTTCGATAGTCGAAATGTCCTCGACCTGAACGGGTTGCGTCGCAGCGATCACTGCCAGCGTCGCAAGCACGCGTTGATCCACGGTCCGAGACTGCAGGACCGCGAGTACATCCGGCTTGGTGGCACCGGCGAGGTGTGCCGCGAGTTGCCCTCCGAACGCCGGCGCCGCGGGCGACGGGGGTTTCGAGGTGGGTGCGCCATTGTCGACACGGAGCACGTCGACTCGCTCCGAACCGGAGCCGAACGTCGCCGCTGGTTGTGAGTGCGCGACCGCGTCAGCGAACACACCGTTCGGCGGCATGCCGGCACGCAAGGACACCGTCGACACGACCCACTCGTAGTCGGTCCAGCCGTGGGGCGCCCAGCCCTGCACCTGCTTGTCGGTGTCCACCTTGGAGGCCCACACGACATTGCGCCGGTCGCGGCCGTCCCGGATCAGGTCCAGCCAAAACGCATCGTCGACGATCAGACGGTCGGTCTTTGGCACGTTCCGCTGGATCCACTGCTGTGCCTGCCGCATCGGCGCGTCATCGTCGGACTCCATCAAGCGGTGATAGGTGGGCAGCCAGAGCGACACGGCGATGGACACGATCAGCGCCCCGGCGGCGAGCGCCGGAACACGGAAGCGCCGCAGGCCAACCGATCGCTGCTCAACGGCGCGGAACAGATAGCGCAGCGCCACCTCGCCGGTGCCCGCGGCCAGAAGCGCTGTCAACGGCAGCGCGGACAGGATGAACGGCCCCGGCAGGTATCCGGGACGGAGAATCGTGGCGAAGAGTATCACCAACCCGACCGCGAACGGCCTCAGCCGCTTGACGAACAGTGCGGCCAGAGAGATCGGGACGGCCAGAAACGGCAGGCCCGGGTCGAATTGGAGCCATTTGTTAACAACATTACGTTTGAGCGAACCGGGATCATCGAGCTCGCCGCCGGTCGTGCGCTCCCACAACTGGAACCTGATGCCGTCCCACAGACTGACGTGTCCGGGCCCGGGGACCAGCTCACCACGCAGGACGGCCATCAAGACGTACGTGCTGACCACCACGCCGAACAGAGCGACGAACACGGCGAGTGCGTAGCGGCGGGTCGCCGGTGCGGTCCTGGTCCAGACCAGCCAGGCGAACATCGGCAGGAGCAGCAGCATGGTCTCTTTGGTCAACACCGCTATGCCGAAACATGTTGCGGCGCCGAACATCGCCGACAGCCGGTACTGGGGTGAGCACAGAAGCACCAGGGCGCCCAGCACCCACGCGACGGCGAGATTGTCCAGATATACCATGCGGCTCAACGAGATTGCCAACGGACACAGCGCGAAGAAGGCGACCGCGGCCGCGCTTGCCCACCGCGACATTTCGATTCGGCGCGCCAGAGCCCACAGCAGAGCGGCGGTGATCACGGCGACGATGACCATCAGGTATCTCCCGGCAGCGACCGCGTTGCCCCCGAAGTCGGGACCTGAAATCGCCGTCCACAGCGCCAACTGCAGCCAGCCGGCCGGCGGATGGTCGTACCAGTAGGTGTAGTGGGCGAGTTCTCCCCATTTGACCACGGCGTAGGCCTGGGCCATATACGTGCCTTCGTCGTCAAGTCGTTGGGGCGACCCCGTAAGGTTGATCAACCGCAGTGTCGCGGTGAGTATCAACAGGATTCCGAGTATCGGGATCGAGGGATTCAGGCGGGATGAACGGCTCATGCCGGAACCGGCCGCTTGGGTGTGGTGGTGCGGTGGGCGTTGGTGTGAGTGGTCTTCTCCCACCCTCCTTGCCCGCGGCCCTCACGCCACACCGACCGCACGGCGGCGGCCGCAAGTAGCAGCTGGTATGGAACGGTGCCCAGCAATAGTCGCGCTTGATCACGGAAACGTATTCGGATGCCGAATTCCCGTCCGAACTCACCGAGCGCGGCAGACTCAACCGCCATGGTGACGAGCGTCGGCGCCAGCGGCAGGAACGTCACCAACGCCGTCGGCATCGGAACCTTCAGCAGGAACATCGACGCCAGCGACAGCGGCATCAGCACGCCCGTTGCCGCCTGCAGCAATGGCATCGCCAAGGTGTAGCGGGCCAACCAGCGCTGTCTGGGGCTAGGCAGCTTGCGCCACTCCCCCTTGCGGAGCACCTGCAGAAAACCTTGATCCCAGCGCGTGCGCTGCTTCACGAGGGCACGGATCGAACCGGGGGTCTCTTCCCGGGTGACCGCTTGCGGGTCATAGGCGACGGCCACGACCGCACCCCGGGTGGACAGCCGCACGCCGATCTCGCAGTCCTCGGCCAGACAGTCGGGGTCCCAGCCGCCCGCTTCCCGCAGCAGCTCGGTGCGAGTGAACACGGTGTTGCCCCCGAGCGGAATGAACCGTTTCTCCGCGTGGAAATGCAGGCGGGAGCGGAACCAGAAGTAGTACTCGAGGCAGTTGCGCAGCGACCACCAACTCGTCTGGACGTTCATCAACTGCACGCCCGCCTGAACCACATCTGCGCCGGATTCCTCGAAACGCGCTTCGACCAGACGCAGCAGCCCCGGATGCACCTCGTCCTCGGCGTCAAAGACACCGACGATGTCACCGCGGCATTTGCGCAGTGCGGTGTTGAGCGCCTTCGGCTTGTTCTTGGGCAGGTGGTAGTCCATGACCACCCTGACGATGCGCGGGTAGCGTGCCGCCGCCTCACGCGCGACACATTCTGTCTCCGGGTCGTCATGACCGATGATCACGATCACCTCGTACTTGGGGTGGTCGAGCCGAGCCAGCGCGTCGATCGTGTCCCCGAGGACATCCTGTTCGTGGCGAGCCGGTAACAGCAATGAGAACGATCGAGGTGCACCTGCTGCTCGGCGCCGAAAACCCGTCGCTGCCAACGCGTCAGGACTGCGCCACGCGTGCAGCATCCACCACAGGGTCGTACTGGCGACCGTGAACAACCCCAGCGACAGGATCACCAGCACGCCGTTAAGGAGGAACTGCGGCCACGACAACGGATGATTCTCACTCTGGTAAGGCGGCATCGGCTGTGCGCGCGGCTCAGTGCCGCCTGAAAACGCTTGCACGCCTTGGGCCGGTGGCAGTGCGCCGCCGGATGACCCTTCGGGATGCGCACCCGGTGCCGGTTGCTCTTGCTGCGTCGCGGCAGATGACCCGTCACCGCTGGCTGAGGGCACCGACGGCTGCGGCGCGGAATGGTGGTCGCCCCCGAAGGGCCCACTGAAGACCACTAACGCGACGAAGAGGAGAACGGCACCGAACGCCACGGCAGTCCGCTTGACGCGGAGCCCCCAAACTTGTGCCTCGCCAACAGTCACCGCGTGCAACGCAGTTTCGTTCGGCTGTCCCGGCCGCCAGAGCGGAACCGATGGCGTAGCGGCGCCCCTCCGAAGCGGGGCAGCGCTGTCAACCGGTCGTGCGCGGCGAACCACGTCACCGCCGGGCCCGCGCGCCCGCACCGCTTCGCGCCGTTCAGCATCGTTCTGCTGTCCCGGCCGCCGCGGCGGAGCCGAAGGCTTAACGGCCACCGTGTCCGGATCTAGTCCCGCGGTGTTGACAGCATCCAGATCTAGTCGCGCAGGTTTGTCAGCGTCCAGATCGAGTCGCGCAGTGTTGTCAACCGGTCGTACGCGGCAAACGACCTCACGCCAATGCGCCCGCACCGCGTCATGCAGTGAAGCATCGTTCTGGGGTCTCGGCCGCCGCGGCGGAGCCGGAGGCTTGATGGCCGCCGTCTCGGGATCTACTCGCGCAGTGTTGTCAAGATCGAGATCCAGTCGCGCAGTGTTGTCAACGGGTCGTACGCGGCGAACCACCTCACGCCAATGCGCCCGCACCGCGTCATGCAGTGAAGCATTGTTCTGCGGTCTCGGCCCCTGCGGCGGAGCCGCAGGTTTAACGGCCACCGTGTCCAGATCTAGTCGCGCAGTCTTGTCAACCGGTCGTGCGCAGTGAGCCACTACGCAGCCGCGCCAGCGCGTCTGCACCGATTCCCCGCGCGTCAATATCTTATTGTCAGCGGTCACGCAATAGCCAGGTTTGAGGGATAGTCCGTCATTTCGTTCCCCACCCGCCATCACACAATTCCCACCCCTGGGCGTGTCCGCCGGGGGTGCGGTGCTGCTCAGGGTTTGCTCCGTTCAGGCGCCCCACCGGGGCCCTGGAAGGGGCCTGGGATTGTGACGAGCTTTTGTGCCACGCTCAAGCCAAGGCACACCAAATCAACGGCGAAGGCGGCGGCACATGACTGCTCCAACCATGTTTCATCGACTGGCAGCGGAAATGCTCGGCACCTTCTGGTTGGTCTTGGGCGGCTGCGGCAGCGCGGTGTTCGCCACATCGGTGTTCCTCCCCGAGGGTGTTTCGGTCGGGATAGGTCTACTCGGAGTGGCTATCGCCTTCGGTCTGACCGTACTCACGGGTGTCTACGCGTTCGGCACGATCTCCGGCGGGCATTTCAATCCCGCGGTCACGCTGGGCGCGGCGCTTGCGAAACGGGTGGAGTGGAAGACTCTGCCGGCCTACTGGACTGTTCAGGTGATCGGCGGTTTACTCGCCGGCCTGGTGATCTACCTCATCGCCAATGGCAAGCAAGGCTTCACCCCGACCGGCAACATGGCGGCCAACGGATTCGGCGCGCACTCTCCTGGCGGCTACTCACTGACGGCAGTGATCGTCACCGAGATCGTCCTGACTCTTGTGTTCCTGCTTGTCATCCTGGGATCCACCGATGACCGGGCGCCCAAGGGATTTGCCGGGCTGGCGATCGGCCTAACCCTCACGGCGATCCACCTGGTCTCCCTCCCCATCTCCAACACGTCGGTCAACCCGGCGCGGTCGATGGGCGTCGCGTTCTTCAACGGTAACGGCGCCCCCGCGCAGCTCTGGGTGTTCTGGCTCGCACCGCTCATCGGCGCTGCGATCGCCGGAATTGCGTACCCGTATCTGTTCGGCAAGCGTGAACAACTCGCCGGGCGCCCGGTCCGCGATGACAGGTTGGAAACCGACGACTCAGGCCAGCACCGACCGGCGGAGGCGTGGTCCCGAGGTGGAGATCCTCAACCTCGTCGACGACCACCCCCGGCTCCAGGATCATGGCCACCGCAACTGCCGCGTCGCGAGCCGCGGTAATCACAGCTGCGCGATACAAATGTCAAACCGCGGGGAGGCTCAATGGTGTTGTGCGACTTGACCGAGACGTCACATCACCGGGGTCGGGGGGCGCCCGGCATTGCGATCGGGGGCACCCCGGGTGTTCCGAGCTTTCCGGCGAGCCAGGGCAACGCCGCAGCGAACGCCGACGCCGCTGCTGGGAAGTCGTGCTTACCAGGGTTGGACACCACCGCGCACTCGATGCCGTGACTGCTGGCCGATTGGCACAGACTATTGGCGATGGCGGCATGGTCCTCGGGTTTCGGATCCGTGTCGTCTGCGGGAAGCGGACCGGCGTCCGTCGGCGCGCGGTACACCGTGGGAGTGTCAACCGAGACCGCGAACCAGCCCGACATTCCGCTGTATGCACCATGTTTGGCAATCACGGTCCGAGGATCGAAAGCCGCCCAGGCATCGGCGTCGCCGCCGAACAGCCGGGCAATAGTCTGCTGCTTGGTGCCCGCAGTGGGACCCAGCTGGCCGTCGATGTCAACAAACGCGCGGAACAGCTCCGGATGCATCACGCTCAGTGTAACCGCGCAGGTACCCCCCGCCGACCAGCCGACGATACCCCAGTTGGCCGGGTCCCGGCTAACCCCGAAATTGGAAATGATGTACGGCACAACGTCTTTGGTGAGGTGATCCGCGGCGTTGCCGCGTACACCGTTCACGCACTCGGTGTCATTGCTGAAGGTCCCGCTGGAATCGGGGAACACCAGCACCGGCGCATTGCCGCCGTGCGCCGACGCGAAGTCGACGATCGTGCTTTGGGCATCGCCGGCGTAGAGCCATGCGGCCGGATTCCCAAACTCACCCCCGATCATCATCACCACCGGCAACGGTGGCGGTGGCGAGCTGGCATACCACGCCGGCGGCAGCAGGACGAGCTCGTCACGGTGTTTGAATCCCGATGCATGATCGGGGATTCTCACGGACACGATGGTTTTCCAATCCGGCGCCCTGTGCTGTTGCTGCAGCGCGGCGACCGTGGCACGGTCGGTCTGCCCGGGCAGCGGCGCACCGGTCATTCCGTCCCATGCCGAACCGACCGTGGGGAAGTAACCCACCCACATATTCACAGTCAGCGCCGTGCACAGCACGCATAGGGGAACCGCCAGGACGGAGACACCGCGGCGCCACCAGTGGACGTCGCGCCATCCCAGCACGACCACCACCGCGGCCAGCCCGGTCAACGTGATCCACACCCACAGACCCAGCGGCGATTGATGGTCGGCCAACCCTTGATCCGCGATGAACCAGCTCACCGCTCCGGTCAGAGCAACGCCGACGAAAAGCCCCACGGGAACCGAGATCATGCGCCACCGGCGAGATCGCCAGCCGATCGCCACCACCAGCACCACCGCGGTGATCACCTGCACCGTCACCGGCAGCCAGCCATGTATTAAAGACATTCCGGGTCAGTCCTCCATGATCGAAACGCCTGGGCTACAACGGCCCGGCGATCGGCACCGGCCGCTGTGACTCAGCAGGCGGACTCCCTGTCCGGTTTGCCACTTCTGCGACACCACCGGCTCGATGGCGCCACGTTGGCAGAGTCCACGGTACGCCGACGAGGTTTGTCGTTGAGCTGTTAGTAGACGCTATTCGCGTGACTAAAGGGGCCCCGTCCGACGCGCCTGTCCCGTGACGCGATCAACCGTCACTACAACACGCTCGTTAGCCCGCATCGTTCACGGGTGATCGTTATTGTGTGCGGGTAAATGCACGGAGGTGCCTATCTGGCAGGGGAAACTTGGGATTACGACGTCTCAAGATCCGCAAACTGGAAAGCACTCCGTAGGTGAAGCGCTTTCCCCAGAGCCTGTGCCGCACACCCTCACAAAAGCAATGTCGCACAACCGAATTCATCGGCCGCCGCGCGACCTCGACCGCTATGGGTGGAAGCGGCACCTGCGCCGATCGCGACGGCGCGGCTGAAGGTTCTGCCCGCCCCGCCGCCGCCACCCGCACTAGCCGCTCCGCCGCCCTTTGTGGTTCCACCGCCGCTCATCCCGTGGCTCCCACCGATTCTTCAGCCACCCCCCTACTACAACCCGGGTCCGAGGGGGCCGTGGCCTGGCCACGGTGGCTCCCGCCATGGGCACGGCGACGGTGACTAGCGCCGCGGGTCGTTGAACCATACGCACGTCGGCAGCCAGTCAAACCCCTTAAGGTCCAGTTGCTTTCACAAACCTGAGGCCCCTGGGCACGCGACAGGATGTCCGCTCAGTCCAGCGTCGTCATCCATTGAAACTGCTGCCCCACATGCGGTCGAAAGACCTGCGGGCAGTGCTTGCGAGGGGGATCGTTGAGACATGCGATCAACGGAGATTGTCAACGCCTTCTGGGACGACGTCTGGAACGCGCACGACCCCGATGCCGTCGACAAGTTCGTGGCCGACGACGTCGTCATCGAGGCAGGCGGCCAGGAAATCGCTGGCAAAGACAACGTCAAGAACTGGGTCAAGGAGTTCCTCGACCACGTCAATGACCTGCACGTCGACACCATCGAGACCTTCCAGAACGAGGACGGCAGCCGCGTCACGTCCCGATGGGTGCTGACGGGCGCCAACAACGGCGTCCTCGGCACCGAACCCAACGGCAAACCCGTCGCGCTCACCGGCACCGCGGTCTGGACCGTGGACGACGGAAAGCTGCAGCGCGGCTGGGTTGAGCAGGCCTCGTTCGAGCTCTACCATTACCTGCTCGCGAAGTAACGGCTAATGCGGTCCGGCCGACTCTTGGTGGCGGCGGGCGCAGTCGGCGTCGTCGCCATCACCGGCGCACCCAGCGCCTTGGCCGAACCCGTGGCGACGTGCACCAGCGACGTTGTCGACGGTGTCGAGGTGGATTACTGCGTGGGCAACCCCAACGCGAACACCGTCACTGGTGTGCCGGGCGTGAACGTGGACTTTGAGTTCGGCCTGGGGATCGCCTTTGGCTTTGGCTGATCATGTCCCACGGTCGATTGAGTCGAAAACGCTCAGTGATTGTTCGAACGGTGCGGAAGTGACGCCCAGCTGGTTCCCGAAGGGATGGTCGAGCCAGTAGACGATGAACAGCAGCAAGCCGAGCAGGACGGCGACCGCGCCCAGCAGGACGAGATGACCGCGCGCGCTCCCCAGGCGCATGAAACCGCCGAGTCCCAGCAGTACGACACCGCCGAATATCAGCCCGGTCCACAGCAAGCCGGGTATTCGCGGTTTGCTGTCCAGGATTCGCTGATTCCGCTCCGACGCCAAAGTGGTCAGCTGGTCGAGAAACTTCTGACTTATCGGATTCGACGCGGTGCTGGACTGCTCACCGCCGAGCACCCGGTACATGTCATTGAGCGCGTCACGCGCGCCTTCGGTTCCAGTGCCGGCGCGTATCGCATTCTGCCATTCAGGGCCCTCTACCGCCTTCGCGTAATTGCGGAGCAGTTCCCGCATCTGGGTCTGCTCGGGGACGGGCATGCCGACGGTCTGCCGGTACATCGTTGTCAGAGTGGACGCCTCGTTGGACACGTTGGCCTCTGCGGAGGAGAACTGCTCCCACGCGACCACGATCGTGAACCCGAGCAGAGCCCCGTAAACGAGTCCGACACAGGTCAAAAACGGCGACAGGGACCCGTTGTGCCCTTCGCTCACCGGTTTCGTGAGGGTGCGATCCGCCAGCCACACACTGCCGGCCGCGACCAACACCGACGTGACAAGGGCTATGGCCAGGAACAGCCAAAGACCCGCTATCCCGAACTCGCCCATGGCCTACCTCCACCCGTAAGGCGCCGACCACCCGCGCCGGGCGGCCTGACAACAATCATTCTGGATACCCTTCAGCACCCGCACATAGTCGCTTCGGCTGCTGAATCGGCCGTGAGCCCGGCAAGGTCTTGCTCCTGGGCCCACCGAGCATGCTCCTCGCACCGAGCACCTGTACGCGCAATCCACTTCGGCCGTTGTGGCCGTCTGCAGGAGTGGCCGGTGGTAAGGGTAACGAGTGGATCTTCCGAGTTGGGGCCTGGGCCTTTCGCTCATCGTGCTGACCGTCGCGATCCACACCACCGCGGTAGTGCTGATGGCTTTCGGACTCGAACCGAGGATTCGGGTCCGGCTCGACAAACACCAGCCTCATGTGCTGCGAGCGATTCCTACCGTTATCGCCCACATCGGAGCCGTCGCGCTGATACTCGCCGCTCTGCACGGGCTGGAGGGCGTGTTGTGGGCATTGGCGTATTGGTGGCTCGGCGCGCTCGACTCGCTTACGGACGCTTCGACCTATTCCCTGGCCAGCATGACGACGTTCGAATTGCCGGGGTTGACTGTGCCGTCCCGGTTCAACATGTTGAGCGTGTTAGAAGCGGTGAACGGCGCACTGCTGTTCGGCATCAGCACGGCGTTCCTTTTCGCCGTGATGCAGGTCCACTGGCAGCTGCTCTCCCACCGACACGAACGGTGGAATGACCATTGATGCGGCGTGCACTGGTCCGCAGCGCCTGAAGACGGCTCATCCTGAATCGGCAACGATCTCAACCAGTCGCTCGAGCGTCGTCAACTGATACGGGTAGTCGCCCTCTAATTTGGCCAAGAGCGTCGTGATTCCCGCCGCCCGGTATTTGCGCACCCGTTCAGCGATACCGCCTTCAGTACCAACAAGATTCGTCAGCCTGCCGAGGTCGATCGGCACTGCCTGCCGGGCTTCGTCCCGTCTCCCGTCCTGCCACAGAGCGGCGACCCGACTCACTTCGTCTCCGTACCCCAGCCGGGCGAACGCGTCGTTGTAGAAGTTGCGACCGCCCGCACCCATCGCGCCGATGGTGAACGCGTATCCGTCCGCGTGCCTGCGCGCGGCAGCGTCGGCTGACGCTTCGTCGTCGTGAATCTCAACAGCGACCGGTGCCACGAGATCCAGTTCCGCCAACGTCCGTCCAGCGCGCTCGGCGCCTTCGCGCAACGGACCGAAGAACACCTCGGCGGCCTCGGGAATGAACGCATTGCCGAGCCAGCCGTCGGCCATCTCACCGGCGAGCCGCAGGTTTCGCGGCCCCATCGCCGCGACGTAGACCGGCACATGCCGGGGATTCACCAGCGGCCGCAGCGCATTGCCACTGCTGTCCGGCAGCGGAAGCGGATAGATCTCGCCGGGATGCTCGAGCCGGTCTCCGCGGCTGACGATCCTTACGATCTCAATGGTTTCTCGGGTCGTCTCCACCGGCTTGCGGAACCGGACGCCGTGCCAGCCCTCCATCACCCCGGGCCCCGACGTGCCGACACCCAACAGGAATCGGCCGTCAGACAGTTCCTGCAGGCTCAGCGCGGACGTCGCCAGCATGGCGGGACTGCGCGAACCCAGCTGCACCACAAAGGTTCCCAGCTTGATCGTCGACGTCTTCGCCGCCAGGTACGCCAGCCCGGTCAATGCGTCGTAGCCCCATACCTCCGGCACCCACAACGAATCCACACCGATCCGCTCGGCGGCTACGGCGAACTCCGCTGCGCCCGGCAACCGGGGCTCGATCATGGTGCCGACCTTCACCGTTGCCCCGCTTTCCTGCCGTTCCGGACGCCCCGTCGCGCATCCTTGACATGCTGCAACGGTGCGCTACCGCGATCAGCCCACGATAGAAGTGACCCAGCGTGTCCGCTGCGATGTCGCCACCGCGTGGAAATACGTCACCGACATCACTCTGCCCGCGCGGTGCTCGGCGGAGCTGCAATCGGTCGAATGGCTCGACGACGCCGACGGCGTCGCGGTCGGAGCCCGCTTCCGAGGCCGCAGCCAGCATGACGCGTTCGGCAACTGGGAGACGGTGTGTGAGGTCGTCGAGGTCGAGGATCAGCGCCGCTGGGTATGGAACGTCATAGGTCCCGGCGGTGTGGGCGCGACCTGGGGGTTCGAGGTGGAGCCGGCCAGCGACGGCGTGCTGATCCGGCAGTGGGGCCGGATGGGGCCGGGACCGTCGGGGCTGACGGCCGGGATCGCCGCGCAGCCGGAGAAAGAGGCCAGGATCGTCGCGCGGCGGCTGTCCGAATGGCAGCAGAACATGCAGGCCAACCTCGACTGGATCCGGTCGCAGGTCGAGGGCCGCCTGACCTGACTATGGGTTTCGACAGCCAAGCAGTTCGTTTAGTTCGGGCTCGAAACGGTCGGCCAGGCCCCACAGATCATTCACCAGTTGTTGGCACGAGATGATGCCGACGTTGAGCTTGCCGCTGAGCGACATCACCGTGATGTTCAGTCCCGAGCCATGAAAGATCGGGCCGAGCGGATACAGCGCTTTGATTTCGGCGCCCAAGAAATACAGCTTGTTTCGCGGCCCCGCCACATTCGAGATGATCACGTTGTGGATCGCGGTATGCGTCAGCGAGGTGTGACCAGCCACGCCCAATACGAAGCCGAACATCGCCCGGGTGATGAGTTGTGTCCAGTCGAGCACAAGCGTCGGACCGATGGCCCGGCTGTGTTCCTTTGCACGTGAATCCGATCTGGCGATGGCCTGCAGCCGTTCGCCCGGATCCTCGATGTCGGTCTGGAGGTT
>DASRJA010000698.1:0-31743 GCA_035649695.1 Mycobacterium sp. | reverse complement strand
GAAGCCTCGCTGACGGTCTCGGTGTCGAGCTCGACGATGTTCGCGAACGCCACGAAACCTGGGTGACGCCACAATCCATCGAGTGCGCGATGATGACCGTGCCAGCGGGAGGGGTGGCCGCTGTTCGGTTCGCAGTCGAGGGTGTGCGTGCCGGCGAGCCCGTCATCACCATGGAACACGTCAACCGGCTCACCGACGTCGCGGCTCCCGACTGGCCTTATCCGCCGGACGGACGCCCCGGCGTCCACCGCGTCACCGTCGCGGGCGATCCGGGTGTCGAGATCAACGCGCACGTCGGCCTGGGCGGCGTCGATCACAACCAGGGCGGCGTGATCGCCACCGCGGCCCGCGCCGTGAACATGATCGAACCGGTGTGCACCGCGCCCAGCGGTCTACTGGCCGCGCGCGATCTTCCCGCCGCGCACATCCGCGGTGTGATGTGGTGATTCGAATGGCACCCCTAGTTGCGCCCCGCCGGCCCGCGAACGGCAGCCAACTGCGCGCCGATCGCACCCGCGCGTTGGTGATCGGCGAGACGATCCGCTGCATACTCGATGAGGGGTTCGCCGCCGCCAGCGCCAAACACATCACCGAGCGGGCCGGGGTGACATGGGGGGTGGTGCAGTACCACTTCGGGGACCGCGACGGGCTGCTGATGGCCGTCGTCGACAAGGGCTTTGCCGAGCTGCTCGAGGCACTGCGCGAACTACCCGCTGCAGCCGAAAACGTCCGCGACCGAACGGAATTCATCGTCGATGCGGCGTGGGAGGCGTTCTCCAGTCCCACTTCGATGGCGGCACTGGAAATCCTGATCGCCACCCGCGCCATGCGCGACCCTGGTGCCAGCGAGCACCTGGCCGCGCTCGGCACCGCCATGGCCAAGCTTGGCAAGAAGATCGGCGAAGGGCTGGATGCCCGGCACGCCGCAGCGATCGGCAACCTGATCTGGGCCACGCTGCGCGGTCTGGTGGTGAACGCGCTGGTGATCCCCGAACCCCTGGACACACGTCGCGAACGTCGCGCACTCGTCGAGATGATCACCAGTTACGTCGACGGCGCCACGGTGTGACCGATGTGCGCTGGGACGCGTTGGCGTCGATCGCCGCCTCTAGACTGAACCGGTGGAATCAGCATCGCCCCGCCCCGTTTTGGTGGTCGACTTCGGCGCACAGTATGCGCAGCTGATCGCCCGCCGCGTCCGCGAGGCCAGGGTGTATTCCGAGGTCATCCCGCACACTGCCAGCGTCGAGGACATCAAGGACAAGGATCCGCAGGCCATTGTGCTGTCGGGCGGACCGTCCAGCGTGTACGAAGAGGGCGCGCCGCAGTTGAATCCGGCGGTGTTCGATCTGGGGGTGCCGGTGTTCGGCATCTGCTACGGGTTTCAGGCCATGGCGCAGGCGCTCGGCGGGACGGTCGCCAAGACCGGAACCAGCGAGTACGGCCGCACCGACCTGAAAGTTTCTGGGGGACAGCTACATTCGGATCTTCCGGGGACCCAGCCGGTGTGGATGAGTCACGGCGACGCCGTCACGGCCGCTCCCGACGGTTTCGACGTGGTGGCCACCAGCGCCGGAGCGCCGGTCGCGGCATTCGAGGATCGTGCGCGCAGGCTCGCGGGTGTGCAATATCACCCCGAGGTGATGCACTCGCCGCACGGCCAGCAGGTGCTGAGCCGCTTCCTGCACGAGTTCGCGGGCATTGGGGCGACGTGGACGCCCGCGAACATCGCCGACTCGCTGGTCGAGCAGGTGCGCAACCAGATCGGCAACGGCCGCGCCATCTGCGGACTCTCGGGTGGCGTGGACTCGGCGGTGGCCGCGGCGCTGGTGCAGCGCGCCATCGGCGACCGGTTGACCTGCGTGTTCGTCGACCACGGGCTGTTGCGCGCCGGGGAACGGGCGCAGGTGCAGCGCGACTTCGTCGCGGCTACCGGCGCCAATCTGGTCACTGTCGACGTCGCCGACCGGTTCCTCGAGGCGCTGGCCGGGGTGACCAACCCGGAGGGCAAGCGCAAGATCATCGGCCGCCAGTTCATTCGCGCGTTCGAGGGCGCAGTACGAGACATCGTCGCGGGGGACTGGGGGCACCTCCCGCTTGCGGGGGATGGTTCTGAGGTCGAATTCCTGGTGCAGGGCACGCTCTATCCGGATGTGGTGGAGTCCGGCGGCGGGACAGGAACAGCCAACATCAAGAGCCACCACAATGTCGGCGGCCTGCCGGACGACCTGAAGTTCAAACTCGTTGAGCCGCTGCGGCTGCTGTTCAAGGACGAGGTCCGTGCGGTCGGCCGAGAACTGGGCCTGCCCGAGGAAATTGTTGCACGCCAACCATTCCCGGGCCCTGGCCTGGGCATCCGGATCGTCGGCGAGGTCACCGCCGCCCGGCTGGACACGCTGCGCCGCGCCGATGCGATCGCCCGCGAGGAACTGACCGCCGCGGGCCTGGACAACCAGATCTGGCAGTGCCCGGTGGTGCTGCTGGCCGACATCCGGTCGGTCGGCGTGCAAGGCGACGGGCGGACCTACGGCCACCCGATCGTGTTGCGTCCGGTATCCAGTGAGGACGCGATGACCGCCGACTGGACGCGCGTGCCCTACGAGGTCCTGGAACGTATCTCCACTCGCATCACCAACGAAGTCGCCGAGGTCAACCGGGTCGTGCTGGATGTCACCAGCAAGCCACCCGGCACCATCGAGTGGGAGTAGTCCTCTTCGCTCGATGAACCGTTAGCCCGCTTGACGCTGTCGGTGGGTGGGTGTTTACTCGGGATATCGAACATACATTCGAAAACAGCGTGGTTCTGATGATGCGGGAGGTGCCGCTGTGACAGTAGCCATGAGCCTGGAACAGCGCCTGCTCGACCGTGCTGATCAGGTAGAACACCTGCGCCGCAAGATCGCGGCGGTATCTAGCAAGGTCGAAAACGGGCGTCGTGGCCCAGCACCGTCGATCGACCCGCTTCCGGACTCAGAATCTTTGCTGCCGTTGCCCGAAGCGCTGGCCGAACTGCTTCCAACCTCGTTGCCGCGTGGGACGGTGGCGGTGCTGTCGGGCGCCCGGTCGCTGGCGCTGAGCATGGTCGCGGCGGTGACGGCGGAGGGTGGGCACGCCGCGATCGTCGGCCAGCCCGACGTCGGCCTGCTCGCGGCCGTCGAAATGGGCGCGGATCTGAGCAGGATCGCGGTCATCCCCGAACCCGGCGCCGATCCGGTCGAGGTGGCCGCCGTGCTGATGGATGGCATGGATCTGGTGGTGCTGGGCCTGGGTGGCCGGACAGTGCCAGCAGGCCGGGCAAGGGCGGTGGTGGCCCGGGCGCGGCAGAAGGGCTGCACCCTGCTTGTCACCGGTGGCGACTGGCAAGGGGCGTCCAACCGGCTGGAGGCCAGGGTCTGTGGCTACGAGATCACTGGCCCCGGTCGCCCGGGTATCGGCCGCATCAGCAAGGTGCGGCTGGCCATGCGGGCCAGGGGACGATCCTTTGGCACCGTTCGTGCGGTAGGCGGATGAGTGTCTTCCGGTTCGACCTCGCGAGTGTTGGCCATCTGGTGCATGGACTGGCCTGCGGTCGCCGCGTTGGCGGCGGCGGGCCTTGCGCCCACGACGCCGGTTGCGGTCACACTGGCCAACCGGGTGATCGCCTGCTCGGCGTCGGCCCGTGCGGCCGGCGTGCGGCGAGGCCTGCGCCGCAGGGAATCTCAGGCACGGTGTCCGGAACTGTACGTCGTCACCGCCGATCCCGCGCGCGATGCCCGCCATTTCGAAGTCGTGACGGCCGCGGTCGACGACCTGGTGCCGCGGGCCGAGGTGCTGCGGCCCGGCCTGCTGGTGTTGTCCGTGCGCGGTGCGGCCCGCTACTTCGGGTCCGAACAAGCCGCCGCTGAGCGACTGGTCGACGCAGTGGCTGCGGCCGGGGCCGAGTGCCAGGTCGGCATCGCCGACCAGTTGTCCACCGCCGTCTTCGCCGCACGCGCGGGACGGATCGTCGAGGCGGGCAAGGACGCACTGTTCCTGTCCGCACTGTCGATCCGGCAACTGGCCACCGAGCCGAGCCTGGCCGCACCCGGCCGAGAGGATCTGGCAGATCTGTTGTGGCGCATGGGAATCCGCAATATCGGCCAGTTCGCCGCATTGTCCCGAAGCGATGTGGCGTCCCGGTTCGGCGCCGACGCCATCGCCGCGCACCGGTTTGCCCGTGGCGAGCCAACCCGCGGACCGTCGGGACGCGAACCACCGGCCGAACTCGACGCGGTGATGAATTGCGATCCACCGATCGATCGGGTCGATGCCGCCGCATTCGCCGGCCGGTCGCTGGCCAGCACCCTGCACCGCAGCCTCGAGGCCGCTGGCGTCGGATGCACCCGGTTGGCCATCCATGCCGTCACCACCAGTGGTCAAGAGCTGGAACGGGTTTGGCGTTGCGCCGAACCGCTGACCGAGGACGCCACCGCCGACCGGGTGCGCTGGCAGCTGGACGGCTGGCTGAACAAGCGCCACCCGGACGACCGGCCGACTGCACCGGTGACGCTGATCCGGCTACGGCCGGTGGAGGTGGTGTCGGCCGAGGCGCTGCAACTGCCGCTGTGGGGTGGCATCGGTGAGGAGGATCGGTTGCGCGCCCGCCGGGCGTTGGTGCGGGTCCAGGGGCTGCTCGGCCCCGAGGCGGTGCAGGTGCCGGTGCTCAGCGGCGGCCGCGGACCTGCCGAGCGCATCACCTTCACACCGCTGGGCGACGAGCCGGTGCCGAGGGCCGATCCGAGCCAGCCGTGGCCCGGTCAGCTTCCGGAGCCGTCGCCGACCGTGCTGCTCGACGACCCGGTCGAGCTGCTCGACGCCGACGGCAACCCGGTACGGGTGACCGGTCGCGGGCTGTTTTCCGCCGACCCATGGCTGCTGGCGGGGCCGGGAAGGGAGGACCGGCTGGCCTGGTGGACCGGGCCATGGCCGGTCGACGAGCGGTGGTGGGATTCCGAGCAAGCCAAGGCCGGCCGGACCGCGAGGGCGCAGGTGCTGCTCGACGGGAACCCGGCGCAGGCCTTGCTGCTGTGCTACCGGCAGCGGCGGTGGTACGTCGAAGGCATCTACGAATAGCGGTATCGCGAAGTGGTCTGCGTGGAAAAATTCTGTCCGCCTGCCAGGAGGACAAGATGACCGACATCATCGACCCGACCAAGACGTTCAGGCTGCTCGAGCAGCGGATCGCCGAGACGACCAATCCGCGCCATCTGCTCATGTTGAATCGGGTGCTCCAACATGCGATGGGCGAGGCAAAGCCGGATCTCGATCTGGTGATGTCGACCCTCTGCCCCGACCCGCGCTACATCGCCTGGGGCGCTCCCGAGGATTTCAGCCCGGTAGGACGGCAAGCGGTCCGCGCGTTCTATGACGAGACGATCGTCAAGGGTGGCCAGTTCTGTTTGGAGCTGGATATCGACCGAATCGTCGTCGACGACGACACCGTTGTCACCGAGGGCAATTTTCGCTCTATCTCCTACGGCGCTGACGCGGTGAAGAGAGGCTTTCCCGCTGATGATCCAGCGGGCTTCTATCTCTTGCAGTTACGCATGCTGGTCGTCTGGCCGTTCGACGCAGAAGGTTTCATCAAGGGCGAAGAGTCGTATTCCGCTATCACGACACCCGACTTCTTCACGAAGCTCGACGCATCCCAGGTACCGCAGGCGTTCCGCGACTACATCGCCACCCGCTAGCAGGTCAGTTGTGCACAACTGAGTTGTGAGCTATAGTTCTGGCATGGCCATGTTGAGCCTCGACCGCCAGCTCTGTTTCGCCCTGTACTCGGCGTCCCGGGCGATGACGGCCGCGTACCGCCCGATCCTCACGGAACTGAACCTCACCTATCCGCAGTACCTTGTGCTGCTGGTGCTGTGGGAAGAGGATCGCGTTACCGTCGGCCGGCTCGGTGAGCGGCTGCAGCTCGACTCCGGAACGCTCTCGCCACTGCTGAAGCGGTTGGAGGCCAACGGGTTTGTTCGTCGCGAGAGGTCGCTGGACGACGAACGGCTGGTCGACGTGACGCTCACCCCCGCAGGGCGTCGCCTCGAGCGCAAGGCCCAGTGCATCCCGGAACAACTATTCAGCTCGACCGGAATGACCGAACAAGAAGCCGCGGACCTGCGCGACGCGGTCCGTCACCTCACTGATGCACTCAATGCATCGCAACGAAAGGAATCCGCATGAAGACCCTCTACACCGCCGAAGCCCTGACCACCGGCGAAGGGCGTGACGGTCACGGCCGCACCTCCGACGGCAAGCTCGATCTCGACCTTGCCATTCCGAAGGAGATGGGTGGCAGCGGCAACGGCACCAATCCCGAGCAGCTGTTCGCCGTCGGCTATGCCGCCTGCTTTCACTCCGCGTTGCGGTTGGTCGGCCGCCAGGAGAATGCCGACGTCTCGGATTCAGCTGTCGGAGCGCGGGTTTCGCTCGGCCAGATCGACAACGGCGGCTTCGGTCTCGCGGTAGAACTCGAGGTGACGCTGCCCAACCTGGACCACGACGCCGCGCAGCAGCTGACGGAGAAGGCGCACCAGGTGTGCCCCTACTCAAACGCCACTCGCGGCAACATCGACGTCAAGCTCGTCGTCACCGACGACTGAGTCCTTTCGAAACTGCGGGCAGATCGCGATCTCGGCAAATTTCGCGATCTCCCGGCAGTTTCGACGTTCAGCCCAGTCGCTGCGCGAACCGCCCGACCCTGGCGATGAACCGATCGAAGAACACGCCGGGATCGACGTCAATGCCGATGAGCGCGTTGGGTTCTCGTCCCCAGTGGCTATTCCAGTCCGCGACCGTCATGCCGCGGGTCAGCGTGCCGGTCAACTCGATGTCAATCGCGGCGGGGCGGTACTGCACCAGGTCGGGGTCCAGGGCGACGGCCGCAGACAGCGGGTCGTGCAGATGTGCGAGGTAGCCCTCGCCCTGATCAAAGTGGAACTCGAAGTAGAACCGCATAGCGTCCTCGAGCACGCGGATCAGCGGATTGGATGCCACCGACCGCGTCCCGCGGTCGTCGAGCACGCTCATCGCTACCGATGAGGACTCCGCGGCCGTCGCGAGCCGGCTCAAGATTGTCGGCGTCATGGCGACGTTCTCGGTCAGGTTGAGTCCCAACACAATTGGGATGTGCTTTGGCGGCTCCAGTCCCCACGCTGCGCCCCACACGGCAAACACCTCAGCCGCCGCCTCAGGGTCGACGCTGATATTCCACTCGGCCACCGGCGTGGTGTTGCCGCGATAGTCGAACGCGCCCCCCATGATCACCAGCCGCCGCAGCAGCTTGGGCAGTGCCGGTTCGAGGCGCAGCGCCAGCGCAAGGTTGGTCAGCGGCCCGGTGGCGATCGCCACCAGTTCACCGGGGTAGGCGTGCACGGCACGCACCCACGCCTCGGCGGCGTCGTGGGCGGTGAGTTGACCATCGGTCGGCGGCAACTCGGCATAGCCCAAGCCCTCGGGGCCGTGGGTGTCCTCAGCGGTGCGCAGCGGCGTGCTGATCGGCTGCTCAGCGCCCTTCGACACCGGCACACCGGTGATCCGACACAGGTCCAGCAACCCGAGGTTATTCCGGCAAACCTGTTGAACCGGAACGTTTCCCGATGTCGACGCGATGCCAACAACTTCGGCGTCCTCGCTGGCAAACAGGTACACGAGCGCCATCGCATCGTCGACGCCCGTATCGACATCAACGAAGACGGGTAGCGGGCCGCCAGGCCCCTCACCCCCCACGGTCATCCCGTCACGATACGGCCGTGGCACGGTCACCGCACGCCTAGACTGTGACTCGCAACCGATTACTCAGACCGCTGCCACGAGGAGACGGAAATGACTGGTCGTGTGGTGCATTTCGAGGTGCCCTTCAGTGACGGTGACCGCGCTAGAAACTTCTACAAACAGATCTTCGGTTGGCAACTCAACGAGATGCCCGAGATGAGGTACACGATCGTCTCGACCGGCCCGTCAGCCGAATCGGGGATGCCGGCCGAACCCGGATACATCGGCGGAGGCATGTTCGAACGCGAGCCTGCCTTTCCGCAGGGCCCGGTGATCACGATCGATGTGGACAGCATCGATGACGCGCTCGCGAAGATCGTATCGCTCGGTGGTGAGCCTGTTGGCGAGAAGACGCCCGTCGGTGAAATGGGATTCGCCGCGTATTTCAAAGACACCGAGGGCAACATCATGGGCCTGTGGGAGACCGCCTCGTCGGCCTGATGCCGCTACCAGTGCACGCCTGGCACTAGCCGCACGGCACGCTTGATCGGTCCCGGCACCCTCAACGGCGTGACCCGCTGCGCCGGACTCCTGGGTCGCCGCGACGGGGCAGGTGCCGTCGACGGCTCAGGCACCAACCCCCGGGCGGCCGCCGAATCGGGGTAGCCGAGGTAGAGCTGGTGCAGAACACGCCGTGACAGCTTCGGCGTCAGATAGTTGCCGAGGTCGGCGAGCGTGCCGAGCGGGGTATCGATCCGCGCCGGCTTTTCCACCAGGCCACGCACCACCATGGCCGCGGCGTGTTCGGGGCTGATCGGCGGTACCGGGTTGAGACGGCGCGACGGCGCGATCATCGGCGTCTTCACCAGCGGCATATGGATATTGGTGAACGTGATGTGGTCCGACAGCGTCTCGGTCGACACCACATCGGCGAACGCATCCAGCGCGGCCTTCGTCGGCAGATACGAGCTGTATTTCGGGTTGCGCGCCTGCACGCCTGCGCTGGACACGTTCACCACATGTCCAAACCGCCGTTCGCGCCAATGCGGCAGCAGCGCCAGCACCATCCGGACCGCGCCGAAGTAGTTCACCGCCATCACGCGTTCGTAGTCGTGTAGCCGGTCGGTGGACGCGATCACCGAGCGCCGGATGGACCTTCCCGCATTGTTCACCAAATAGTCGATGTGCCCGAACCGGCCCAGGATGTCCTTGACGGTGTGCTCGACCGACGTCGCATCCGTAACGTCACATGTGAACGCGTGTGCCTGCCCGCCGACTGCCCGGATCTCGGCGACGAGGTCGTCAAGCGCTTCGGCGTTGCGCGCCAACGCGAATACCGTCGCGCCGCGTTCGGCAACCGCGATCGCCGAGGCGCGGCCGATGCCACTCGACGCGCCGGTGATGATCACATGCTTGCCGACCAGCGGACCAGCTGGATCATCGCGGCGGGCCCGATCGGGGTCAAGGTGCTCGGCCCAATACCGCCACAGCCTCGGCGCATATGACGCGAACTCGGGCACCGTTATCCCGGTGCCGCGCAACGCTTCTGTCGTATTGACCGACGTGAAGGTCGGCGCAAGGTCGACGACGTCGAGGATTTCACCCGGTATGCCGAGCTGGGTGGCGGCCATGTTGCGCAGCACCTTGGCGCGTCCCGTCACACGGAGGAACGGCTTCGCGGTTGCACCGGGCAGCGACCCGCGTAGCGGCGGCAACCCTGCCGCTTCGGCGACTCCTCGGTAGATGCCGCGCAGCCCAATGGTTTTCGGGGCGGTGAGGTGGAAGGTCTGCCCATCGCGACCGTCGGCGTGCATCAGCTCGACCAACGCGTCCACCACGAAGTCGACCGGAACGATGTTCGTGCGGCCGGTGTCCGGCAACACCATCGGGGTGAACCTCGGCAACAGGGCCAGCTTCGCCAGCAGACCGAAGAAGTAGTAGGGGCCGTCGACCTTGTCCATCTCTCCGGTGCGGGAATCGCCGACCACGACCGCGGGCCGGTACACGCGGTAGCGCAGTCCCGCCGCCGAACGGACCAACATCTCCGCCTCGAACTTCGTCTGGTGATACGGCGTCGGCAGATCCTGCCCGACGTCGAAGTCGTCCTCGGTGAACTCGCCGTGATACGTGCCGGCGACGGCGATCGACGACACATGGTGCAGGGTGGCGTCCAGCCGACGGGCCAGGTCGATGACGGCTCGGGTGCCCTCCACGTTGGCCGCCTGCTGGTCGGCCTCCTTGGCGGTGATGTCGTAGATCGCCGCGCAATGGACGACGTGGTCGACGGTGCCCAGCTCGGCGACCGCGTCGTCGGTCAGGCCGAGGCTCGACGCAGTGAGGTCGCCGACCAGGGCTTTTGCCCGTGGCCCCCACTCGCCGGCGAGCCGCTCGAAGCGGGTCAGCGAGCCCCGTCGGACCAGCACCCACACCTCGGCGTCAGCGTGACGGCCCAAAATCTGCGACACCACCCGCCGGCCAATAAACCCGGTACCGCCGGTAACGACATAGCGCATGCGAGCCATGGTCACCCGTTGCCGTGCAAAGGTCAACAACGTGTGACGTGGTCGTCGACTGCGGCCGGATCGACCCGATATCGTCCGACTATGCCGATCGACCCGAACGCCATAGGCGCGAAAACAGACGCCCAACTCTTCAAATGGACCGACCGCGACACGCTGCTCTATGCGCTCGGTGTCGGTGCAGGCATCGACGACCTCGCGTTCACCACCGAGAACAGCCACGACACCCCGCAGCAGGTGCTGCCGACCTACGCCGTCATCGCCTGCCTTCCGTTCGCCGCGGCGGCCAAGATCGGCTCCTTCAACTTCGCGATGCTGCTCCACGGATCGCAGGAGATCCGGTTGTTCAAGCCCTTGCCGCCGGCCGGCAAGCTCAGCGTCGTCGCCGAGGTCGCCGACATTCAGGACAAGGGTGAGGGCAAGAATGCGATCGTCATGTTGAAGGCGACCGGCACCGACCCCGACACATCGGAGGTCATCGCTGAAACGTTGACTACGGCGGTGATTCGCGGCGAGGGCGGCTTCGGCGGGCAGCCGGGACAGCGGCCCGTCGCCCCGGAGATTCCCGACCGCGAGCCCGATGCCCGCATCGCGCTGCCGACGCGTGAAGACCAGGCGCTGATCTACCGGTTGTCCGGTGATCGCAATCCGCTGCACAGCGATCCCTGGTTCGCGCAGAACTTGGCCGGGTTTCCGAAGCCAATCCTGCACGGGCTCTGCACATATGGAGTCGCCGGTCGCGCGCTGGTGAGCGAGCTTGGCGACGGCGACGCCACCAAGGTCAGCCAAGTCGGCGCGCGGTTCACCTCACCGGTGTTCCCGGGCGAGACGCTCACCACGTCGATCTGGCGCACCGAGTCGGGGCACGCCGTGTTCCGCACCGAGGCGTCCAACCCGGACGGCTCCGACGCCAGGTTGGTGCTCGAGGACGGCACCGCCGAGTACGCCGCCTGAGCCGGTCATCGCCAAAGTGGCCTAACGGCCGCCGCATCTTGACAGGATGGGCCACAGCGCACGGTGTGGTGCGAGAGGGCGGTGAGTTGGCTATGAAGTTGGTCGTTGGATATCTGGCGACGCCGGGTGGCGCAGACGCGATGGCACTCGCTGCCCGGCTGGCCCGAACGCTCGGCGCCGACGTCGAGGCGTGCATCATCCTGCCGCCCGACCGGGTGCTGCCGGCAGCGAGTACGCGTGATTACGAGACGAAACTGGGTGAGCAGGCCGAGAAGTGGATCGCCGAGGCGATCGCGTCGGTGCCCGACGACCTCACCGTGCACGGCCACGTGAGTTTCGACGACTCATTTGCCGATGGGCTGATCCGGGAGGCCGCGCGGCTCGAGGCCGACCTGATCGTGGTGGGCGGATCGGGCGGCGGGCTGGCCGGTCCTTACTCGCTGGGCTCTGTGGTCAACGAACTGTTGCACTCGGCGCCCCTGCCCGTTGTGGTCGCCGCACGCGGCACCCGTGATACCAAGATCGATCGGGTCCGTGAGGTCACCTGCGCACTCGGACAGCGCCAGGGCGCGGATCTGTTGTTGGAGAAAGCGGTTCGGTTCAGCAAGGCGGCCGGTACACCGCTGCGGTTGGTTTCGCTGGTGGCGCTCGATCCGATATTCGGCCAGTTGCGCGGCGACGAGGAAGCGGTTCGCGAGCGTGCACTGACGCATGCCCAGCAGGTGCTGGACACCGCGAAAAGCTCCCTGCCGGAAGACTTCCCAGTCGCAGCGACGGCCGTCGAGGGAGCGACGGTCGAGGAGGCGGTGCGCAAACTGGAGTGGCACGACGGCGACCTGATCATGGTCGGGTCGAGCCGGCTCAGTGCGCCCAAGCGCCTCTTCCTCGGCTCGACCGCCGCCAAGATGCTGCGGGTGCTGGACACTCCAATGATGGTCGTGCCGCGAGACCAATTCGGGGCGCAGGACCTGCCTTAGCCGCCGGTCCGTCCGTACACTCGCGCGATGTCAGGGGAGTCCAACCAGCCGGAGTAGGTCGGTCGCGATGGCCAACCGTCGGGGGAGTCCTGCCATTCTTCCTGCCGCCCCCACGGCAGCAGGTCGATGAGGCCGAAAGTGTAGGTGAGTTGCTCGGTGCCGCGGCCGTTGGTGTGCCAAGTGCGGTAGACCTTGTCGCCGTCGCGGAGGAATACGTTGACGGCGAAGCCGCCACCCGGCGGCGCGTCGACGTCGGCGCCGAACGAACTCTCCGATGACGAGTACCACTCCATCTTGTTGCCGACCTTCTGCTTATATGCCAAGGCTTCTTCGATGGGCCCGTTGGTGACGATGACCATGCGTGCGTCGTAATTGGCGAGGAACTCCAGTCGGGTCCACCCTGCCGTCAAGCCGGTGCATCCGCCGCACTGCCACTCGGCTCCGTCCTCCCACATGTGGTTGTAGACGATGAGCTGCGAATGTCCGTCGAACACGTCGGCCAACCGAACCGTCCCATCCTTGCCGATCAGCGTGTAATCCGGCATCTCGACCATGGGCAGACGGCGCCGCTGGGCGGCAATGGCATCCAGTTCGCGGGTGGCGGCTTTCTCCCGTCGACGCAGGTCATCGAGTGCGGCGCGCCAGGTGTCTTGGTCGACCACCGGCGGTAGGGCGGTGGCGGTCTGCTTGGTCATGGTTCCTCCAAGGCTTGAATTGTCGTCTGAAGTATTGACCGGCCGCGGGCGTGGAAATCATCGCGCCTAGAAGAGATCCGGCGTCGTCGGCGGCACATCGTCGAGAAACGCACTGACCATCGGTACCAGCACCGCTGTCTCCGCAGAGATGCCAATGTGCGACATCGCCGGCAGAATCACCAAGCGCGCGGCCGGAACCTTCTGCAACGTCCCAGTCGCCGCCGCTTCCTCGTCGCCGCCGCCGCGCAGCTTGAACATCGCTACTGCGTGCTCCGGTTTCACGCCATCCGCATCACCGACAATGACCATGGTCTTCGCAGACATCGAACGCATCTGCGCGTCGCTGATGTTCTGGTCCTGGATGTTCAAGACCTTCATCTTTTTCAGATAGGCGCCGTACGCCTTGGCGTCCGGCGTGTGCTCCTTGAACGCTTTCTCGACGGGCGTGCCGGCAAACGCTTCGGCGGTGAGACCCTCAATGCCCTTCAACACCGACGGGTACCAGCCGTCCTGGCGGTAGGTGGCGGACAGCGATACCAGCTTGTCGACGAGCGTCGGGTGACGGAGCGCGAGCTGCAGCGCGACCCCGCCGCCTTGCGAGTAGCCCATCACATCCGCGCGCTCGACCTTCAAGGCGCGCAACAACTCCGCGGCATCGTCGGCGAACTGCTCGTACGACATCTTGCGCGAGGTATCCGGGGTGCGGCCGTGCCCTTGCTGATCGAAGACGATCACGGCGCGTTTGCCCGCGAACGCGGACACCCACGACTTCATCGAATCGGTGGCCATGAACGCGCCAGGAATGAGCAGCAACGGAGGCACTTTCGACTTGCCGAGCTCGCCATACACCTCGTGGTAGAGGTTCAGGCCGTTGATCGGCAGATGCCCGCTGCGCGAACGCTTCGTTCCCATGCCGTGTTGACCGGACGCGAAGGCGGAAATCATCGGTCTGGCTACTAGAACATATGTTCGATAGACTGGATCGGTGAGCTGGTTCACCGGGCCGCCGAGCTGGACGGAAATGGAGCGGGTGCTCAACGGCAAACCGCGCCGTGCCGGATGGCCTGTAGACCAGCAAGTGGGTGACGGTGGCGACAGTCCGGCCTGGTCGCGCAAGCGAGGGGAGTATCAGCCGCTCGATGTGGAGCGCCCTGTCTCGTCGGTCCCGTATGCCGAGTTGCACGCGCATTCGGCGTACAGCTTCCTCGACGGCGCCAGTACTCCGGAGGAACTCGTCGAGGAGGCGGCCAGGCTCGATCTGCGGGCCATCGCGCTCACCGACCACGATGGTCTCTACGGGGTGGTGCGGTTCGCGGAGGCCGCCAAAGAACTCGAGATGCAGACGGTGTTCGGTGCGGAGTTGTCACTGGGCGGTGGTGACCGTACCGAGGATCCCGATCCGCCCGGACCGCACCTGCTGGTGCTGGCCAGAGGGCCGGAGGGGTATCGACGGCTGTCGCGACAGCTGGCGACCGCGCATCTGGCAGGCGGCGAGAAAGGCAAGCTGCGCTATGACTACGACGCGCTGACCGAGGCGGCCGGCGGACACTGGCACATCTTGACCGGTTGTCGCAAAGGTCATGTACGGCAAGCATTATCGACGGGTGGCCCGGAGGCTGCCGGCAGGGCGCTTGCCGACCTGGTGGACCGGTTCGGTGCCGGCCGGGTCAGCATCGAGCTGACCCATCATGGTCATCCCCTCGACGACGAGCGCAACGTTGCGCTGGCGGAGCTGGCGCCGCGGTTCGGTGTCAATGTCGTCGCCACCACCGCAGCCCACTTCGCCGCACCGTCGCGGGGTCGGCTGGCCATGGCCATGGGTGCGATCCGGGCCCGCAATTCGATCGACGAGGCGGCCGGTTACCTTGCGCCACTGGGTGGTTCGCATCTGCGCTCGGGGGAGGAGATGGCGCGGCTGTTCAGGGGGGCCCCCGAGGCGGTGACGGCCGCGGCCGAGCTCGGCGAGCAGTGCGCGTTCGGGCTGGCGCTGATCGCCCCGCAGCTGCCGCCGTTCGACGTTCCGGAGGGACATACCGAGGACAGCTGGCTGCGCCATCTGGTCATGGAGGGCGCCCGCGGGAGGTACGGCCCGCCGGAGCGGGCGCCACGGGCCTACGCGCAGATCGAACATGAACTGAAAATCATTGAGCAGCTGACCTTTCCGGGCTACTTCCTGGTGGTGCACGACATCACCCGGTTCTGCAGGGATAACAACATCCTGGCCCAGGGGCGGGGCTCGGCGGCCAACTCGGCGGTCTGCTATGCGCTCGGCGTCACCAACGTCGACCCGATCGCCAACGAGTTGCTGTTCGAGCGGTTCCTGTCCCCGGCGCGCGACGGGCCGCCCGACATCGACATCGACATCGAATCCGACTTGCGCGAGAACGCGATTCAGTACGTCTATGACCGCTACGGCCGTGACTACGCCGCCCAGGTCGCCAACGTGATCACCTACCGCGGCCGCAGCGCGGTGCGCGACATGGCCCGCGCGCTGGGGTTCTCGCAGGGGCAGCAGGACGCTTGGAGCAAGCAGATCGGTCAGTGGGGGAACTTGTCCGAATCGACTCATGTCGAAGACGTTCCCGAGTCGGTGATCGACCTGGCGTTGCAGATCTCCAACTTGCCTCGGCACATGGGCATTCATTCAGGCGGCATGGTGATCTGCGACCGCCCGATCGCCGATGTATGCCCGGTGGAGTGGGCGCGAATGGAGAACCGCAGCGTGCTGCAGTGGGACAAAGACGACTGTGCGGCAATCGGTTTGGTGAAGTTCGACCTGCTCGGCCTTGGCATGCTCTCGGCGCTGCACTACTGCATCGACCTGGTGCGCGAGCACAAGGGCATCGACGTCGACCTGGCGAAACTGGATCTGTCCGAGCCCGCGGTGTACGAAATGCTGCAGAAGGCTGACTCCGTCGGGGTGTTCCAGGTGGAGTCGCGTGCGCAGATGGCCACGCTGCCGCGGCTCAAGCCGCGGGTGTTCTACGACCTGGTGGTCGAGGTCGCGCTGATCCGCCCGGGGCCGATCCAGGGCGGGTCGGTGCACCCCTACATCAAGCGGCGCAACGGCGTCGAACCTGTCACCTACGACCATCGGTCGATGGCTGCTGCACTGCGAAAGACATTGGGGGTTCCGCTGTTTCAGGAACAGCTCATGCAGCTGGCGGTCGACTGCGCCGGCTTCTCCGCCGCCGAGGCCGACCAGCTGCGCCGGGCAATGGGATCCAAACGCTCCACGGAGCGGATGCGCCGATTGCGGGGCAGGTTCTACGACGGCATGCGTGAGCGGCACGGCATCACCGGCGATGTGGCCGACCGGATCTACGAGAAGCTGGAGGCCTTCGCCAATTTCGGTTTCCCGGAAAGCCATTCATTGAGCTTTGCCGCGCTGGTGTTCTACTCGTCGTGGTTCAAGCTGCATCATCCTGCGGCGTTCTGTGCGGCACTGCTACGCGCGCAGCCGATGGGCTTCTACTCGCCGCAGTCGCTGGTGGCCGACGCCCGCAGGCACGGGGTGACAGTGCACGGACCCGACGTCAACGCAAGCCTTCCGCATGCCACGCTGGAGAACGAAGGCCTCGAGGTGCGGCTGGGCTTGGGAGCGGTCCGCCACATCGGCGACGAGTTGGCCGAGCAGATCGTCGAAGACCGAAAGGCCAACGGGCCGTTCGATTCTCTGCTCGATCTGACCGGACGCATCCAGCTGTCCGTGCCGCAGACCGAGGCGCTGGCCACCGCGGGGGCGCTGGGCTGCTTCGGGATCACCCGCCGCGAAGGACTGTGGGCGGCCGGCGCGGCCGCCACCCAGCGACCCGACCGGTTGCCGGGCGTTGGGTCGTCGTCGCACATCCCGTCTTTGCCCGGCATGACAGAGCTGGAGCTGGCAGCCGCGGATGTGTGGGCAACCGGTATTTCACCGGACACCTATCCCACGCAGTTCCTGCGGGAGGATCTCGAGGCCATCGGCGTCGTGCCCGCTGACCAGCTGCTAGCGGTGCCCGACGGAACTCGGGTGCTGGTGGCCGGGGCGGTAACGCATCGACAGCGGCCCGCTACCGCGCAGGGCGTCACGTTCATCAACCTCGAAGACGAAACCGGGATGGTCAACGTCCTGTGCGCGCCCGGGGTATGGGCGCGACACCGCAGGCTGGCGCAGACGGCGTCCGCCCTACTGATCCGCGGTCAGGTGCAGAACGCCACCGGTGCGGTCACCGTGGTCGCCGACCGAATCGGCAAGCTCTCCATGTCAGTTGGCTCAAAGAGCCGCGACTTCCGCTGAGCCGACTAACCCTCGGTCGGTGTCGTCCAGACCTTGTCGATGCTGATCTTCAGCCGGGTGTTGTACGCGGCGAGGAATTCCTCGCTGAAGCCGAAGCTGGCGGCAAGCTCGCCGTACTTCGCCCGATACTGCTCATCCTGCAACGGATCGGCGCCGTCGGCGTCGACCATGGCATTGCCGCCGACGATGATGATCCCGGCGCCGTTGCCGTCGGAGTCAAGATTCAGGCTCACCCGCGGATGGGCCTTGATGTGTCGGACCTTCGCGGCGTTGGGTTCGGAGTAGACGATGACGTCGGTGCCGTCGAAGTAGAACCACACCAGCCGGGGGACGGGCTGGCCGGACTTCGCCACCGTCGTCAACCAGCCGTAGGGATCGGATGAGAGCCTGTCGGAAACCTCTTGCGTCAGTTCGACTGTCATAACGACGAATGTAGTCTCGGAAAATGACCTTGAACTTGTCCGTCGATGAAGTGCTGACCACCACACGCTCGGTGCGCAAGCGGCTGGATTTCGAGAAGCCGGTGCCGCGTGAGGTGCTGACCGAGTGTCTGGACTTGGCGCTTCAGGCGCCGACGGGCTCCAACGCCCAGGGCTGGCAATGGGTGTTCGTCGACGATCCCGAAAAGAAGAAGGCGCTCGCCGACATCTACAGCACGAATGCGACGCCGTACCTAGACCTTCCCAAGCCCGAGTACGGCGATGTGCGCGACGAGCAGCGGCCCCGCGTGTACGGCTCCGCAAAGTACCTCAACGAACACCTTCACGAGGCGCCGGTCATGCTGATTCCGTGCTTGGAGGGACGTCCGGACGGCGCACCGGCGGGCATGAGCGCGTCGTTCTGGGGATCGCTGCTTCCGGCGGTGTGGAGCTTCATGCTGGCACTGCGGTCGCGGGGACTTGGATCGGCATGGACAACGCTGCATCTGCTCGGCGACGGCGAGAAGCAGGCCGCCGAATTGCTCGGCATCCCGTTCGACCAGTACAGCCAGGCCGGCCTCTTCCCGATCGCCTATACGAAGGGCACCGACTTCCGTCGGGCTGACCGGCTGCCCGCCGAGCAGGTCACGCACTGGGACACGTGGTAGTCACACCGCCCCGGTAAACCCGTTCTGGCGCCAGGCCTCATAGACGGCGACGGCTGCGGCGTTCGACAGATTCAGTGACCGTCGACCCACAAGCATCGGGATGCGCACTTGCGCGCTGATGTGTGGGTCGGCGAGCGTCGCTGCATCAAGCCCGGTGGGTTCAGGACCGAACATCAACACGTCGCCCGGTTGGTAGCTGACGTCGGCGAACGACGTCGTGGCATGCGCGGTGAACGCGTACACCCGCTTTGGCTTAACGGCCTCCCAGGCGGCGGGCAGGTCGCGGTGCACGCTTACCGACGCCAGGTCGTGATAGTCCAGGCCGGCGCGGCGCAACTTCGGTTCGGACAGGTCGAATCCCAGCGGCTCGACCAGATGCAATTCGCATCCCGTTGCGGCCACCATCCGGATGGCATTGCCTGTGTTGGGCGCGATCCGCGGCGAATAGAACATCAGCCGAAACATCACGGCATCCTCTCAGCAAGCGCGTCTTGGGCAGGCTACGTCTGTTGAGGTCGAGAGAGGGTTTTGTGCGACCGACGGGCGTAGCCTCAGCTCATGTCGGCCGTGGTTGTGGTCGCGCTGGTGATCGTGGCGGTGATCATCGCTGCGGGCATCGTGGTGCTGGTGATCGTTCTGCGCGAAGCGTGGCCCAGTCGTGGTGAGTGGGCCGAGGAGGATCGGGCGGCAGGCGAGGACCCTCGTCGCGGCCTGGCCGAAGACTTTTGGGCTGGACCACCCGGAATGTAGACAGGGTTCCCCTAGTCAAGCCGTGCCGGGTTGCGGGCCAAGTCCTGTTTGGCGCATGTCGATCCGCGGCGAGTAGACATCAACTTGAACTCATTCGGCGGGGTTTGGGCCCAAAGCCTCAGTCGTCCTTTGCGTGGCCGGGCACACCGGGAGTGGGATCGTTGGCAGGATCAGCCAGCGGATGAGGCCCTTTGGCGTCATCCGGCAACGCATGGTCGGCTACGCCGGGATTCGGGTCACCCGACGGATCTACCTCAAACTTCTCGGGCTCGGTCATGATGTCCCCTCTCATCGTGGCGTTGGTTAATTCGAACACAGCGACCGTGCGCTTGGCCGACGTTTGGCACGCCTCAGTAATGCGTCGACGCTGGCGGAAATTTGCTCGGATAGCACGAAACAGCTTGTCGGAGCGGGTATGAACTCTGTCTGTTCAGTAAGAATTGTGGAAACAGCTGCACATGGCTGGCATACTCGACCAATTGCCAGGCGTAGAACGCCCGCCCGTGGAGGGCGAAATCAGCAGGAAGTCTTATGAACGACGCTTCATTACTGAATTGCGAGCAGGCGGCCGATAGTAGCGGCGGACGCCGATGACCGCGTTCTCGCAGCTGAAGCAGGCCGACGGCACGCTCGTCGATTTCCAACCAAAGAAGCAGCCACCTGCCAAGCGACCCTCGCGATGGTCGATCGCAAATTGGCCGGTTCGCTGGAAAGTGTTCGCGATCGTTTTGGTGCCGTTGGTTCTCGCCGGGACGTTCGGCGGATTGCGCATCTACTCCAGCGCGACGGAAGCAACCGATTTGCGGCGCGCCGCCGATCGCGCCGAAATGGTGCCCGCGATCGTGAACTACATGGCGTCACTCGACGCCGCAATGCTGGCGAGTTCGACCGGGGGAGACACCCAGGCGGCGCTCTCCAAGTTCGACGCCAGCAGGCAGGAATTGCAGCGACGGCTGACGGACACCGACATCGCGCCGGACGTCAGCAAGGGCGTCAGCACGATGATCGGCGCGGGCCAGGGACTGATCGACAAGGTCACGGCCAACTCCGTCGGGCTGCGGGACCGCGTGCAGGCGTACACGCCGATCCTGCTGACGGCCGAGGACGCGATCAACGGCTCGGTTCGGGTTGACGACGAACGCATCCGCGCCGAGACGCTGGGCCTGAGCCGGGCCGTCGGCGCCCGCGGCCAGATGATGATTCAGCAGCTGCTGGTCAGCCTCGGCGGTGAGCTGCCCGATCCCGAGCTGCGCATGTCGATGAACACGGTGGCCGGCACCGAGCCGTCCACGCTGTTCGGCATGAGCCAGGTCCTGGGAGTCGGATCACCCGAGGCTCAGAAACTGCAAGAAGAGTTCGTCAAGCGGATGACGATCATGTCCGACCCGGCAGCCGTGCTGGTCAACAACCCGGACCTGAATGCATCGATCCAGGTCACCGACCAGATCGCGACCAAGATCATCGACGACACGTCGAGCGCGGTGACAGGCGCAGTGGAGAGGGAAACCGCCGCGCAGCGCACCGGCGCGATCCGCGACTCCGCGATCGTCCTCGGCGCGATGCTGCTGGCGCTGCTGCTGGTGATCCTGGTGGCGCGCTCGCTGGTGCGTCCGCTACGCCAACTGCGCGACAGCGCGCTCCAGGTGGCGCACGACGACCTCGCCCGCGAGCTCGACCGGGTCCGTGCGGGTGGTGAGCCCGGGCACGTCCAGCCGATCCCCGTTTACACCTCCGAAGAGGTCGGACAGGTCGCGCACGCCGTCGACGAGCTGCACGAGCAGGCCGTCCTGCTGGCCGGCGAGCAGTCCCGGCTGCAGCTGCAGGTGAGCGACATGTTCGAGACGCTGTCGCGGCGCAGCCGGTCGCTGGTGGACCAGCAGCTCTCGCTGATCGACCGCCTCGAGCGCAACGAGGAGGATCCCGAGCGGCTGGAAAGCCTGTTCCGCCTCGATCACCTCGCCGCCCGGATGCGCCGCAACGGAGCCAACCTGTTGGTGCTGGCCGGCGCCAAGGTGCCCCGCGAGCAGGCCGACCCGGTGCCGGTGTCGGCGATCATCAACGCCGCAGCCTCCGAGGTGGAGGACTACACCCGGGTGGTCACCGCGACGGTGCCCGACAGCGAAGTGGTCGGCGCCCTCGCCGGCGACCTTGTTCACCTGCTCGCCGAACTGCTCGACAACGCCCTGCGCTACTCGCCGCCGATCTCCCAAGTCCGGGTGTCGGCGGTGCACACCGGCAACGGCGGCTTGGTCATCGAGGTCAGCGATATCGGCATCGGCATGACCGAACCGGATCTGCGGGTGGCCAACACCCGTCTGCAGTCGGGCGGCGAGGTCAACCCCTACACCGCGCGGCACATGGGCCTGTTCGTGGTCGGGCGGCTCGCCAAGCAGCACGGGCTGGTGGTCCGGTTGCAAAGCACCATTGCGGGTGAACCGAATTCGGGCACCACCGCTGGCGTGTTCGTGCCGTCCGAGTTGCTGGCCGTGGCCGGGGCGCCCGACCAGTTCGGTGGCCCCGAGTACGCCGTACCCGCCGACGCGCACGCGGGCATCCACACCGCCCTGGCCCTGGACGAGGAACACGAGTACACGTTCGACGAGCCCGGCCACGAGTACACCAACGGCCACCCCGAAGTGCCGATCGAGTTGTTGCCGCAGCGCAATCCGGGCGCCAGTGGAATTGCCGACGTCCCGGCCTCGCTGGCTCAGCCGGAGAAAGGGGACGACGAGTGGCCCGCTGAGGAGCTGTGGCCGGAAGACTCGATGCCGGTGCACACAGCTGAGCCAAATCCTTGGGAGCAGCCCGCCGCCCAGGAACCCGAAGCCGACCGCGCTCCGATCGACACGTCGGCCTTCTTCGCATCCCGCGCGCAGGCCGTCAGCAACGGCGTGCCCACCCCGCCGAGGGGCGAGCAGCCGCGGCCGGAGGCGCCCTCGCAACACGAGCCGCCGGCCGTGGCCGAGCAGCCGCAGCCCGAGCCGTCGCGCCACGCTGTGCGCGAATCGTCACCGACGGCAGGCGCCGATGACGCGATCTATCAGAAGATGCTGTCCGAATGGCTCGTCGACCCCACCGAGATCGCCAAGAGCGACGACCTGAACTGGGAATCGGTGTGGGATCACGGCTGGTCGGCAGCCGCGGCCGCAGACGAGGCGCCGGTTACCGAGCACACCGAGGAAGGCCTGCCGGTGCGTGAGCCCGGTGCGCGGTTGGTGCCGGGTGCGGTCGATTCCGCGGTCCCCGACGCCCCCTCCAACGGCGGCCACCACTTCAACGGTGGTGCTCACAGGAGCGACGACGACGCCGACGAGGTAGCATCGGCGGCTGGGTTCGGCACTGGTGGAGGACCGATTCCGCCACGCGATCCGGACGCCGTCCGTGCAAGCATCAGCAACCATTTCGGTGGCGTGCATGCCGGGCGATCACACGCTCAAGAAACAAGAGGAACCGATAACGAATGACCTATCCGCCACGTTCGACGCAGCGCGATTCGCTCGACTGGCTGGTCTCCAAGTTCGCCCGCGAAGTATCCGGTGTCTCGCACGCCGTCTTGGTGTCCGCCGACGGCCTGCTGATGGCGGCCAGTGAGCACATGCCGACCGAACGCGCCGACCAGCTCGCCGCGGTGGCCTCCGGCCTGGCGAGCCTGTCGACGGGTGCCTCGCAGCTGTTCGACGGCGGCTACGTGCTGCAGTCGGTCGTCGAGATGGAGAACGGCTATCTGCTGCTGATGCGTGTCGGCGACGGCTCCAACCTGGCGACTCTGGCCACCCGCAACTGCGACATTGGCCAGATCGGTTACGAGATGGCCATTTTGGTGGAGCGAGTGGGCGCGATGGCCCAAGCGGCACGACGCGCCCCGCAGCACTCGTGAGCCGCCTATGGACCATTGGGAACGGGACGATACGGACGAACCCCAGCTGGTTCGGCCGTATACCCTGACGGCCGGCCGGACCGATTCCCGCATCTACTTGCCGCTGGAGGCACCGATCGAGACGGTGGCGGACCCACCGAAACCGCCGCGCTGGCCGGGAAACGACGTGCGCGGCCAGATCCTGACGCGGTGTGCCGAGAGCCCGTCGGTCGCTGAGATCGCCGCAGTCTTATCCTTGCCCCTCGGCGTGGCGCGCGTGCTGATCGGCGACCTTGTGACGCAAGGTTATCTGCGGGTGCACACCACCCTCGGTGACTCCACGACCGTTGACGAACGTCGCGAATTGATAGGAAGGACGCTGCGTGGCCTACGAGCGCTCTGAGAGGCGGAACACCGCCTCGACGAAGATCGTCATCTCCGGTGGCTTCGGCGCCGGTAAGACGACGTTCGTTGGGGCGGTGTCGGAAATCATGCCGCTGCGTACCGAAGCGTTGGTGACGCAACAGTCGGAAGGGGTCGACGGTCTCGAGGCCACCCCACAGAAGAACACCACCACCGTCGCGATGGACTTCGGCCGCATCACACTGGCCGATGACCTGGTGCTGTATCTGTTCGGCACGCCGGGCCAGCGCCGGTTCTGGTTCATGTGGGACGACCTGGTCCTCGGCGCCATCGGCGCGATCATCCTTGTCGACGTCCGCAGACTGCAGGACAGCTTTGCCGCCGTCGACTTTTTCGAAGCGCGCAACCTGCCCTTCCTCGTCGCCGTCAACGAATTCGACGGCGCACCAAGACATCCCGCTCATGCGGTGCGCAAGGCGCTGGCGCTACGTGAGGACATCCCGGTCATCACGGTCGACGCGCGCGACCGCCATTCGACGAAGGCGGCGCTGATCGCCGTCACCGAATACGCACTCAACACGCTCACGCCGGTACGTGGGTGACAACGAAACGGTCTGGGTCGAGCGGGAATTCGACGGCCACGACTTCCGCGACGACGATCTGAGCCAGCTTCGCACCGAGCGTGTCGTATTCACCGAGTGCGACTTCAGCGGTGTCGACATGTCCGAATCCGAGCATGTCGGCTCCGCGTTTCGCAATTGCACCTTTCGCCGGACTTCTCTGTTGCACAGCACGTTTCGGCACTGCAGCTTCCTAGGTTCGGTGTTCACCGAATGCCGCATCCGGCCGATCAAGCTCGTGGAGGTGGACCTCACGCTGACCGTGCTCGGTGCGTCGGATCTGCGCGCTGTCGACCTGTCCGACTGCCGACTGCGGGAAGCCAGCCTGGTGGAGGCCGACCTGCGCAAGGCGGTGCTGCGACGCGCCGACCTCAGCGGCGCCCGGCTGCAGAACGCCAAGCTGGACGAGGCGGATCTGCGCGGCGCGCGGGTGGATCCGACGCTGTGGACGACCGCCTCCTTGCGCGGCGCGAAGGTCGACATCGAGCAGGCCATGGCCTTCGCCGCCGCGCACGGCCTCGATATCCACGGGGAATGACTGCGCCGAAACTGCGGCCAGATCGTCCTCGCGCCGAAAAACGCGATCTCCCAGCAGTTTCGGGGCTCATTATGGCGGCGTCAGATGCCGGGTGATTGCCGGTGCGACCCGTTGGATGAGATCCTCCACCGGCGTCGACGCAACGGGTTCCACCCGCAGGATGTGCCGCAGGTAGGCGATGCCCAGCAGCTGCGCCATCGCCAGATCGATCCGCAGCTCGGCATCCGGCTCTGCGAGGGCCGCCGCGATGTGCGAGTAAACCTGGCCCTGAATGAACTGGCGCACCAGGTTCGCCGACTCGTCGTGGGTGGCCGCGCCGCGAAGTATCGCCAGCAGCGGCGCACGCGAATTCGGTTGCTCCCACGCTTCGAAGAACACCCGCGTGAGCCGCGCGCCGATCTCGCCCCGACCGCCACCGGTGACGCGAGCTGCGATCTCAGCGGGCTCGAACGGCCATCCCATCGTCGCGCGAAAAAGTTCGGCCTTGCTGCCGAAATAGTGCCGGATCATCGCGGGATCGACCCCGGCCGCGGTGGCGACGTCGCGCACCGAAGTCTTGTCGTAACCGGCGTCGGCGAAAAGATGCCGCGCGGCCGCCAGGATCACGTTGCGGGTGTCGGTCTTACCGCGCGGTCGCCCGATCCTGGCCATAGTGCCAGAAATTCTACAGTCGTTGACTTTCGGACGGCCTCGAGTTAGCGTCGTGTCTAGAAATTCCACAAGTGAGGAGTTTTGGACATGCCAGCACCACGATGGGTTGCCCGCGCCAACAAGGTTGGGCTCAACCGGCTCACGAAGTTCATCGCTCCATGGGCGCCAGGGTGGGCGGTCGTCATCCACCGGGGCCGCAAATCGGGTCGGTCGTTGCGCACCCCGTTATGGGCATTTCGGCGCCGCGGCGGATACGTGATCGCGCTGACGTACGGATCCAGTGCGGATTGGGTGCGCAATGTTCTGTCGGCTGGCGGCTGCGAACTCGTAAGCCGGCGGCGGCACTATCAGCTTGGCGCCCCCCGGCTGTACCGCGATGAGAACGCCTCGGACATGCCGGCGTTCATTCGGTTCATGCTTCGCCGGGTCATCAAGGCGCCGGAGTTTCTCAGCCTCGACGTGGTCGGCGAGCTGCCGACCGAAATCTCATCGCACAGCGGGGTCGTTTCGTCGTAACGCCTCCGCACGCCAAACTGGGCAATCCTGCCTGCGCCCGCCTCTCTCGGTAGAAGGATGAGGCAATGGCTGCTACTTGGGACACGATCGATCGCTACGTCGTTATTTCAACGGACACCCACGCCGGGGCCGATCTGTACGACTACAAGCCGTACCTGCCGACTCGACTACACGACGAATTCGATGCCTGGGCAAAGACCTATGAGAGCCCGTTCGATGACTTGATCGTCGCCACCGCAAAACGTAACTGGGACCACGAATTGCGGATGTCCGAGATGGATGACGACGGGGTAGCCGCCGAGGTGCTGCTGCCCAACACCATCCCGCCGTTCTTCCCGACCACGCCCAACATCACCATCAGCCTGCCGACTACGCGTGATGAGTTCGAAAAGCGTTGGGCCGGTGTGCAAGCCCACAACCGCTGGCAGATCGACTTCTGCGCACTGGCGCCGGCGCGGCGCCGAGGGTTGATTCAAATCTTCCCCAACGACATCGATCTGGCACTGGACGAGATCCGGTGGGGCGTCGAGAAGGAGTGTTTCGGCGGGGTGCTGCTGCCGCCGGTCTCACCGGGTGATCCGACCGTCGCACCGCTGTTCCACACTCGCTATGAACCGATCTGGGCCCTCTGCGAGGACCTCGACCTGACTGTTGTTCAGCACGCCGGTCCCGGTAGTCCGGCGATGCCAATGGACCAGCCCGCCTCCAACGCAGTGTTGGTCTCCGAGATGGCGATGTGGGCGCAGCGCACGGTCTCGCACCTCGTCCTTGCCGGGGTGTTCGAGCGCCACCCGACGCTGCGGTTCGTGCCGACGGAGCAGGGCACCATGTGGCTGCAGCAGCAGATGATGCTCCTCGACGCCATGGTGCCCAGCATGAAAACCGAGGCGCACAACCGCACCTATGGGATGTTCGGCGGTTCGTCGATCGACCAGCTGACCCTGGCGCCGAGCGACTACGCGAAGCGGAACTGCTATCTGGCGTCCGAGCTCATGCCGTTCGAGTCCTCGATGATCGACTACATGGGCGCCGATCACATCATGTGGGGCAGCGATTACCCGCACGAGGAAGGCTTTGCGCCGCACTCGAAGCTGGCTATCCGGTGGGCGCTGCATGACCGGTCCGAAGATGTCTGCCGCAAGATCCTGGCCGGCAACGCGGGGCGGCTCTACCGATTCGACTTGGAAGCCCTTGCACCGGTCGCCGCCGAGATCGGTCCGACCGTCGCCGAAGTGCACACGCCGTTGGGAGACACGGGTTATGTCGCGCCGGCCGCGTTCGGCTACCGGCCGTTCGAAGGCGGCCTTGCCCTCAAGCGGCTTGCCCCGGCACGCAGTTAGGGAATAACCGTCGCTCGGTCGGGTTTGACGGTGGCATGCGAGCAGTCATCTACGACCCGGATGCCCGCGCGAATCTGCGATTGGCCGATGTCGACGAGCCAGTTGTCGCGGATTCCGAGGCGCTCATTGAGGTGCGCGCGACCGCGCTGAACTTCGGCGAGGTGCACTTCATCGATCGGATGCGCAAGCCCGGCGAGGTACCCGGATGGGATGCCGCGGGCGTGGTCCTGCAGGCTGCGGCCAACGGTTCGGGTCCGCCCGTCGGCACCCGAGTCGTTGGTTTTGATGGAGCCGGTGGCTGGGCCCAGCGACGCGCCGTGTCGACGGAAAACCTTGCGGTGCTTCCGGATTCGGTGGACTTCGGGCAGGCTGCCGCACTGCCGGTGGCCGGAGTGACCGCATTGCAGGCGCTGCGCAGGCTCGGCCCGGTGGTCGGGCGACGGGTGCTCGTCACCGGCGCCTCAGGCGGGGTCGGCCGCTTCGCGGTGCAGTTGGCCGCACGGGCCGGCGCACACGTGATCGCCGCAGTCGGATCCGCGGCGCGCGGGGCCGGCCTGGCGGACCTCGGCGCGGCTGAGGTGGTGGTCGGTCTGGCGGACGTCACCGAGCCGGTGTTCGGTGTGCTCGACAACGTCGGTGGGCAGCTGCTGGCCGAAGCGTTCAGCCTGGTCGCGGACGGCGGCTCGGCGCAGTCCATCGGGATGGCATCGAACCAACCCACCACGATTGACTTCGAGGCCCAGCGGCAGATCCCGGGGCACAGGCGATTGGAGCCGTTCACCGTTCGCACGCCTTTCGCGCCCGACCTCGCGTATCTCGTGGAGCTGCTGGCGGATGGCGAGATCGATCCGCAGATTGGCCTGCGGACGTCGTGGACCGATGTGTCGGAAGCGGCGGAAGCGTTGCTTGACCGCCGGGTCGCCGGCAAGGCGGTATTGGACGTGGACTGATGGCCGCACGTAGCTTCGTGCGATGAGCACGCGTCGCATCATCGAAACTTGGGTGGAGCGGTTCAACGCCGGTGATGCCGCCGGGATCTCAGCGCTGTACGCCAAGGACGCCGTCAACCATCAGATCCCGCTCACACCTATCGTGGGCCGCGCGGCCATCGAGGAATTCCATCGGGAGACGTTCGCGGGCGGGCCTTTGACATGCACGCCGATCAACCTCGTCGTCGACGGTGAGTGGGGCGCGCTCGAGTGGACTGATCCCGACGGCTTCCGCGGCTGCGGCTTCTTCCATGTGCGCGACGGGCTTATCGCGCAACAGCGCGGCTACTGGGACAGCGCGCAGCTCGCCGAGGTTCACCCGAATATGCATGGCGGATGAGACGCGACAGCGTACGGTCATCGACCATGACGTCGACAGCTGAAGTGGGAAGTCCGGTCGTCGCGCGGGCGCGTGGCATGCGCGACCTCGTACGAACAGAGGCCGCCGAGTCCGAACGACTGCGCACACTGACCCCGGCCATCGTCGACGAAATGTGGGCAAGTGGGTTGATGTCGTCGTTCAACCCGATACCGGCGGGCGGGGTGGAGCCCTCGTTCACTGAGATGATCGAAACGTGGATCGAAATGGCTTGGCAGGATGGCTCGTTCGGGTGGTGCGGCATCGCCAACCTGCCGTCGACATTCGCCGCGGGGGCCTATCTGCCCGATGACGGCTTCGCCGAAGTGTTCACCGCTCATGACAACCGGATCACCATGGGCGGCCAGTTCTTTCCCAACGGCCAAGGACAAGCCGTCGACGGCGGCTACCGGCTGAGCGGGTCGTGGAGCTTCGGCTCAGGCACCGGCCATTCGCAGTACATCGCGGCCGGATTCATGCCGATGGACAACGGCGAGGTGCGCTGGATCAGCGAGGGCCTACCCGACATGCGGGTGGCGATCGTGCCGCGCGACGACATCACCTTCACCGACGGCTGGTTTGTGCAGGGGCTCAAGGGAACTGGATCCTACGACTACAACGCGGTCGATGTGTTCGTGCCGCAATACCGGACGTTCCCGCTGTTCGCCCGCGACCCGCACCGCGGCTCGTCGCCGGCGACCCGCATGGGTCTGATGCCCGTCACCGCCGCCGGCCACGCATCGTGGGCACTCGGAGTGGCCAAGAGCATGCTCGACGACGTCGAGGAGCTGGCCGCCACGAAGTTCCGGATGAGCGACATGGCGTCGCTGGCCAGCCGTCCGACATTCCAGAAAGGCTTGGCGCACCACGTCGCATCGTGGCGGGCCGCTCGCCTTCTCGTGCTCGAAGAGTTCACCCGGGCCGAGGCCGCCGTTGCCGCGGGTGACGATCTCACCCCGGCGTTGCGCGCGGATATGCGGGTGGCCGCCGTCTACGCGACCGACGTGGCGCGGGCTTGTGGGGAGTGGGCACACCTTGTCGCGGGCACCAGCTCGATCCGCGAGGGCAGCCGGCTCGAGCGCGCCTTCCGCGACCTCTACACCGGCACGCAGCACGCGTTCATCAGTGAGAAGGTGGCCATCGACGCGGCCCAGATCTGGCTCGGCATCATCGAGGATCAGCCAGGTCTGTGACTCAGCCGCCTTTAAGGCGAATCTTCCACCGCACGAAGCTGATGTAGCCGACGCAGATCGCCCCGAGCATGGCCATGTTGAACCACCATGCGCCCGGGGTGTGCCTCCAATGCGAGTCCTGTGGCGTCAGCGGGCCGGGGACGAGTCTGAGCAGATCGATCGTCGACGCGGTACTGGCGAATCCCCACCGCGCCGGCGTGACCCACGACAACTGGTCGAGGACGATTCGACCGGTCACCGGAATCATGCCGCCCTGGAACACCAGCTGCGACATGATCGCGATCACCAGCAGCGGCATGATCTGCTCGTTCGACTTGGCCAGGGCCGAGAGTGCCAAGCCGGTCATCGCCGCTCCCACACAGCAGGCCGCGACATCGACGTACAGCTCCAGGGTCCGAGGGGGTATCACCGCGCCGCTGGTCACGGCCCCCGGACCCCACTTCTTCCCCCATATGTTGATGGCGACGACGATGCCCGACTGCAGCAACGCGAACCCGGCGAAGACGAAGACCTTGGCCAAGATGTACGCGGATGTGGACAGCCCAACCGCTTGCTCACGCAGGAAGATCGCCCGCTCGCCGATGAGTGCGCGGATCGTCAACGCGGTACCCATGAAGATGGCGCCCACGTTGAGCAGGACGAGGATCTGCCCCGGCTCGTTGGGCGCCTCGCCACCCTTTATCGCGGGAACGGGGACACCGAAGCCGACATCTCCCGGCACTGACAGGGACAGCACACCCATGATGAACGGCAGCACCGCCAGGAAGATGAAGTAACCGCGATCGGACACGATCAGCCGCATCTGGCGACGAGCGATCGTCGAGAACTGGCGCCGCAGGCTGGTTTTCGTGGGCTTGCCGAGATCTGCCGGTTTCTGCGCGGCCGGCTGCGGTGGCGGCGGGCCGTGCTGGGCGATGAACCGCTTGTTGGCCCCGTCTGGGTCGCCGGCGACCGTGCTGAAGATGTCGGCCCAGTTGGTGGTGCCCATCGACGGACCGATCTCGTCGGGCGGACCGTAGAACGCGGTCTTGCCGCCGGGGGCGAGCAGCAGCACCTGGTCGCATACGTCGAGGTAGGTCAGCGAGTGCGTGACCACCAGCACCACGCGGCCGGCGTCGGCGAGTTGGCGCAGCATCGTCATCACCTGCCGGTCCAGCGCCGGGTCCAGGCCGGACGTCGGCTCATCGAGGATCAGCAGCGACGGTCCGGTCAGTAGCTCCAGCGCCACCGATGCACGCTTGCGCTGCCCGCCCGAGAGTTTGTCGACGCGTGTGTCGAGATGCTTGGTCATCTCGAGTTCCTCGAGTACCTCGTAGACGACCTTTTCGCGGTCTGCCTTGTTCGTATCGGGTGGCAGCCGCAATTCCGCCGCGTACATCAGCGCCTGCCGGACGGTCAGCTGGCCGTGCACGACGTCGTCCTGCGGCACCATCCCGATCCGGGACCGCAGCGAGGCGTACTCGGCGTGGACGTCGTGTCCTTCGAATGCCACCGTGCCCGTCGTCGGGTGGGTGTAGCCGGCCACCAACCGTGCGAACGTCGACTTGCCCGCACCCGACGGCCCGATGACCGCCGTCAGCATGCCGGGGCGCGCGGCGACCGAGATGTTGTCCAGCAGCGTCTTGTTGCCCTCGATGGTCCACGTGACGCCATGCACCTCGAGCCCGCCGGTGCGTGTCGCGGCCTCGGTTTCGGTGCGGCGCACCAGCGTTCCGCCGCGGAACACCAGGTCGACATTGCCGATCGTGACGGTGTCGCCGTCCTTCAGCATCGCCGAGTCCACGCGCGCGCCGTTGACGAATGTGCCGTTGATGCTGCGCTCGTCGCGGATCTCGGTGCCGCTCGGACCGGGGATCAACGTCGCGTGATGGCGCGACGCCAGCACATCGGGGATGACGATGTCGTTGTCGGTCGCTCGGCCGATCTTGGTCGACCCCGCTGGGGCCTTCGCAGGGCCGCCGGGTCGCAAGATTTTCAGCATGCTCGTCGCGAGGTTGCCCTCGGACGTGCGCGGCGCGGCCGTCGGGCCCAGCTGGGTGACCGACTCCAGGCTGGGGGAGGAGATCGACGGGTGCGCAACGGCTGCCGGCCGGGCCGGCTGCGGCTGTGATGTGCTCGGCGGATACGTCGACGGGCCGCTCGGGTATCCCGCCGCAGGCCCCGATGGGTAGCGCGGTTGCGGCCCCGACGAGTACGGCTGCGGTCCGGACGGGTACACCGGCTGCTGCGGGTGAGACGGAACCGGCGGCCGTGACGTCGGCGGCTGCGGTGGTGGGCTCGGGTAGCTGTGGGTGGGCCGCGCCGCGAGCGGAACCGATGTGGTCTGCGGC